>NZ_BAAALS010000025.1:4524-101465 GCF_039528415.1 Luedemannella helvata
GGGCATGCGCCGTAACGCACAGCGGCGGGTGGGCATGCGCCGTAACGCACAGCGGCGGGTGGGCATGCGCCGTAACGCACAGCGGCCGCCGCCCCGTCGGGCAGCGGCCGCTGTACTGCTACCGATGACTCAGGAGTCGCCGCCGGTTTCGCCCACCGGGGCGGCCGTCACGTCGTCGATCGCGTACTTGCGGAAGGCGTCCGACGGCGCGGACGCCGGCACCTCGCCGCGCCGCGCGAGTTCGCGCAGCGTGGCCACCACGATGGTCTCCGCGTCCACGTGGAAGTGGCGGCGCAGCGCGTGGCGGGTGTCGGACAGGCCGAAGCCGTCCGTGCCGAGCGACACGTAGTCGCCGGGCACCCAGCGCGAGATGAGGTCCGGGACGGCCCGCATGAAGTCGCTGACGGCGACGACCGGGCCCTCCGTGCCGCCCAGCGCCTGTGTCACGTACGGCTGGCGCGGCTCCGCGTCGGGGTGCATGAGGTTCCACTCCTCGACCTCGACGGCGTCGCGGCGAAGCTCCGTCCAGGAGGTGGCGGACCAGACGTCGGCGGCCACGCCCCAGTCGGTGGCGAGCAGGTCCTGCGCCTTGAGCGCCCACTGCATGCCCGTGCCGGCGGCGAGGATCTGCGCCCGGGGCACACCGGCGTGAGCGGCGGACGGCTCGATCGCCGGCGCCGGAGCGTACCGGTAAAGGCCCTTCAACAAACCCTGCACGTCCACGTTCTCCGGCTCGACCGGCTGGTGGATCGGCTCGTTGTAGACGGTCAGGTAGTAGAAGATGTTCTCCGGGTTCTCGCCGAACATGCGCCTGAGCGCGTCCTCGACGATGTGCGAGATCTCGAAGCCGAACGCCGGGTCGTACGCGACGACGGCCGGGTTCGTAGCCGCGATGAGCAGCGAGTGCCCGTCCTCGTGCTGCAGGCCCTCGCCGTTGAGCGTGGTGCGCCCGGCGGTGGCGCCCAGCAGGAAGCCGCGCGCCATCTGGTCGGCGGCGGCCCACAGCGCGTCCGCGGTGCGCTGGAAGCCGAACATCGAGTAGAAGATGTAGACCGGGATCATCGGCTCGCCGTGCGTGGCGTAGCTGGAGCCCACCGCGGTGAACGACGCGACCGAGCCGGCCTCGTCGATGCCCTCGTGCAGGATCTGGCCGGTCGTCGCCTCCCGGTAGGACAGGAACAGCTCCCGGTCGACCGGCGTGTAGTTCTGCCCGTGCGGCGAGTAGATCTTCGCGGTCGGGAACAGCGAGTCCATGCCGAAGGTGCGGGCCTCGTCCGGGATGATCGGCACCCAACGCTTGCCGATCTCCTTGTCCTTCATGAGGTCCTTGAGCAGGCGCACGAACGCCATCGTCGTGGCGACCTTCTGCTTGCCGGAGCCCTTCTTGAGCTCGGCGTAGGCCTTGTGCTCGGGAAGGTTCAGCGGGATCGTCGTCGTGCGCCGCGACGGGATCGACCCGCCGAGCGACGCGCGCCGCTCCTTCAGGTACGCCATCTCCTCGTCGGACGGCTTGAGGTACGGCGGCTGGTAGGGGTCGGCCTCGAGTACCTCGTCGGGTACGTCCAGGTAGAGCCGGTCGCGGAACGACTTGAGGTCGGCCAGCGTCAGCTTCTTCATCTGGTGGGTCGCGTTGCGGCCCTCGAAGCTGGAGCCGAGCGTCCAGCCCTTGATGGTCTTGGCGAGGATGACGGTCGGCTGGCCGGTGTGCTCCGTGGCCGCCTTGTACGCCGCGTACAGCTTGCGGTAGTCGTGGCCGCCGCGCTTGAGGCCCCAGATCTCGTCGTCGGTCATGTGCTCGACGAGCTTGCGGGTGCGCTGGTCGCGGCCGAAGAAGTGCTCCCGCACGTACGCGCCGGACTCGGCCTTGTACGTCTGGTAGTCACCGTCGGGCGTGGTGTTCATGAGGTTGACCAGCGCGCCGTCGGTGTCGGCGGCGAGCAGCGGGTCCCACTCGCGGCCCCAGACAACCTTGATCACGTTCCAGCCGGCGCCGCGGAAGAAGGCCTCCAGCTCCTGGATGACCTTGCCGTTGCCGCGTACCGGACCGTCGAGGCGCTGCAGGTTGCAGTTGATCACGAAGGTGAGGTTGTCCAGCTCCTCGCGGGCTGCCAGGCTCAGGCCGGCGATCGACTCCGGCTCGTCCATCTCGCCGTCGCCGAGGAACGCCCACACGTGCTGCTGGCTGGTGTCCTTGATGCCCCGGTGGTGCAGGTAGCGGTTGAACCGGGCCTGGTAGACGGCGTTGATGCCGCCGAGGCCCATGGAGACCGTCGGGAACTCCCAGAAGTCCGGCATGAGCCGCGGGTGCGGGTACGACGGCAGGCCGCCCCCCAGGCCGGCGTGCGACAGCTCCTGGCGGAACCCGTCGAGCTGATGGTCGGACAGGCGGCCCTCCACGAACGCTCGCGCGTACATGCCGGGGGACGCGTGCCCCTGGAAGAAGACGTGGTCGCCGCCGCCCGGGTGGTCCTTGCCCCGGAAGAAGTGGTTGAAGCCCACCTCGTAGAGGCTCGCCGAGCTGGCGAAGGTGGAAATGTGCCCGCCCACGCCGATGCCCGGCCGCTGCGCGCGGTGCACCATCATGGCGGCGTTCCACCGGATGTAGGCGCGGATGCGCCGCTCCACGTTCTCGTCGCCGGGGAACCAGGGTTCGCGCTCCGGCGGGATCGTGTTGATGTAGTCGGTGGTGGTGAGCGGCGGCACGCCAACCTGGCGCTCGCGGGCGCGTTCCAGCAGGCGCAGCATGATGTACCGGGCGCGTTTCGCCCCAGCCGCGTCGATCACGCCGTCGAGCGAATCGATCCACTCCGAGGTCTCCTCGGGATCGATGTCCGGCAGCTGGCTCGGCAGGCCATCGCTGATCACCGGTCGCTTGCGTTCGGTGGCCACAGGCGTTCCTTCGTCGTATGTCCCCGCCGGTTCGTGGCCGACGGTGGGCGTGGTGTGGGGAGGACCCTCTACTGCCATCCTGCCCCCTCGACGTATCCATCGTCACGCCGACGGGCCCGCAACGCGACGACGAACACATGTACCGTTCGGTAACTTAAAACCAGGTCCGCGACATTGCGGCCCGTGGCAGACTCCCGGTCCGTGGAGATGACAATTCTGACGGTACGCACGGGAAGCGCGCCCTGCGTGGTCGACCTCACGGCCGAAGTGGCCGGGTTTGTCCGAGATCTCGGCGACGGTCTGGTCAACGTCTTCGTCCCGCACGCCACGGCCGGCGTGGCCATCCTGGAAACCGGCGCCGGCTCGGACGACGACCTGCTCACCGCCATCGATGACCTGCTGCCGACCGACAACCGCTGGCGCCACCGGCACGGCTCCCCGGGGCACGGCCGCGACCACGTCCTGCCGGCGTTCATCCCGCCCCACGCGACCCTGCCCGTTATCGGCGGCCGCATCGCGCTGGGCACGTGGCAGTCGATCTGCCTCGTCGACCCCAACGGCGACAACCCCACCCGCCAGGTCCGGCTCTCCTTCGTCGCCGGCTGACGCACTTGCCATATGCGTACTTTTGGCTAGGGAGCCAAGACGCAGAGTGGCATCCGGGTGCCCTCGTCGGTCATTCTGGGGTGTGACCACCCCCCAGGAGCTCGACGAGCATTTCCGTGCCTCCGTGAGCGCGCTCGCCGCCCCGTCCGCCAGCGCCGACCCCGCCGCGCCCGTCCGGCCGGACGCCGCGCTCACCGGTACGGCCGCTCTGGAGCTGTTCGACGCTCAGCTGGCCAGCCGGCACCTCGACCTGGCCGCCCGCTGGCTGCGCAGTTTCAACGAGGGGTTCTACACGATCGGTTCGTCCGGTCACGAGGGCAACGCGGCCGTCGCGGCGGCCGTGGCCCCGACCGACCCGGCGCTGCTGCACTACCGCTCGGGCGCGTTCTACTGCGCCCGCGCGGCCCAGGTGCCGGGCGGCCCGGACCCGGTCCGCGACGTGCTGCGCGGCATCGTCGCGTCGGCCGCCGAGCCGATCGCGGGCGGCCGGCACAAGGTCTTCGGCCACCCCGACCTGGCGGTCATCCCGACCACCTCGACGGTCGCGTCCCACCTGCCGCGCGCGATCGGCCTGGCCTACGCGATCGAGCAGCGCGACCTGCGCCACGCGCGCCGGCCGGGCGTCGGCCCGATCCCGCCGGGCGCCGCGACCCAGCGGGTGACCGCGGCGGCCGGGTACCCCGACGACGCCATCGTGGTCTGCTCCTTCGGCGACGCGTCGATCAACCACGCGAGCGCCCAGGCCGCGTTCAACACCGCGGGCTGGTCCACCCACTCGGACCACCGCCTGCCGGTGTTGTTCGTCTGCGAGGACAACGGGCTCGGCATCAGCGTCCGCTCGCCGGCGGGCTGGGTCGAGGCGGTCCTGCGCAGCCGTCCCGGCATCCGATACTTCGGCGCGGACGGTTGCGACGTGGTCGCCGCCCACGAGGTGGCCGTCGAGGCGGCCGCGTGGGTGCGCGCCGAGCGCAAGCCGGCCCTCCTGCACCTGTCGGTGGTCCGGCTCATGGGGCACGCGGGCGCCGACGCTGAGGTCGCGTACCGCCCGGCCGCCGAGATCGCGGCCGACCTCGACCGCGACCCGCTCGTGGCGACCGCCTCCCTGCTCGTGCACGCCGGGGTGATCAGCGCGGCCGACGTGCTCGCCCGCTACGACGAGGTCGGCTGGCGGGTGCGCCGGGTCGCCGAGGAGGTCATCGCCGAGCCGAAGCTGGCCACCGCCGCGGAGGTGGTGGCGCCGCTCGCGCCCCGCAAGCCCGTACGGGTGGCCCGCGCGGTCGGCGACGCGGCGGCCGCCGCGACCGGCCCGGCGCTCGGTGCCCGGTCGGCGGCGTTCGGCGGCAAGCTGCCCGAGGACGGCGGCCCGCTGACGCTCGCGCAGACCATCAACGCGGCGCTGACGGACGCCCTCGTGGCCAACCCGGGCGCGGTGCTCTTCGGTGAGGACGTGGCCGCCAAGGGCGGCGTCTACGGCGTGACGAAGGGCCTGCGGGGCCGGTTCGGCACCGGCCGGGTCTTCGACACGCTCCTCGACGAGACGTCGATCCTGGGCCTCGCACTCGGCGCGGGCAGCGGCGGGCTGCTGCCCGTACCGGAGATCCAGTACCTGGCCTACCTGCACAACGCCGAGGACCAGCTGCGCGGCGAGGCCGCCACGATGCAGTTCTTCTCCCAGGGGGCCTACAAGAACCCCATGGTCGTACGGGTCGCCGGGCTCGCCTACCAGCAGGGTTTCGGCGGGCACTTCCACAACGACAACTCCGTGGCCGTGCTGCGCGACATCCCGGGCCTCGTCGTCGGCGTGCCGGCCAGCGCGGCCGAGGCCGCCCCCATGCTGCGTACCTGCTTCGCGGCGGCCGAATCGGAGGGCGCCGTGTGCGTCCTCGTGGAGCCGATCGCGCTCTACCACACCCGCGACCTGTACGCCGAGGGCGACAACGCCTGGCTGCACCCGTACGCCCCGCCGGCCGACTGGGCGCGCGACCACGCCCCGATCGGCCGCGCCCGGGTGTACCACGCGGGTGAACACCTCACGATCCTCACCTTCGGCAACGGCGTACGGATGTCGCTGCGCGCGGCCGCCCGCCTGGCCGCCGAGGGCGTCGGCGTACGCGTCGTCGACCTGCGCTGGCTGTCCCCGCTGCCCGTGGCCGACATCGTCCGCGAGTCCCGCGCCACCGGCCGGGTCCTCATCGTCGACGAGACCCGCCGCAGCGGCGGCGTCGGCGAGGGCGTCCTCGCGGCGCTCGTCGACGCCGGCTACCAGGGCTCGGCGCGCCGCGTGTCGGCGGTCGACTCGTTTATTCCATTGGGCGCGGCGGCCCACCATCTGCTGGTCTCCGAGGAGGCCGTCATGGCGGGCGCCCGTGACCTGCTGCAACGCTGAGCGCCACCCGGGTGGTTTCCGCATGCCCCGAGGGACGTACCCCGTCCGAAGGCCGTATCTTCACAAGTAATCGGTGTGCCACTTGCGCACGGCGCCCCGGTTGTGTGGACTACCCGCAATGGTGCGGGCGCATCTAGCGTCAGTGAGGACGAGGAGGCATCGACGGTGAGCGCGACCGCGGGTCAGGCCGACGGCGTCAAGAGCCTGCCGGATCGGCTCGGCATCGAGTCGGGCATGGTCGTTATGGAGATCGGCTACGACGACGACGTTGACGAGGATCTTCGTGACGCCCTGATGGACCGGGTCGGCGACCTGGTCGACGAGGACACCGACGAGGTGGTCGACGCGGTGCTGCTGTGGTGGCGCGACGGCGACGGCGACCTGGTCGACATGCTGGTCGACGCCCTGACCCCGCTGGCGGACAGCGGCGTCGTGTGGCTGCTGACCCCCAAGGCGGGCCGGACCGGCCACGTCGAGCCGAGCGAGATCACCGAGTCGGCGCCGACCGCAGGCCTGCAGCAGACCTCCACGCTGAGCGTCGGCCGCGACTGGAGCGGCGCTCGCCTCGTCACCCCGAGGGGCGCCAAGCAGCGCCGCTAACCCCTCCGGGTCCCCGAGAACCCCTTCCGTGCGATGCTCGCAGACGAGCTGATCTCACGGAGGTGTTCGCATGCCGCTCGAGGTGGGGGCCGAAGCGCCCGATTTCGTCCTCAAAGACCAGAACAACCAGGAAGTACGCCTGTCAGACCTGCGCGGCAAGAACGTCCTGCTGGTGTTCTACCCGCTGGCTTTCACCGGAACGTGCCAGGGCGAGCTGTGCTCGGTCCGGGACAACGTCGGCGACTTCGCCAACGAGACGACCCAGGTGCTCACGGTGAGCGTCGACTCCCCGTACGCCCACAAGGTCTGGGCCGACCAACAGGGGTACGACTTCCCCCTGTTGTCCGACTTCTGGCCGCACGGCGGCGTGGCGCGCGAGTACGGCGTGTTCAACGAGGACCGCGGCTTCGCCAACCGGGGCACGTTCATCATCGACCGCGGAGGCATCATCCGCTTCGCCGAGATGAACCTCCCCGGCGAAGCCCGCGACCAGGACGCCTGGCGCAAGACCCTGGCGGACCTCGCCTAGCTTCGGGAAACGGCGGGGATGGACGGTACGGCGGCCATCCCCGCCGTATCCGCGGGCATGAAGACCGCGATCCGCAGCGGCGAACGCCCACCCAGCGGCCCTCCCGGTCTCCGGACCGCCATCCCGCCCGTGCGGCTATTGATTTCCGGCCGGCGAGCGCCGCACGGTACTCTGTCGACTCGAACGCCCGTCGGGCGTGTCGGGCGCGTAGCTCAGCGGGAGAGCATCCGCCTTACAAGCGGAGGGTCGCAGGTTCGAACCCTGCCGCGCCCACCAGCGTGAGAACCCGCAGAAACACCCCTGACCAGCTGGAATGCCGGCCAGGGGTGTTCGCGTTTTCTAGATCAAATCACCTTTCATGATCGAGATGTAGCAACGCGTGTGGCAGCGACCCCCTACGACAGCCGCTCGTCGAGCTTTCGGAGGGCGGCTCGCTTCTCGTCCAGGGAGGCGTGCGCGTAGATCTTCATCGTCACGCCGATGTCCGAGTGGCCGACGATGTCCCGCACGATGTGCGGCGGCACGCCCAGGTCGAGCAGCAGGGTCACGCAACTGTGCCGGAGGTCGTGGAACCGGGTGGCCTCGGCGCCGATCGCCACGCGTAGCGGGTACCAGCTCCGGCGGAGGTTGCCCGGCTCGACCGGTGTGCCAACGGCGGTGGTGAACACGTGGCCGGTGTCTTGCCACTTCTCGCCAGCGGCGTTCGCCTCGGCTCGCTGCCGCTCCTGGTGTGCCTTGAGCGTGGCCACGCACAGACCGATCAGCGGCACCGTGCGGCTGGACGCGCGGCTCTTTGGCGACCCGGCCTGAAGCTCACCACCGATCCGCTGGAGTGTCCGACTGATCGTGAGCGCTTCGACCTCGAAGTTGATGTCCTCCCACCTGAGGCCGAGCAGCTCGCCGCGCCGCAGGCCGAGGTAGAGCGCCAGGACGTAGAGCGCGGAAAGCCGGTCGTCATGTGCTGCCTTGAGCAGGAGTCGGGCCTGGTCAACCGTGAGGCCACGGTTCACCTCGTAGGTGGGGGAGGTGACCCGTACGAGCTTGGCGACGTTTCGCTGTAGCAGCTCCTCCCGCACGGCGGCCTGCAAGGCGTTGCGCAGCACGGAGTGGACCTGCTGGACCAGTCGTCGGGACGGGACCGACTTGCAGCACTGGCCGACCGCACAGCAGCGCCGCTGGTCGGCCGCCCGCCGCGCGTCCGTCTTGTGCTGGCAGCACAGGCAGGCGTTCTCCAGGCGCTTGATGAAGGTGCGTACGTCGACGGCTGTGAGGCGGTTGAGCCGCTTCTTGCCCAGCGCGGGCACGAGGTGGACGCGCACCACCACCTCGTAGGCCTGGGCGGTCCTCGGCTTGCGGGACGGCTTGACGATGTTCTCGATCCAGTAGTCCAGGAACCGCTCGACGGTCCAGACGGTCGCCTCGGCTGGGATGCCCTGGTGCGAGCGGGCCTGCATGGCGATCAGCTTCTCGTTCGCCTCGGCCTCGGACTTGCCGAAGACGGGCCGGCGCTTCATGGTGCCGTCGGCTTGGAGGACGTAGGCGGCCCCCACCCACCGTGGCGCCGCTCGTGACGCCGCGAAGCTCGCTGACTGGCCGAGCTACCTAAGTTCGATCGACGTCGACTTCCGGCTGGCAGAGCCTTATGTCTTGATCGACAATTGCGCCTCAGGACTTCCGCTCCAGCGGCAGGCGCGGGACCTAATCGCGTCGATCGTGAGACGGGAACCCGCGTGAGGCGCGCTGTCGCCCTCTACGGTCCACCGGCCAGCGGCAAGGACACCGTGACGGCCGAGTTGCTCAAGCTGGACGATCGATTCGTGCTGTACCAGCGGTTGAAGGTCGGCGCGGGGCGGTCGGCGGGCTATCGGCTCGTATCGCCTGAGCGGTTCCGTGAGCTGGAAGAGGCCGGCGAGATCCTGTACCGCAACGAGCGATATGGCAACGTCTACGGCATCGACCGCCAGACGCTCGACGCGCTTACTGTCGCAGGTTGTATTCCCGTGGTTCACATCGGTCAAGCCGCTGGTTTGGCCGCCATGGATGGATTCCCAGCGAGGTGGCTCCGCGTGCTGCTGTGGTGTGAACGAGTCACCACAGAGCGACGCTCAGCAGCCCGAGGGGACGGCGACACGGCCATGAGGCTTGCTGTCTGGGAAGAAACGAAACAGGATCTAGATTTACACCCTGACATCCTATTTGACGTAAAAATACAGACCGATCAAGTAGCTGCGATTGACGCAGCGCAGACGATCCACCACGCAGCGGCTGGTGCAACCTCAGGGGACTTCAAATTTGGAACAAAAGGCTGAGTGACGAAGGTTTGCGCGGTGGCCCTGATCAGGCGATGATACGCAACATGCCCGCATGGCTAACAAGCATCCTTGTCGCGATTGCGACGACGCTTGCCACACAACTGCTTGTCGGCCCTCGCTTGGAAGCACGAAATCGCCGAATACAAGCTGCCCATCAGATCCGGGACAAGTTTCTTGACAATCTGTTACTGGTCATGACAGCTGGGGAGCAAGTTCGGGTACTCGACTTGCCGGGATCAGCGGCTTCGCCCGCCCAGCACATGCGTGCGGTACTCGGTTCTGAAAAGAAGCGTTGGCTTGGAAACCTAGACGATGCGACTCAAGTTCTTGTGGATATCGCCCCGCAGCTTGCCCTGACCTACCCAGGCATTCGACTTCCGGCTAGGATGGCACGACAGTACGGATCCTCATTTAACGCCAACCCGTCATTGGGCAGTACGGCAATTGAGTATGCCGTTGCCGTACGACTCGTGTGGTTAAGCAATCTTCCTTTAGCGCGCCGACTGGAATTGGTTACGGCGTTGAGCGGCACGATAAAGGAGATACTTTACGCGCGTCCGTCCAGGCGCGCGTTTCGGTTTGTTTCAAATTTGGCGGAAGTCAATCATTTGATTGCCGAGGCGATCGAATCGGTGGCTAAATCTGACTCGGTCGCTGGAGAGGACGGAGATTGACCATCGCGCGACCTCAGCACGAAGAGGATCTGCCGTTCTATTCTCGGTTTGGGCCGTGTCTAGTCGCCCTCGAAACAGCGGACGTGGCTGGAAACATTGCCATCGGAACAGCATTCCATTTGGGAGATGGGATACTGGTTACCGCTCGGCACGTTGTTGAAAATCGAACGATCACTGCGGCCGTGTCACACCGTTACGCCAAGCTCTCGTTAGAGTCTATTGAGGTAATCCTCAGTGGCGCACCGGATATCGATCTAGCGTTGCTGAAGACTGATTTCTCACTCGAACACTACATGAGCGATCGGTTAACAATTCATTTAGGTGTAAACACAGTCGCACGCAAGATTGATCACATTGAAATTGGCGGCCACCTCGACGATTGGATTAACGACAGCCTCGTCTTGATGCCAGTTGTGTTAATGGGGTTTCCCCCTATTCCCACATCAAGCGAACCGGTCTTGGTTGCCGCAAGGGGAGAAGTTAACGCGATAATTGATTCGTATCTCGGGCCACAGCATCCGCTATTTGTAATATCACCAATATCCAGGGGCGGATTTAGTGGCGGCCCCGTGCTGACGGATAGCGGCTGGCTTCTGGGCGTGATGGTACAGTCGCTTGTAACCGATCACGCGCCGCCTGAACTTGGCTTCGGTGTCGCGCTGACCATAGAACCGTTGCTTAGTTTGCTGCACGCCAATGACCTCTACCCGGGCTCGAATGCCGAGCTGATGAGGGAGCTTGGATTCGGTCCGGAGGAGTACGAAGCGCCGTCTTGACCCTGGCTGGCGGTTATCGCATGCCATGGTCGATGTACGGCGATTTCCTTGCCAAGCCGCTTGTCAAGCATCCAAGCCACGCGAAAATCCGTTGCGTTTCCCGGTTGGGGTCATTAGCGTCTGTTCGACGCGGGTGGCGGTTAGGCCCGTTTGGGGCCAGCGTCTCTCATAGCTGGGCTATCGCCAAGAAGTCATTTAAGAGGTGTCGGCAATGCCCGATCAGCACATATACGTCGTCGTGTTCAGGTGCATATCCTCCGCAAGATTTCTTCCGGAGCAAGGGCAAGAGTTCTTTTTTGACGTACCGGACTGTGATGATCGAGTCCGATTCCGTATGTCAACAAACTGGGTTAATACTGGGCACGGAGCGCCTACGCCGCGTGAGCTGATCATTGAGGCGCGAGGTCCAGCGCCTTCTATTGAGTTCGCCATGGCGAAAGGCACCGCGATTGCGCGATTCTTGGCGAGTGTCCTAGCATTCGTTGCTAACGTCCCTGTTGGACAGCCAGAGGTTCATGTCGCTTTCGATATCACAGAGGGCCTGGAGAACCGCGAATTCGTAGAAGTATTTTTGGCAGACCAGCATGGTTTACCAACCGAAGGCCGCCGGGTCGACCCAGGCGAGTATCGGGCGGTGTTCGTTGGAGCAAACGCTGTGTTGAGTTCGCGTCTCCCTCGGGCGCTTCAGCAATATGATATCGCCCTTCGGTATTGGTATTACGGAGGCGAGTGGCTTTCGCTTGCTCACCTGTACATGGCAGTAGAGACGCTTGGGCCCGCGATAATTGCACGACATTGCTCGGATAAAGGATTCGATCAATTCCAGTTGGCCGAGAGCGTGGGCATCGACGTAAAAAAGAAGGACTGGAAACGCGAGCTAAGTTACTGGTCTCGGAGAAGTGGCATATTCGACGATGACAACGAAACGTACGGTGCTGCCCGTCATGCCAGCGACGGAATCGAGCATGGGATTTACGAGCTGACGGAGGTTCACGCCAACGCTCTTGCGGCTGCTGACAAGACGTGGGGTTACGTTCGACGAGCGCTGCTATGGTTGTGCAACGTAAGCGAGGATGACTACCCCCAACTTTACTCACGGCTACCACGCGATGTTCGTTCGTTTCGAAAGATTGTGCGTGGCCTGTTTGTCGGTGATGGCTCGAACCCTGCGCCTGCTGGTGCTGACTATCCCTACCTTGAGTGGACGTCATCAATCAAGACAGCAACGCGGGATTCGGACGACTTTAGGTACAGTTTCGTAGAGAATTTTAAAGTTCACTGCTCAACGCGGTATGCTTTCCGGGGAACCGGTCTGGAAATTCGCGGGCGGAATGAGCCCGGCTCGGAGCCGATCCGGCTCGACCCCGTTATTGAAATTAACGTTGGCCCGGCGGCCAGATCGAAAAAGGATGAGCTTCTTTCGTTATTGAAAGACGTGGGTGATTTTGCAAGTCAGGCTGCTGAACCGTCTAGGTCGTTGGGTATGAAGTCGTCAAGGATGCATGTTTTCGACGTCTTCACCAATCAAGTTGCCTTGACTGAAGCCATCGCTGCGCTTCTGATGGTCGGTCGCGTGGCGGAGGCGATGATGCTGACCCACAAGACCCTAATCGGAACGTGCCGCTTGGAATTGATGGGGGTAGACGTTACCCGCACGGACGTTATGGCGATCGATCTTCGGATAGCATCGCTTGAGCGCCAGAAGCTGGTATTCGACGATGACCGGATCACTTCGGCGCTCGACGTTGAGATACAGCGTCTTCGGTCCGTGGCTGCGACACTTCCGCCTTTGGTAAGTGGCGGGCCGGCGTGCGTGGAAGAAACCGAGTATTACAACGGCCACAAAGTTGACATCCTCTTCGCAGGCGAGGTGGGCCAAGGCGAAGACCTCGCCGCGAGATTGAGGTTAGTGCCTGACGAAGCGTTCGGTCGTGTCGTGAGAACGATTGTGGAAGACGAAGATAATATGACGGCGATTGCGTGTTCCGCCGCCACTGCCTTGCTCAGCTCGACAAAGTTCTTCACGGCAGCCATGGAATGGCCATTCGATGTAGAGGTTGTTTCACGCCTCGAAGCGAGGATCGCCGCACTCGGAGATGCCGCCGCTGCGGCAGAGGCAGAGGGACCGGCTCCTGCGGCCGAGCCAGGCGTCCTGGCCGGAGAAGGCGGCGCGGAAGAGTGAACAGGGGGCCGGTACGGGGCGCACCAGCAGCAGTGTCCTTCGGTGCACTGGTAGCAGCGCGTGTAGCAACGGCGTCGTACGACGCCGGGCACCGGTAGCCGGTGGTGCGCCACACCGCAGTGCGTAGGGCTGGCGTGTTGGCGGTGGGCCGCACCTTACAAGCGGAGGGTCGCAGGTTCGAACCCTGCCGCGCCCACCAAAGAACGTGACCAAGCCCTCGACCTGCGGGTTTGCGGCTCGTACGGCGGCCTGGACGCCATTTGCATAGATATATGGCTATAGAACCTGGTCGAGCGCCTAGTAGCCAAGGTCAAATGTGGCGCTGGCTGGCACCAAAGGCTGAGTCGTGCCGCGGATCGATTCGGCGATGATCTCCGTGCGGAGATGAAGCCGCCGAACTCCGAACTCGGTCAGCCACAGCGGCCGCGGTCGCGCGGCGCGGGAGACCGACCGCCGAAGACGACAACCGGCTTGTTGGGGAGGGGCGGGAAGTTGTTGGCGGTCGGGGTCGGGTTGACCTTCGAGTTGGTTGAGGCCTGACGATGGTCAGGTGACTGACCCGGACCGGATGTCGATCGGCGCGTTCGCCAGGCTCGTCGGGCTGACCGCGAGCGCTTTGCGGTTCTACGACGACGTAGGTCTGCTCCACCCCGACGAGGTCGATCCACTGACGGGCTATCGGCTCTACGCCGAATCGCAGGTGACGCGTGCCGTCCAGTTGCGCGAGTTACGCACGATCGGGATGCCGCTGCTCACCATCGGGAAGTTCTTCACCGCGGACGCTGAGGAGGCAGCGCGGCTGATCGATGAGCACGTCATCAACGTGACCGCACAGGCCTCTGATGTTCAACGGGCGGCGGCGGAGCTCAAAGCATCCCTCGGCCGGGAGCCTCGCCTCACGATCTGCGGGCTTGCAGGCCCAGTCCTCGCAGCCGCCGTCGACCAGGTTCTGGCCACCACAGTCTTCGACCCCGACATACCGGTCCTGAGCGGTGTGCGTCTGGAAGCGGACTCCGAATCCGTGGCGTTGACTGCGACCGACCGGTACCGACTCGCTACGCGAACCCTGGTCCCGATCGATCCCTCCGCCGGGACCTGGGCCGGCACCATCGCCGGTGACGACATGCGGGCCCTCACCTACCGGGTGCGACGCAGCCCCACCGTAACGATCGAGGCGGGCGAGCGGACCCTGGGCGTGCGACTGGCGAACGGCACCGTGATCCACTGCCGTCTGCTGACTGAGGTGTTCCCCGACTACCGACTCCTACTCGGCTCGCTCCGGCCAGTGACCCACCGCGTCACGATCGGTAAGCAGCACGTCGTGAGAGAGCTCGAACAGCGAGCGCCAGAAATGTTCGGCCTGCAGATATCCGATGGCCGACCGAGTTTGGTTCTCCCCAGTAGCGACGAAGTCACGCTTGCAGGGTCAGCGACAGGCCCTGACCTGACGCTCTGGTTCGAGCTGACCACGTTGTATCCGGCCCTGAGCCATGCGATCGGCAATGACGTGATGCTCGACCTGCGTGGGCCTGACCAGCCCGCCACTGTCCGGTCCGCCGACGACGGCGACCTCACCACACTCGTCATGCCCCGCGTGACCCCTGAACCGTAACCCCAAGAACACGTGGCGCTGTGGGAGCGCATCGCCGCAACACCCAATGACGACAGGAAGGACGGACTCACTTCCATGACCACACCATCCGCCACCCCCGATCCCACCATGGAAGCCATTGGGACGGCAGTCGGCCGAGGACATGCAGGCGACATCGACGCAGCTCGTCGCGACCTGCTAGTCATCTGGGAACAGATCGGGGCGGCGGGCGACCCGTTCCACCGTTGCACGCTGGCGCACTACCTGGCTGACCTCTACGACGACCCCGCGGAAGCGCTCGTCTGGGACGTCCGCGCCCTCGACGCCGCCGATGCCCTCACCGACGAGCGAGCCCAACAGCACCACGCCAGCCTCCACGTGGCTGGCTTCTACCCGAGCCTCTACCTCAACCTTGCCGACAACTTCCGTCGCCTGGGTTCGTTCCAGGCGGCCGGCGAGCAGATAGACAAAGCCGAGCAACACACTTCCGCGCTGCCGGACGGGCCGTACGGCGACACCATCCGCACGGCCATCCGTGATGTGAACCAGGCCATCACGAACCGGGACACCACGCGTCGCGCATCTGCGCACGGTCCAGCCCAATGAAACACAAGGAAGCCGAGCTGGTCGCCGCGGTTGGTCACCAATCATTTCGCCCTTCTGGGCGGTCGCAATCGTGACCGTGGGGCTCTGAGCCGCGGAAATGCGGTTCGTTTCCGTTATGTCGGGCCCACATTCTGGCCACCACTTGCGACTGTGCCAGCGTTGGTTCGGGAAGAGCCGGCGTGGGTTCGTACGCGGACGCTGACACGTCCCCAGCCTGACAACGGTCTGTAGATTTCGCGATGCGGGTGCGGCAGTACGTCTACTTCGCGTTGGCTTTTGAGCGGGTCTCGGCCGCCGCGATCACGGCGGAGGTCGGACTTGAGCCGGAAGAGGTGGGCGTTCGGGATTCTCGCCTCCCATACCGCCCCGTTCCCCGGTCGCATTCCTGGAAGGTCGTCTGCCGTGACGAGAGCCTGTTTCAGCACGAGCAGATCGAGCACGTGATCGACCGGGTCGAACGGTACGCCGACCGGATCGCGGCCCTCACGTCCCGGCTCGTCAACGGTGAGCCGTCGTGTCTGCCGGGCTCCAGATCGTCAGGGAGAACACGCCCGAGGTCAACGGTGAGGAACCCCGGAACCGAACCTGCTGGGCTGGAGTCTGGAGCAGCGGACGCTAGCCCTTCTCGCGCGGACGGGTGCGTTCGTGGACGTTGACGAGTACCACCTCGAACCTTCGTAGACGGGCCCTAGCGATCGGACTAGAATTCGGACCATGGCGCAGACCCTCAATGTGACAGACGCGAAGGCTCGACTGTCCGAGCTTGTCGCGGCCGTTGCCACCACGCATGACCACGTCGAGATCACCCGCAACGGTGAGCCGGCGGCCGTTCTGGTGTCGATGGAGGAGATCCGGGCGCTGAGGGAAACCGTGGCCATCCTGTCCGACGCGGCGGCGATCGCGGACATCCGCGAGGCCGAGGAGGATATCGCGGCCGGGCGTCTCGTGGATGCGAGTGATCTGGCGGATGTGATGCGGGCTCGGCGTCAGGGTGCTGCGTGACCGCACCCGAGCGGTGGGTCGTGAAGCTCACCGGTCCGGCGCGTCGAGCGTTGGAAAGCGGGTTGCCTGAGGCGGTCGCGTGGGCGGCGTACACGTTTGTCACGCAGCGACTGCCGATCAATCCGCACCGCCTCGGCGGAGAGCTGACCGGGCCGTACGAAGGGATGCGGTCGGCTCACCTGGGGACGTACCGCGTGGTCTACCGGATCGAGGAAGACACGCGGACGGTGCACGTTCTGTCGATCCGACTCCGTGGTGATGTCTATGGCGTCCGCTGAGGCGGTTCGTGCAGCAACGCGTGCTAGTGGCACGGCGTGACCAGCCGCCGGACCCCCGTTGGCCGATCGACGCGGGCGATCGCTCCGTGATGCGATGTGGGCGGTGAGTATTCCGAGAGACTCGGTCTTTGAGATGCGGCTTTCCAAACCCAGACAAGGCTGGTTATTAAGGTTGCTCCCAGCAACGTGACGTCGCTCTCGCCATTTACGCCCGTAGGAGTATTAGATGCAGATGGCGTCTAGGCAATCCATTTGGTCAGGGTTTCGGGCGGGAGTGATCGTCCATCTCGGGGCAGTTCTGGTGTGCATTTTCCTCGCCCGGGTCGGCTTGGATGGCTGCGACGTCGCCGATTCTTTTGGCCTTGTGATCGCCTTGGCCCTCTTGATTGAGTTGCTAGGAATGTCGCTCGTCATCGTATTCTTTGTTCGAACGAAGGTCTTTGTCAGATATAAGCTGACAGGGTTGGTCTTGAGCTGCCTACTCGTCCCTGCGGTATTTGCTACTGCGATCTTGTATTGGCAAACTCTTCCAGAGGGCTGTCCAGTTTGATCGCGAAGTCTTGTCGGTCGGCCTTTGACTTGGCGGGATTTGTGGCAGCGGCGGGAACCGCCCCTCGTGGTGGTTGCCGCCGCTGCCTCCGGTCCGGTGCGTTGCTAGACGGGCGTGCGGGACCATTGCTGGTTGGCGCCTGTGTTGCAGGTGTACTGCTTGAGGATCACGCCGTCCGCGGTCGACGCGGCCGGTACGTCCACGCATTTGTTGCTGTGCCGTGCCCGGAGCTGGACGTAGCTGCCGTTGGCGACCAGCTGGAACTGCTGGTTGGTGCCGCTGCCGCAGGTGTACTGGATGAGGTCGGCGCCGTCGGCGGTGGACGCGCTCACCACGTCGAGGCACTTTCCGCTGTGCCGGCTGATGATGCGCCAGTAGCCGCTGCCGGCGTCCTGGAACTGCCATTGCTGCCACGCGTTGCCGTTGTAGGTGTACTGGCCGACGCGCGCGCCGTTGTCCAGGTTGGGCTGCTGGACGTCCATGGCCTTGCCGCTGTGGCGCACGGTGAGCCGGTAGTACGTTCCCGCCGGGGGAGTGGTTGTCGTGCCGCCGCTGACGTTGTCGCCCCAGGCGTACCGGATCCGCTCAGCGCCGGAGGCGTTGCGGATGGTGAGGTTGAGGTCGGTGCCGCTGCCGCTCAGGGCGTACATCGAGTACCAGTCGTAGCCGATGGTGCCGGGCTTGCCGCCGAGGGCGGGCCAGTAGGTGCCGCCCATCTGGTTGTCCCGCATGACCTGGGCCATGGCGCGGATGTGCCGCACGAAGTTGTCCGTGCTGTTCGGGTCGCCGTAGTTGAGGCCGGTGGACATGGGGCCGCCGAACTCGGTCGCGACCGCGCGGGAGGCGCAGTTGCCCAGCCGCGTCTGGATGTGGCTGCGGAAGGCGTCGTAGGTCATCGCGCTGTAGAAGAACGCGTAGTGGTGGAAGGACAGCAGCGTGGCGTTGAAGCGGCTGTCGTTGCAGATGTCGCGCAGGTCCTGGCTGAAGCCGGTGCCGCCGATGAGGACCCGGCCGGGTACGGCCGAGTAGTGGTAGCTGAGCCAGTTGGCCGCGACGTCGCGCCACTCCGCCGAGCTGTAGCCGTGCGGTTCGTTCATCGGCTCGAAGTACACGTTGGTGTTGGCGCCGTAGGTGTTGGTGACGCTGGACCACATCGTGTTCCAGGCGGCGAGGTTGGTGATCCGGCCGCCGGAGGCGGCGCCGTCCTCCCAGTAGGCCAGGATGACCTTGAAGCCGCGGGCGGTGGCGGCGTCGATGGCGCCCCGGTAGGCGTTCCACCAGGTCGTGTTCGCGACCGTGTGGGTGTTGATGGGCAGCCGGACGGTGTTGACGCCCATGGTGGCGGCCATGTCGTCGTAGAGGGCGTTGGCCTTGGCCCGCACGGTGGCGTTGCTGTCGGACTGGCTCAGGCCTTGCGGGACGAGCAGGCCGGTGCTGAAGTTGTCGCCCAGCACGGCCCAGTTCATGCCCCGAAACTGGCTGGTGGCCGCGCTGGCCGGGGCCGCGCTGACGATCGCGGCGACCGGAATCAGCGTCAACGCGACGAGGACGCCGAGGAGAGCGCGCCAGTGGAAGGTCGATGCCCTACTGGTGGTCGGGGCCGACCGGGGGCCCTGGTGGGTCGTCAAGGCTTCGTCCTTCCTCACGGGATCCGCCGCAATGTTTCGGCAACATCTTGGTAATCCGATATGGAGGGTCGCGCCATCATTCGAACCAACTCGGTCACAAACGGGCACAGCCGAACAGTTCGGTGAGGGGCGACTCCGTACCCGGTATTAAACCGGACAAAAGATATGAAAAGTCAACCCATATAGATCTTGTAAGGCCGTACCCGGACAAAGAGGAGCCGTCGTGCCGGCCTGCACCTGGGCGCGACCCCCTCAGCGCTTCCGCTGCCCAGCTCCGCCCGGATCGCGGCGTTTTGCCGGTCCTGTTCGGGGTACGAGCAACGGCTGCACGGGACGGTGAGGTGACAGGCCATGCGACCCGACACGAGCGTGCCCATCGACGTGGCCGGCGTCGTGCTCGACGCCGACATCGTGGTGCCGGAGCACGCGCGCGGCGCCGTGCTGTTCGCGCACGGCAGCGGCAGTTCGCGCCACAGCCCCCGCAACCGGATGGTGGCCGGGCGGCTCGCGGACGCGGGCTTCGCCACCGTACTGGTCGACCTGCTCACCGGCCGCGAGGAGGAGATCGACCGGGTGAGCGCCGGGCTCCGGTTCGACATCGCCCTGCTCGCCGGCCGGCTCGTCGGCATCGTGGACTGGCTGGGCCGGCAGGCGCCGACCGGCGCCCTGCCGGTCGGACTGTTCGGCGCGAGCACCGGGAGCGCGGCCGCGCTCGTCGCCGCGGCGCAGCGGGCCGACACCGTCGGCGCGGTGGTGTCGCGCAGCGGCCGGCCCGATCTCGCGGGCGACGCGCTGTCCCGGGTACGGGCGCCGACGCTGCTGGTCGTGGGCGGGGACGACCCGGTCGTGGTGGACCTGAACGAGCGGGCCGCGCGGCTGATCGCCGCGCCGTGCGAGGTGCGGATCGTGCCCCACGCGAGTCACCTGTTCAGCGAGCCGGGGACCCTGGAGCAGGTCGCCGACCGCGCGACCGACTGGTTCGACCGGCACCTGTCACCGCGCTCCTAGCGAAAACATGTCTACAGTGGAGCAATGGATGAGCTGCGCCGGGCCGCGGATCTTGCCGCCGATCACCTCCGTACGGTCGGCGAGCGGCCCGTGTGGCAGCCGGTGCCGGACGACGCGCGCGCGTGGCTGACGGATCAGCCGCTGCCGCGCGCCGGCCGGCCGCTCGACGACCTGCTCACGGACATCCGCGACCACGTCCTGCCGTACCCGATGGGCAACGGGCACCCGAGGTTCTTCGGGTGGGTCAACTCGCCGCCGTCGACCGCCGGTATCGCGTCCGCGGTGCTCGCGGCCGCGCTCAACCCCAGCTGCGCGGGGGGAGACCATGCGGGGGTACTCCTGGAGCACACGGCCGTACGGTGGCTGGCGCAGCTCATCGGGTACCCGGGCGACGGGCTGCTGACCAGCGGCGCGTCGATGGCGACCGTGATCGCCCTCGCGGCGGCGCGACAGGCCGGCGCCCGGCGCGACGGCTGGGACCCGCGCGAGGACGGGCTGTGGGGCCGCCCGCCGATGGTCGTCTACGTCTCCGCCGAAGGGCACAGCTGCCTGCGCAAGGCGGTCGAGCTGCTCGGCTTCGGCACGCGCGGGCTGCGGGTGATCCCGGTCGACGCCGGGTTCCGCATGGATGTCGCCGCGCTGGGCGCCGCCATCGCGGACGACCTCCGCAACGGCCTGCGGCCGCTGTGCGTGGCGGCGAGCGCGGGGACCGTCAACACCGGCGCGATCGACCCGCTCCCCGCGATCGCGGACCTCGCCGACGAGTACGGGCTGTGGCTGCACGTCGACGGCGCCTACGGCGCGCTGGGGGCGGTCGTCGAGCCGGCCGCGTTCGCCGGCCTGGCGCGAGCCGACTCCCTGGTGCTCGACCCGCACAAGTGGCTCGGCGTGCCGGTGGACTGCGGGTGCGTGCTGCTGCGCGATCCGGTCACCGCCCGCGACGCGTTCAGCCTCGTCCCGGCGTACCTGCGCGACGAGGCGGCCGGCGACTTCGGCTGGTTCTCCGAGTACGGGCCGGAGCAGACCCGCCCGCTGCGGGCCCTCAAGACGTGGGCCACGATCGCGCACCTGGGCTCCGACGGCGTCGCGCGGCTGGTGGCCGGCACCTCGGCGCGGGCCCGCGAGCTGGCCGACCTCGTCGACGCGGCCGACGACCTGGAGCGGCTGGCGCCCGTGACGACCTCCGTGGTGGCCTTCCGCTACCGGCACGGGGCCGACCCGGACGCGGTGAACCGGGCGATCCCCGCGGCCGTGCAGCGGCGCGGGCGGGCGTTCCTCACGGGGACCCGGCTCGGCGACGTGGAGGCGCTGCGCGCCTGCGTGCTCAGTCCGGCCACGACGGCGGGCGATCTGCGCGTACTCCTGGAGGAGGTCCGTGTCGCGGCGGGTGAGGCGGGGTGACGCATCTGGTTGTCGATCTCGGCGGGGTGCTGTTCCGGTTCGATCACCTCCGGCGCCTCGACGTGCTGGCCGGGCTGTTCGGGCTGCCGGCGGCGCGGGTGGACGAGCTGCTGTGGGCGTCGGGCTTCAACGCGGACTGCGACGCGGGGCGGTACGGGTCGGCGGACCTCGTGCGTGCGCGCATCCGGGCGACGGTGGGGTTCGCGGGCACCGACGAGGAGCTCGACGACGCGTGGTGCGCGGCCTACGCGCCGAACGCCGGCGTGCTCGACGCGCTGACGGCGCGGTGCGACGCGCGCACGCTGTCGGTGTTCACCAACAACGGGCCGCTGGAGGAGGCCGCGCTGCCCCGGCTGTACCCGGCGGTGTTCGCGCCGTTCGACCACCTGTTCTTCACGTGGCGGCTCGGCTGCCGCAAGCCCGACCCGGCGGCGTTCTCGGCGGTGGCGCGGGCGCTGGGCCCTGACAGTACGGAGATCCTTTTCGTGGACGACAGCGCGGTCAACGTGGCCGCGGCCCGGGCGGTGGGCTGGCGGGCAGCCCGGTTCGGCCCCGACGGGCTAGAGTGCACATAGACAAACGTCTACTCCTACCGTCCCGAGGAGTCGCGTCATGAGGGTGTCCCGTGCGCTGTCCGTCCTGACCGCCTCGGCCGTTGCCGCCGGGATCCTAATCGCCGTCGCCTCCCCCGCCTCCGCCGCGGCCGGCTGCCGCGTCGACTACGCCGTCAACCAGTGGCCCGGCGGCTTCACCGCCGACGTGACGGTCCATAACCTCGGCGCCCCGATCGACGGGTGGACGCTGGCGTGGGACTTCACGGCCGGGCAGGTGATCTCCCAGGGCTGGAACGGCGTGTTCGCCCGCGCCGGTCAGCGGGTCACGGTCACGAACGCGTCGTGGAACGCGCGGATCGCCACCAACGCCACCGTGAGCCTGGGCTTCCTGGCCAGTTGGCAGGGGAGCAATCCGAAACCGGCATCCTTCGCCCTCAATGGGACGGTGTGCACCGGCACGGTGGTGACGAGCGCGGCGCCGACGAGCGCCGGCCCGACGTCCGCCGGCCCGACGAGTGCCGGCCCGACGAGCGCCGGTCCGACGTCCGCTGGGCCGACGTCTGCCAGGCCGACGAGTGCCGGTCCGACAAGTGCCGGTCCGACAAGTGCCGGTCCGACAAGTGCCGGGCCGACGTCGGGCGGGCCGTCGGATCCGCCGCTGGACAACCCGTTCCTCGGCGCGGCCGGCTATCTCAACCCCGACCATGTCGCGCGGGTCAACGCCGCCGCGGACGCGGCGGGCGGCACGCTCGGCGGCGCGATGCGTGAGGTGGCCCGCCATCCCACGGCCGTCTGGCTGGACACCATCGCCTCCATCACGGCCGGGCGCGGCCTGCGCGGTCACCTCGATGCCGCCCTGGCCCAGCAGCAGGCCGCCGGGCGCCCGGTCGTCGTCACGCTCGTGCTGCAGAACCTGCCCAACCGCTCCTGCAGCAGCCGGATCCTGCCCGGCGAGCTGACGGTCGCGGGCGACGGACTCCAGCGCTACAAGAGTGAGTACATCGACCCGATCGCGGCGGTCCTCGCGGACCCGCGCTACGCGAGCCTGCGCGTGGCGGTGATCGTGGAGCCGGACTCGCTGCATCACCTGCTCTACACGGTGCAGGCGCCGGCGTGCGCCGAGGTGCGGCAGTCGGGCGCGTACGTCCTTGGGGTGCAGTACGCGCTGAACAAGCTGCACCCGATCGCGAACGTCTACCCGTACCTGGACGCGTCCAACTCGGGCGTCATCGGCTGGGAGAACAACTTCGTGCCGATGGCCCAGCTGTACGCGTCGATCGTGAGCGGCACGGCGGGCGGGATGTCGAGCGTCGCCGGCTTCGCGGTCAACACGGCCAGCTACGTTCCGGTCGAGGAGACGGTGCTGACCGACCCGAACCAGCTGATCAACGGGCAGCCGGTGCGCTCGGCGCGCTTCTACGACTGGAACCCGATGTTCGACGAGTCCGACCTCATCGCCGCGCTCTACCCGCGGCTGGTGTCCCTCGGCTTCCCGTCGTCGATCGGATTCGTCATCGACACGTCGCGCAACGGCTGGAACGGCAATCCCGCGATCCCGCCACAGATCCCGACGGACGTGGACCAGTGGGTGAACTGGGCGCGCATCGACCGGCGCCTGGATCGTACGAACTGGTGCAACCAGGTCGGTGCGGGGCTGGGCGCCCGGCCGGTGGCCGCGCCCCGACCGAACGTCGACGCGTACCTGTGGGTGAAGGTGCCGGGGGAGTCCGACGGCGTGAGCGATCCGACGTTGCCCGAGGCGCGGCTGATGGACCCGATGTGCGAGCCGGGGCATCTCGGCCCGAGCGGGCAGGAGAGCGGGGCCATGCGGAACGCGCCGCCGCGCGGGGCCTGGTTCCCGGCGGCGTTCACCGGGCTCGTGGAGCGCGCCTACCCGCCACTCATCGCCCGATAGCGAACGCTCTAGCTCCTATTGGAGCTAGAGCGTACCGTTGTGAACATGAGTGTTCGCACGCGCCGCCCGGCCGCGTCGCTGCTCGACATCGCCGTCGAGGTGCTCGTGGCCGACCCGTCGGCCTCGCTGGCCGAGGTCGCCGAGGCGGCCGGCATCGGGCGAACGACGCTGCACAAGCACTACGCGACGCGTGACGACCTGCTGCGCGCCGTGGGCCACCGGTCGCTTCAGGCGTGGGACGCCGCCATCGACGCGGCCGAACGCGCGGCGGGCGACGACGACGGCGGGCTGCTCGCGCTCGCCGAGGCGATGGTGCCCGTCGGCGCGCACCTGGCGTTCCTGTGGCGCAACCCGCTGTTCGACCACGACGACGAGATCGGGCCCCTGTGGGGCGCGGTCGAGAAGAAGGCGCTCGCCGTGCTGCGGCGGGCGCGCGAGCGGGGCGTGCTGCGGCAGCACGTGCCCGACTTCTGGTCGCTCCAGACGTTCTATTCGCTGGTGTACGTCGCGGCCGAGTCCGTCCAATCAGGACACCTCGCGCCCCGCGACGCCCCCGGCCTCGCGGTGGACACGTTCCTGCGCGGGCTGGGCCCACCCTGACCTGGGGGAGGTCACCGTGAGCAAGGCCGGACAGTTCCTGGCGTTCACCGCCGGGCTCTACAGGGAGCGCCTGGCGTTCGCGTACTCGGGGTACGTGCGCCGCGATCCCACCGCGCTGCTGGGGCTGCGGCCCGGCCGCGACGACCCGTACGCCATCTATGAGCGCATGCGCCACCAGGGCGACCTCGTGCCGACCTGGTTGGGCAACTGGTCGACGACCAGCCACCGGATCTGCGACGCCGTGCTGCGCGACCGGCGCTTCGGCGTGCGGCCCGAAGGCGAGCCGATGCCGCCGTCCGAGGGCGTCAACCTGTCGTTCCTGGAGATGAACCCACCCGACCACACCCGGCTGCGGCGGCTGGCCCAGCCGGCGTTCAGCCCCCGGCAGGTCGCCGGCTACGGCCCGCGCATCGAGCGCACCGTGGCCGGCCTGCTCGACCGGGCGCCGGCGGAGTTCGACCTCGTGTCGGCGTACGCGGCACCGCTGCCGATCGCCGTCATCACCGACCTGCTCGGCGTGCCCGACGCCCGGACGGACCAGTTCGCCCGCTACGGCACCGTCATCGGCGGGGCCATCGACGGCATCCGGTCGCTGCCGCACGCGCTGCGCCTGCAGGCGGCGCGCGGCGAGCTGGACGCGCTGTTCCGGGACCTGTTCGCGCTGCGTCGCGCCGAGCCGGCCGACGACATCGTGAGCCGGATCGTGGCCGCCGAGGGCGACCAGGTGCGCCCCGACGAGATGCTGCCGATGTGCATCCTCCTGCTGGTCGCCGGATTCGAGACGACCGTGAACCTGATCGGCAACGCCGTCAACGCGCTCCTCGACCACCCCGACCAGTGGAAGAAGCTGTGCGCGGACCCGGAGACGATGGCGGAGAAGGCCATCGAGGAGACCCTGCGCTTCGACCCGCCCGTGCAACGCACCTACCGCGTCGCGCTCGAGCCGCTGGAACTGGAGGGCACGCCGGTCCGCAAGGGACAGTACGTCGCGACGTACATCGGCGGCGCCAACCGTGACCCGCGGGCGTGGGCCGACCCGGGCCGGTTCGACATCGAGCGCGAGCAGACCGCCGACCACCTCGCGTTCTCCAGCGGCATCCACTACTGCGTGGGGCAGCCGCTGGCCCGCCTGGAGGCCGTCATCGCGCTGCGCGCCCTGGCGCAACGCCGTCCCGACCTGCGCCGCGCGGGCCGCATCCGCCGGCGCGCCTCCACGACGATCCGTGGGCCGCTGCGACTGCCGGTCCGCGGCGCGGGCCGCCCGCGCTGACGCCGGCCGGTGAGCCGCGGGGCACGTCACGCGTCCAGGGCGTACTCCAGGTAGCGGGCCGCGGACCGGCGGACGGCTCGCGCGCCGTCCGCGCCGACGACGCGGCCCCACCAGGCGCCGTAGACCCGCTCGTACGGGAAGGGGTCGAGGAGGGTGAGGGCGCGGCGGACCGTGCGTGGGCGTTCCGGGATGAGGTTGGGGTAGCTGTACATGAAGCTGACGTAGCGTCGGTCGGGCACGACCTGCAGGATGTCGCCGGAGAACAGGGCGCCGCGCCCGCCGGCCGCGTCGCGTGCGTGCAGCACCTGACCGCCGTCGAAGTGCACGCCCGCGTTGATGAGGGTGACGCCGTCGAGGATCTCGCGGGTGTCGCCCTCCCACAGCGTCACGGCGTCGTCGGGGCGCGCGACCCACTGCCGGTCGGCCGCGTGCAGGTAGATCGGCGCGTCGAAGGCGCGTGACCACTCCACCATCGTGCCGTAGTAGTGCGGGTGGCTGATCGCGATCGCGGCGACGCCGCCGAGCTCGCGGATGTGGGCCACCATGGCGTCGTCGAGGTAGGTGACCATGTCCCACAGCACGTTGCCGGCGGGCGTACGCACGAGCAGCGCCCGCTGGCCGATGGCGGTGGGCGGCTCGGCGCCGATCCCGACGGCGTCCTCGCCCTCAGGTTCGATGCGGCCCCGGCGCCCGCTGGCGCGCAGGTCGGCCAGCGTCGTCCACTGCTGGCCGGCCCAGTTGACGTACTGGCGCTCGTCTTCGCAGATCGGGCAGTTGCCGCGCGGCGCTCCGTACTGGACGCCGCACGTGACACAGATGGGCAGGTTGTTCGGCATAGTCCGATTCTCCAATGCCGGACTCTGAGGGAAAGTCGCCACCCCGGCGATGTTTCCCGACCGGTTGTCCCCCGGGCTGCGGTCTGGACAGCCGATCGATGTGGACCGGTGAGGTTCCCCCATGCCTTTTCGTGGATTCCATTGCACAACACGAAGCAGTTACGCTTGCGCGCCGTAGTTATGGCGTGACACAGCAGCGCTGGGTGTGGGACAGGGATTGTTCGTTGAGTGATGGCGCAACCACATCGGCGCCGGCCGGGCCCGTACGGGTGATGAGCGCGCGGGTCGGCGCGTTGCTGCACGTCGGTGAGCTGGTCGTCGGTGCGCCGCTCGCCGCGCTGTCCGCGATCGAGCCGGTGGACCGGACGCTGCTCGCCGTCGCCATCGCCGGCTTCGCGGCATGGGTCGCGGTGCACGCGCCGATCGTGTGGCGGCGGGGGCTCATCGCGCCGATGGTGATCGGTGACATCGTGGTCACGGTCGCGCTGTGCCTGATCAATTCGTACATCTCGCCGGCGGAGCGGGTGGACGAGGGGTCCGGCTGGGTCGCGACCATCGCGTCGATGGCCATCATCGGCGTCGCCATGGCGTGGCCGGCGCGCGCCGCCATCCCGGCCGGCCTCGTGATCATCGCTGCGTTCCAGGCCGGGTTCCTCATCGGGGGCCTGGCCGGCAAGGGCGTCAACCACACCGCGATCATGTGCGTCCAGCTGGTCAGCGCGGTCGTCGTCATGCGCGTGCTGCGTCGCGTCGACGCCGCCGAGACGGCCGCCGTGGCGGCCGAGCGCCGCAGCCGGCAGGCCGCCGAGCTGCAGGCCGCCCACCGCGCCGACGAGATCTCCCAGCTGCGGGCCCTGCACGACACCGCGCTCACCACACTCACCCTCGTCGGGACGGGCGTGGCCGCCGCCCGGTCGCGGGCGCTCAGCGAGCGGGCCTCCGCCGACCTCATGGTGATCGAGCACCTTGCCGCCGCGTACCGCGAGCACAGCGAGGAGCGGTGGGTGCGCCTCGACGGCCCGCTCGAGCGCCTCGCCGCCGACCCGCCGTTCGGCCTCACGGTCGAGCACGACCTGGTGCCCTGCCACGTGCCCAAGCGGGTGGCGGAGTCGCTCGTGTCCAGCGCCGCCGAGGCGCTGCGCAACGTGGCCCGACACGCGGGCGTGTCAGCGGCCCACCTGGCCCTGCGCACGGACGGCGGCCGGGTGCGGTTGGACGTGACCGACCACGGCCGGGGCTTCGACCCGGCCGCCGCGCCGGAGCACCGGTTCGGCATCCGGCAGTCCATCGTCGGGCGCATGGCGTCCGTCGGCGGGGTGGCGGAGGTGCACTCCGCGCCGGGCGCCGGCACCCGCTGGTGCCTGCACTGGCCGGCGGAACGGGTAGCCCCATGAGCGGCCGTCAGCGAGCCCATCGTCAGCTCAGGCTCCAGCCATGACCGCACCGGGGTACGGGTCCGGGTACGCCCGGGGAACGGCGCTGGCCGCGATCGTCGTGGCGTGCATCTGGCACGTCCTGAACAACCTGACCGGCACCCTGATCTACCGCGCCGACTACCGCACCCCGTGGCCGCAGCTGCCGGCCGTGCTGGTGCCGCTGGCCGCCTGGGTCGTCGTCGCGGTGGTGACCGCGGTCGCGGCCCTGAGCCTGTTGCGCCGGCCCCACGACACGCCCGTGCTGCTGCCGCCGAGCGCCTTCGCCCTGGCCGGCGTGGCGCTGATGCTGGCCGCGACCGTCGTCGTCGCCTCCTCGTCGTACCCCACGACAACGTTCGTGTCGGCCAACTGGGCCTGGACCGCGTTCGGCTGGTCGGCGATGCTGCTGCTGTGGCGCGCGCCGCTGGGCTGGCTGCTCGGCGCGCAGGCGGCCAACGCCGTGGCCGTCGTCATCGCCCTCGTGGCCACCCGGCCGGTCGACCGGGTGGACGCGGCGCGTGTGGTGCTCACGCTCTACGGCGCCACGGCACTCCAGCTGGGGCTGTTCGCGGGCTGCCGGTTCAT
The DNA here is from genome assembly GCF_039528415.1 of Luedemannella helvata. Taxonomy (NCBI): domain Bacteria; kingdom Bacillati; phylum Actinomycetota; class Actinomycetes; order Micromonosporales; family Micromonosporaceae; genus Luedemannella; species Luedemannella helvata. The sequence goes on from NZ_BAAALS010000025.1 coordinate 32,718, forward strand.
GCAGCGGCTCGCGGCCCGCGTGGGCTCCGCGCAGACCGCCCGGGTGGAGATCGAGACCCGCAAGCTGGTGGCGCAGCAGATCCACGAGGCGCGCCAGGAGCGCTACCGCCAGGTCGGGCACTCCCTTGTGGAGCTGCTCGGCGGGTTGGCCGACGGCAGCAGCGACCCGGGCGACCCGGAGGTGCGGCGGCGCTCGGCGGTCGCGGCGTCGCGACTGCGCCGCCTGATCGCCGAGCGCGACGAGGCGGACAGCCCGCTGCTGCACGAGCTGCGCGCGTGTGCCGACATCGGGGAGCGGCGAGGTCTGCAGGTCGGCCTGGAGGTCGTCGGGGAGTTGCCCGACATGCCGGTCGCGGTGCGCCGGGCGCTCACGGAGGCGCCCATTCATCTGCTCGCGGTCGCGGCCACGCACTGCCGCATCACCATCATCGCCGGTCCGGGCGAGGTCGAGGTGAGTGCGGTGGCCGACGTCGCGGACGGTACGGAGATCGACGAGACTGCAGGGACGGGTTCGGGCGCGAGTACGGGGGTCGCGGTGGTGTGGAGCCGGGACGAGGAGGCGGTGTGGGTACGGACAACGTGGTACGCGCGGTGACGGTGGCCGTGGTCGACGACCACGAGGTGGTGCTGGCGGGGGTACGGGCATGGGTCGACGCGGACCCGCAACGACGCCTGCAACTGGTCGGTCACGGCGTGCGCGTCGACTCGGTGCTGGCCGGGCCGGGACGGCGGGCGGACGTGCTCGTGCTGGACCTGGGCATCTTCGGTGAGTCGATGATGTCGCGCATCGGCGTGCTGGCCGAGGAGCGGCGCGTCGTCGCCTTCTCCGCCCAGACGTCGGACGCGACGATCCGGGCGGTGCTCGACGCGGGCGCGACCGCGTACCTGACCAAGCACGAGGGGGCCGAACACTTCATCGAGGTGGTCGCCGCCGCCGCGCAGGACCGCCCCTACGTGACGCCGTCGGTGGCGCGGGCGTTGCTCGCCGACGCGAGCCCGACCCGGCCGGTGCTGTCGGCGCAGGAGCAGCGGGCCCTGAAGCTGTGGTTCCAGCACCCCAAGAAGCACACGGTCGCGCGGGACATGGGCCTGTCCGTGGAGACGGTCGACCAGTACATCAGCCGGGCGCGGGTGAAGTACGCGACCGTCGGTCGGCCCGCCCCCAACAAGGCGGCCATGGTGGCTCGCGCTATCGAGGACGGGCTGATCCGACCGGAGGACGTTCGCTGACGGTTGCTCAGTACCAGCCGTTGGCCTGCCAGAACGCCCAGGCCTGCGACGGCGAGCCGTACACGGACCTGATGTAGCCCAGGCCCCAGCGGATCTGGGTCTCCGGGTTGGTCGCCCAGTCGGAGCCGGCGCTGGCCATCTTGTTGCCGGGCAGTGACTGCGGGATGCCGTACGCGCCGGAGCTGGGGTTCTCGGCGCGGTGGTTCCAGTTGCTCTCCTTCGTCCACATGGGAACGAGGGCGCTCATCTCGCTGGTGGAGAAGCCGTACTTCGGCAGCAGCCGGCACGCGGTGCGCTGGTTGCCACGGTAGGACTGGCAGGCGGCCGGCACGCTCGCGGCGGCCTTGCGCGCGGCGGCGGCCCTACGCGCGGCGGCTGCGGCGGCGGCCTTGCGGGCGGCTTCGGCCCTACGGGCGGCCTCGGCCCTACGCGCGGCGGCGGCCTTCCTCGCCGCGGCGGCCTTCCTGGCGGCGGCTGCCTTGGCCTCGGCCGCCTTCTTCGCGGCGGCCGCGCGCTTGGCGGCGGCGACCCGCTTGGCCTCGGCCGCCTTCTTCGCGACGGCCGACCGAGCGGCGAGGACCTCCGCGTGGTCGCTGAGCAGCGCCCGCGCGTCGCCCCGGGAGGCCCGGGTTTCCGTGCGGTTGTCGGCGGCGGTCTGGTGCGCCGCTGCCGGCTGGTCGTCGCGCAGCGTCATGCCGGTCGCACCCGCGGCGAGGACCACGAGACTGAATGCGCTGACCGCGGCCCGCGGCGTGAGCAGGCGGCGTCCATCGCGTCGGTGAGCGGCCAAGAGTCGCTCCCTTTCGGTCGGGGGGCTGAGCGCCGGGGGATGACGCACAGATCCCCGACCTTGCCCGTGGCCGGCCGGATAGGCCAAGCGAACGGCCGACAATCGTGAACCATGTCACACCGAATAGGTGAAACCACGCTTTAACCGCTCGAAACACGCCGTTCGTGTCACGGTCGGTTGCTTCGGTGACGCTGGGGACGCACGATCTGCGCATGAGGAAGGCGGGGGACGCGACGAGCACGCGGGCGGGCGGGTCCGCCGTTCATCGCACGTACTCCGTGGTTGTCTTCATCGTGCTGGCGTCGTTGGACAACGTCGCCATCGGCCTCGTGCCCCCGCTGTACCGGCCGATCGCGGCCGACCTCGGCGTGTCCGAAAAGGTCGTCGGCGCGGTCACCGCCGCCAGTTTCCTGGTCACCGCCGTCGCGGCCGTGTGCTGGGCGTACCTGGGCGACCGCACGCGCCGCAAGCCGCTGCTCATGGTCGGCACGGTGATCTGGTCGCTCGGCGCGGCCGGCACGGGCCTCGCCGATCACTACGCGGGCTTTCTCGCCGCCCAGCTGGTCGCGTCGGTCGGCCTCGGCGCCGTCGCGTCCGTCGGCTTCTCCGTCGTGAGCGACCTGATCTCGCCGCGCCGGCGCGGCCTCGTGATGAGCTTCTGGGGACTGTCGCAGGGCGTCGGCACGCTCGCGGGCACGCTGCTGGCCGGCGCGTTGGGCGCCACCAACTGGCGCGAACCGTTCGGCGTGCTCGCCATCGTCGGCGTGATCGCCGCAACCGCGTACCTGTTCACCTACGACACGCGGCGCGGCCAGAGCGAACCCGCGCTGGCGCCGGTGTTCGCCGCCGGCGAGGAGTACGACTACCGCATCTCGCGCGCGGACCTGCCGGCGATCCTGGACCGGCGCACCAACCGCTGGCTGATCCTGCAGGGCCTCACCGCGCAGGTCGTGTTCGGCTCGCTCGTCTGGCTGCCGCTGCTGTTCCAGGCCCGCGCGCTGGACGCCGGTTACCCCGAGCCGACCGCGATCCGCGTCGGCGCCATCTTCGCCACGGTCTTCCAGCTCGGCGGCGCGCTGTCGATCATCGGGGGCATCGTGGGCGACCGGCTGCAACGGCGTACGCCCCGGGGCCGCGCGCTGGTCGCGGCCGTGGGCATCCTCGCGGGCATCCCGTTCTATGTGGGCCTGTTCTTCGTGCCCGTGCACCTGGACGTCGCCGCGGACGCCTCGACGGGTGAGATTCTGGGGTACGCCGTGCGGTCGTTGTTCACGGACCCGACCATGGCGCTCGCGTTCCTGGCCGCCGTGACCGCGCTCGCGCTGACCTCGGCGAACTCGCCCAACTGGTTCTCGCTCATCGCGGACGTGAACCCGCCCGAACACCGGGGCACGGTCTACAGCCTGGGAAACCTCGTCAACGGCGTGGGTCGCGCGGTCGGCAACAGCATGTACGGGGTGGTGCTGGGCCTGTTCGGCGGACCGGCCGGCGGCGCGCACGCGTACGCCTCCGGGCTCGCCGCCTTCCAGGTGTTCTTCGTGCCGACCGGCGTCATGTACTACCTGGCTTCACGCACCGCGCCGGCCGACATCGCGAGCGTCAACGAGACGCTGGACGCGCGGGCACGGTCCACGTTGGAGTCCCACTTACCGCAGCGTAACGGTGACGCCGCACTGGCCGATCGGCCGGTCGACGGGTCATAGACGCCCGACCTACCGTTTGGGTGTGCCGGCCGCCGGACCCTCTCCCCGCCCGCTCCGCCCGACGTCAGGCAGCGGGGCGCAGCGCCCACGCGGGCGCGGTGGTCGCGGGTGCCGGGCGGGCCGCCGGCAGCGCGCCGACGATCGCGTGCTGCACGGCGTAGGTCCAGGGCAGCCGCCAGCCGACCGACTCCGGGGAGACCTCCCAGTGCACCCGGCCGAGCGGCGTGTAGGTCGGCGGCGCGGGCACCCACGAGCCGGAGCCGTGCAGCACCATGTCGAGCCGCTTGGCGAGTTCCGGGCGCAGCGCGTCGCCGGGCGCGACGAAGAACATCCAGTGCCCGTTCGGGTTGACCGCGACCGGGCCCGGCGGCGCCGCGTCCCGGGCGGCGGCGCCCAGCGCGGCGGGCACCTCGATGACGTCGAAGGCGGTACCGGTGGCGAACAGCACCGAGAACGCCGCCGCCGACCACCACTGTTCCAGTTCGTCCCGCTCATAGGACACCTCGCCGGGCGTCCCGTTCACGGCCGGGTGGCAGGCGACCGTGGGGCACATCGGGCCGCAGCTGTAGCGGCCCCGGTCCAGGAAGGCTCCCGGTAGCACGGGCCACTCGTGGTCGGCGTAGCGCAGCGCGGCGCGCCGCAGCAGGGAGCGGCGGACGGCCTGCGGGGCCGGCCATAGTCGGCGGGTGGGCGGGGCTGCGACGGTCGCTCGCGACATGGGGTCTCCTGTGTAACAACTCGGATACGGCGGTCCACGACCGTCACCTGACGGGCCGGCGGTCGTTCACTCGGGCAGATCCCGAATTGCAAGTTGCATAAGAAGTTACGAGCGACCGGCCGCGTAGTTGCCACACAAACTGTGCGACCCGCTCCAAATCCCCCCAGCTTCCGCGCGCACCTCCGATACCCGCGAACCGGAGAGGAACGACGACATGGACGATCTGCCCATCGGGCGCCGGGTGGCGTACTGGCGCAGCCGGCGCCGCATCTCCCAGCAGGTTTTCGCCGACCGCCTCGGCAAGTCCAAGAGCTGGGTCGACAAGGTCGAGCGCGGCGTGCGCCGGCTCGACAAGTACTCGGTGATCTACGAGATCGCCGACGTGCTGCAGATCGACATGCAGCTGCTCACCGGCCGCGACCCGGCCCGCCGGCCCGAGGACGTCAACTGCGTCGACCAGGTCGAGGTCGAGGAGATCCGGGCGGCGCTGGAACGCTACGACCAGATCAGCGCGTTCTTCGACACGCCCGTGGAGCCCGCTCCGCTGCCGGAGGTCACCAAGTCGGTCGTGCACGCCTGGTCGACCCTGCAACACGCCAAGTACGGCGTGCTGGCCCGGTCGCTGCCCAAGCTGCTGCGCGACTGCCAGGCGCTCGCGTCCATGCACACCGGCGAGAACGGCCAGCAGGCCGCCGTGCTGCTGTCGCAGGTGTACCAGGTGGCCTCGTCGACGCTGCGCAAGCTCGGCGAGCACGACCTGGCGTGGCTGGCCGCCGACCGGGGCCTGGCCAGCGCGCAGCGCTCCGGCGAGGCGCTGCTGGTCGGCGTGGCCACCACCCGGGTCGCCCTGTCGCTCATCGCGCTCGGGCGCTTCCGCGCCGCTCTGGAGATCAACGTCAACCTGGCCAACCGCCTCGCGCCCGCGGGCGACCAGGCCAACGACCCCCGCCACCTGTCCGTCTACGGGCAGCTACTGCTGCAGGGCACGATGGCGGCGGCGCGGATGGGCGACTCGGCCACCTCCCGTGACCTGCTCACGGCGGCGACCGACGCGGCCGCGAAGATGGGCGGCGACGCCAACCACTACTGGACCTGCTTCGGCCCGACGAACGTCGAGCTGCACCGGGCGGCAGCGGCCGTGGAGATGGGTGACGGCGGCCGGGCCGTGGAGACCCACGAGGCGCTCAACCCGGACAACTTCGCGGCCATGCTGCCGGAGCGACGCGCCCACCACCTGCTTGACACGGCGCGGGCTTTCACGCAGGTTGGCGACGTGGCCAAGGCGAGTGAGCTGTTGATCGAAGCGGACCGGCTGGCCCCGTCGGAGATCCGCTGCCGGCCGCTGGCGCACGAGGTCATCTCGGACGTGCTCCGTCGCACCCGTGGCACGCCGCCCGCCGCCATCACGGAGCTGGCCGGCCTGCTGAGCGTGCGCGCATGAGCGTCCTGTACGCCATCGTGACCGGGTCGCCCGTCGCCGCGCGGGTGGGAGTGCTCGTCGAGGCCGCCCAGGCGGCCGGCTGGCGGGTGTGCGTCGTGGCCAGCCCGGACGCCCGCAAGTTCCTCGACGTGCCGGCGGTGGCGGCGTTGACCGGGTTCCCGGTGCGGAGCACGTTCAAGAACCCCGGCGAGCCCGACCTCCTGCCGCCCGCCGACGCCATCATCGTGGCGCCGGCGACGGCGAACACGGTGGCGAAGTGGGCGGTCGGCATCGCCGACACGCTGCCACTCGGCCTGATCATCGAGGGGCAGGGCAAGGGGCTGCCGGTCGTGGCGGTGCCGTTCACGAACGACGCCATGGCCGCCCACCCCGCGTTCCGCCAGGCCGTGGCGACGCTGCGCGGTTGGGGTGTCACCGTCCTGTTCGGCGACGACGTGATCCCGCTCAGCCCGCCGGGCGCGGGGGAGGACCCGACCGACCGGTTCCCGTGGAAGCTCGCACTCGAGGCGCTGCCGCCACCGGCGGCGGCCGGCTGACGCGGCGGCGCACGCTGGTAGCGTCCCCAGGCATGATGGTCGACGCGGCGGGCACGACCGTCGCTGACGTGGTGGCGGCGCTCGCGGGGTGGTACCCGCCCGACTGGGCGGAGGACTGGGACCGGGTGGGCCTGGTCGTCGGCGACCCCGCGGCGCCGGTGACCACGGCACTGCTGGTCGTGGACTGCGTACCCGAGACCGTCGACGAGGCGGTCGAGGTCGGCGCCGACCTGATCATCGCGCATCACCCGTTGCTGCTGCGCGGGGTGCACAGCGTGGCGGCCACGACGTACAAGGGCACGATCGTGCACCGGCTCATCCGGGCCGACATCGCCCTGCTCGTCGCGCACACCAACGCCGACACGGCCAACCCCGGCGTCTCGGACGCCCTCGCCGCGCGGTTCCGGCTCACCGACCTGCGCCCGCTGGTCGCGGACGGCCCGAACGTGCCGGGCGTGGGTACGGGCCGGGTGGGCGAGCTGCCGCAGCCGCTGACGCTCGCCGAACTCGCCGACCTCGCGGCCCGGCGGCTGCCGGCCACACCGTCCGGGGTACGCGCCGCCGGTGACCGGGACCGCCTGGTGAGTACGCTCGCGGTCTGCGGCGGGGCGGGCGACCCGTTCCTGGCGGCGGCCGCCGCCAGCGGCGCGGACGCGTACCTGACGTCCGACCTGCGCCACCACGTGGCGAGCGAGCACCTCGCGGCCGGCGGCCCGGCCCTGCTCGACGCCGCCCACTGGGCCATCGAGCGCCCCTGGCTGGACCTGCTGGCGGGGCAGCTGGCCGACGCGCTGCCGATCGGTACGGTCATCAGCGACATCGTCACCGACCCCTGGACGCTGCACGTGCCCGCGCCACAATAGACAAGCCCACCACAGCAAAGGAGCCGCGCCTGTGAAGGCCGACCCGGACGCCCAACGCCGACTGCTGGACCTGCAGGCGATCGACACGTCGCTCGCCCAGCTGGCCCACCGGCGGCGTAGCCTGCCCGAACACGCCGAGCTGGACGCGCTCGCGAGAAAGATCGTGGGCCTGGACGACGAGCGGGTGAAGGCCCAGGTGGGCGTCGACGACCTCGACCGGGACATCGCCCGGCTGGAGCGCGACATCGACCAGGTGCGCGCCCGCGCCGACAAGGACCGCGCCCGCCTCGACGCCGGCACCGGCCCGGCGCGCGAGCTGGAGGCGCTGCAGCACGAGCTGGCCACGCTGACCCGCCGCCAGACCGAGCTGGAGGACGCGGAGCTTGAGCTGATGGAGCAGCGGGAGTCGGCCGACGCCGCCCTCGCCGAGGTCACCCAGCGGCTCACGGCCACGCGCGACGAGCGCGACGAGACGGAGCGCCGCCGCGACGCCGCCCTCGCCGAGATCGACAAGGAGTCCGAGTGGAAGGCCGCCTCGCGGACCCCGCTCGTCGGCGACCTGCCGGCCGACCTGGTCGCCCTCTACGAGAAGATCCGCGAGTCGACCGGTATCGGGGCCGCGCTGCTGCGGGCCGGCCGCTGCGGCGGCTGCCGCCTGGAGCTGTCCGGCTCGGAGCGGGCCCGGGTCAAGGGCACCGCGGCCGACGAGGTGGTGCGCTGCGACGAGTGCGGGCGCATCCTCGTGCGTACGGAGGAGTCCGGGCTGTGAGGCGGCCGTGGCGCGCCGGCTGAAGGTCATCGTCGAGGCGGACGGGGGAGCCCGCGGCAACCCGGGCCCGGCCGGCTACGGCGCGGTGGTGCGCGAGGCCGCGACCGGCGAGGTCCTCGTGGAGCGCGCGGCGGCGATCGGCCAGGCCACCAACAACGTCGCCGAGTACTCCGGGCTGATCGCGGGCCTGCGGGCGGCAGCCGACCTGGGCGCGGTCGACGTCGAGGTACGGATGGACTCGAAGCTGGTCGTCGAGCAGATGGCCGGCCGCTGGAAGATCGCCAACCCGACCCTGCGGGTGCTCGCCGCGCAGGCGGCGGCCCTGGTGAAGCAGTTCGACACCGTGCGCTTCGTGTGGATTCCCCGCGCGGAGAACGCGGCCGCCGACGCGCTCGCCAACGCCGCCATGGACGGGCGGATCCCCGACGACGCGCGCGAGGTGGGCGAGCTGATCAGCGCCACCGGGCCGCAGGTGTCATGGGCGCCGCCCGCCGACGCGAGTTCGGCGACCCGGCTCATCCTCGTCCGCCACGGCGAGACGGCGCTGACGGCGCAGCGGCGCTACTCGGGGCGCGGCGAGGTGCCCCTGTCGGCGACCGGCCGCGACCAGGCCCGGGCCGCGGCCAACCGGGTGGCCGAACTCGCCCCCACGGTCGACACCGTGATCACGTCGCCGCTGGGTCGGTGCCAGGAGACGGCCGGGTTCATCGCGGCGGCCACCGGGCGCGCCCCGGTCGTGATCGAGCGGGACCTCATCGAGTGCGACTTCGGCGAGTGGGAGGGCCTGACCTTCTCCGAGGTCCGCGAGCGGTGGCCGGACGAGATGTCCGCCTGGCTGGCCGACCCCTCCATCGCGCCGCCGGGCGGCGAGTCGTTCCGCGATGTCGCCACGCGGGTGCGCCGCGCCGCGTCGGCGATCTTCGTCAACTACCCGGGCCGCACGGTCGTGCTGGTCAGCCACGTCACGCCGATCAAGCTGATCCTGCGCGACGCGCTCGCGGCCACGGACGCCTTCCTGCACCGGCTCTTCCTGGACGCCGCCGGCATCTCCCTGATCGACCGGTGGCCCGACGGCGGCATCGCGGTCCGCAGCGTCAACGAGACCGCCCACCTGGCGCAGCTGCGCCCCACGGAGTGACACCGCCTCGCGGGGTTATGGATTGAATACGTCGCTATGCCGGCAAAATAATCCATAATCGCGGGGTGGCTCGCCGTGGTTGGTACTGGCTGCTGCTGGTGCCCGTCGTCGTACCGCTGCTGCCGTTCCTGTACAACGCCGACGAGCCGCGCCTGTTCGGGTTCCCGCGGTTCTACTGGCTACAGCTCGCGTTCATCCCGCTCAGCGTCGTGGTGACGCTCATCGTGTACCGGCGCACGCGCACGCCCGCCGACGAGCCGGGCGGTGAGTGACCCATGGGCACGCACACCACCGAGATCATCATCGCGGTGGCGGTGTTCGGTCTGGTCAGCGTCATGGGGTTCGTGGCCTCGCGCTGGCGGCGGCCCACGACCCTGCGGCACCTCGACGAGTGGGGCCTGGGCGGGCGCAACTTCGGCGCGTGGATCACCTGGTTCCTGGTCGGCGGCGACCTCTACACGGCGTACACGTTCGTGGCCGTGCCCGCGCTGCTGTTCGGGGCCGGGGCCATGGGCTTCTTCGCCGTGCCGTACACGATCATCGTGTACCCCCTGGTGTTCCTGTTCCTGAGCCGGCTGTGGACGGTGGCGCACGAGGGCGGGCACGTCACTCCCGCCGACGTGGTCCGGGCCCGGTCCGGCTCCGCGACGCTCGCCCTGCTGGTCGCGATCACGGGCATCGTGGCGACCATGCCGTACATCGCGTTGCAGCTCGTGGGCATCGAGGCCGTGCTCAAGGCGATGAACGTGCCCGGCAGCTGGCCGCTGATCGCGGCGTTCGCGGTGCTGGCCGCCTACACGTACCAGTCCGGGCTGCGGGCGCCCGCGCTGATCGCGTTCGTCAAGGACCTGCTGATCTACGTGATCATCATCGTGGCGGTGCTGTGGATCCCCGCGAAGCTGGGCGGCTGGGGCGCCATCTTCGGCGCGGCGGAGGAGAAGTTCGCCGCGACCGGCGCGACCCTGCTCAACGCGGGCAACCAGTGGCAGTACGTCACCCTCGCGCTGGGTTCGGCGCTCGCGCTGTTCCTGTATCCGCACAGCATCACCGGCGTCCTCGCGTCGCGCAGTCGCGACGTGGTGCGCCGCAACATGGCCGCGCTTCCGGCGTACTCCCTGCTTCTGGGTCTTGTCGCCCTGCTGGGATACATGGCGATCGCCGCGGGCGTCACACCCGTCGTCACGGACGGCAAGCCGGACGCGAACACGGTCGTCCCGGTCCTGTTCGACCGGATGTTCCCGGACTGGCTGGCGGGGGTGGCCTTCGCCGCGATCGGCATCGGGGCGCTGGTGCCGGCGGCGATCATGTCGATCGCGGCGGCCAACCTCTTCACCAGGAACATCTTCAAGGAGTACCTGAAGCGCGACGCGACGCCGGCGCAGGAGGCCACCGTCAGCAAGGTCGCCTCGCTGGTGGTCAAGTTCGGGGCGGTCGCGGTCATCCTGCTCGTCGACCCGCAGTTCTCCATCGACCTGCAGCTCATCGGCGGAGTGATCATCCTGCAGACGCTGCCGGCCGTGGGCCTGGCCCTCTTCAGCCGGTGGTGGCACCGGTGGGGCCTGGTCGCCGGCTGGGTGACCGGCATGGCGCTGGGCACGTGGCTGCTCTACCAGATCCCCAACCCGGCGATCGGGCACAAGCACTTCGGCGGGTCCGCGTTCCCGGTGAAGAACTGGTTCGATCCGGGCGTGCTGGGCCTGGCGCCCAACACGGCCGTCTACGTCGGGTTCCTCGCGGTCATCGCGAACATCGTGGTGGCGGCGCTGGTGACCGTCGCCGCCCGCTCAGCCGGCGGGCATGCTCAGCGGGTGCGGACGTAGTCGTCCAGCGTCTCGTTGAGCTTCGTCAGCAGGCGGGCGAGCTGCCTGCGGTCGTCGTGCGGCCACCCGGCGAGGAGCTGGCGGTACAGGTCCTCCCGGGCGGCCCGCACGCCGTGCATGCGGCGCAGCCCGACCGCGGTCGGCTCCACGATCGTCACCCGGCCGTCGGCGGCGTCGCGGCGGCGGTGCACCAGGCCGTCGCGCTCCATCGCGGTCACCTGCCGGGTGACCGTCGACCCGTCCAGGCCGAGCGCCTCGGCGACGGCCGTGACCGACTGCGCGCCGGACTCGTGGAGGCGGCGCAGGATCAGGTACGCGGCCCGGTCCAGGGTGCGGTGCGGGGCGCTGCCGGAACGCCGGGTGGCCTCCGCGCGGCGCATGAGGACCGCGATCTCGGTCTCGATCGTCCCGATCGGGTCCGCTCCGTTCGGTTCGCGTGTTCCCGCAGTATCCATAGCAGGATCTTGGTGGTTACCCGTTTCAGGAGCAACTCCGGGAAGGCTTCGTTTCGCGCTCAACCTTTGGATCTTGGCGCGACCCTTGGATCTTGCCGCGAGCTTTGGATCTTGGTACGAAGCGCCGGCCATCGGCGGTCTTCCGTGCCAAGATCTACTAGCGGAACGCGCGCCAGAAGAGGATCAGCCCCACGGTCGTGCCGAAGGCGACGATCAGCGCGCGCAGCACCCGCGGGGAAAGGCGCCGGCCGACCCGGGCGCCCGCGTACCCGCCCAGCAGCGTGGCCGGCATGAGGACCGCGACGGAGCCCCAGTTCACCGGGCTGCCGACCGTACTGCCGAAGAGGCCGAACTCGACGGCCGTGACCAGGCCCACGACCAGCGACAAGGTGTTCTTGAGGGCGTTGATCCTGGTGAGGTTCTCGTCGATGACCAGGCCCAGCACCGCGACCAGGATGATGCCCAGGGCGGCGCCGAAGTAGCCGCCGTAGATCGCGCCCAGGCCCACCATCGTGTGCAGCGCGGCGGTGCGCCGCCCCCTCCGCAGGTCGCGGGGGTGGCCCACCAGGCCGCGCAGCCGCTGCTGGAACGCCAGGACGAGGACCGCGCCGAGCACCAGGAACGGCACGATCCGGTCGAACGCCGCCGGCGGGGTGACCATGAGCAGCGCGCCCCCGGCCGCCGTGCCCACGGCGGTCGTCAGCACCAGCCCCTTGGTGTTGATCCGGATCGCCCGGTGATCCTCGCGGGTGCCGAACGCCGCCGCGAGGTAACCGGCGCTGACGGACACCGAGTTCGTCATGTTCGCGACAACGCTGCCCAAACCGGTCGTGAGCAGCGCGGGATAGCTGATCAGCGACCCCCCGCCGGCCAACGCGTTCACCGCCCCGGCGGCAACACCGGCGGCGACGAGCATCAGTGCGTCGTTGAGATCCATCTCGACGTAGCATGGCAGGCGCGACGGACGAGTCGGCCGGGCGGTCGCGTCGGCGCTGCCCCCGGGCGGCGTCGCCGAGGAACGTCCGGGCTCCACAGGGCAGGGTGGTTGTTAACGGCAACCCGGGGCGACCCGCGGGAAAGTGCCACAGAAAACAGACCGCCAGGCCGTCTCCGGACGGACCTGGTAAGGGTGAAACGGTGGGGTAAGAGCCCACCAGCACCCTGGGTGACCAGGGTGGCTCGGTAAACCCCACCCGGAGCAAGGCCATAAGGGCGTCCCCTCGGGGGCGCCTGCGCAGGCGTTCGAGGGCTGCCCGCCCGAGCCTGCGGGTAGGCCGCTAGAGCCTGTCGGCAACGGCAGGCCGAGATGGATGGCCGCCACCGCGCCCACCCGGCGCGGTACAGAACCCGGCGTACAGGCCGACTCGTCCGTCGCCCTCCTGGTCGAGGGCCGATCAGGCATCTCTACCGGCAACTATCGTTCGTAGTCGATGGTTGTTGTTGATGGACATTGGGCTGCGTCGGACGTCCTGGCCGCGTCCTGGCGTCCCCGGAGACGTCCTGATCTTGTGAGTGCACCATCAGCTTGGGAATGGGACGCGGCCGATGATCTGACCTCGTCGGACGCTGGTGGTGCTGGTACCGAGCGGCCCCGGTTACCCCTGTGTGATCTCGTCCAATGGCACGACGCCGACGCGCTGGGAACGAACCGCCGCCGTAGGCTCTGGCGGTGGAACGACCGCAGAAGGTTATGGCCTACATCGTCCGCGAGGATCGGCTGCTGGTGTTCGTCCATGCTGATGACGAACAGTTCGATCAATCCGGCGTCCAGGTTCCCGCGGGCACCGTTCGTTATGGCGAGCTACCGGAGCAGGCTGTGCTGCGCGAGGCATCCGAGGAAACCGGCCTGCACGGACTACGCATCGAGCGGTACCTCGGGGCAGCGGAGTGGGACATGCGTCCCTATGCCGATGCCGTTCATGTACGGCACTTCTTTCAGCTATCCGTCGAAGGCGCCGAGGTTCCGGAGCGGTGGATCGCTGAGGAACACGGTGATGGCACCAACAAGCCGATCCGCTTCGAGCTGTACTGGCTGCCTCTGGCTCAAGGACACGTCCTCGCCGCCGGCCAATCTTCCCTGCTCGGCAGGCTCTTTGATTGACGGTCTTGGAGCGTCAGTGTGGAAGGGCGCTCCGCCTCGTCCCCTACGTCCGGTATGCCACCTGCCACGTCGTAACGGATGGTCCGCTCGTGCCCGGTGGTGACCGCCAGGGGAGCGCCCTACTGGCCCGTGGATGGCCCGTGACGGCGACTGGCTTGTGTGCACGACTGTCAGCTTGGGAATTGGACCCAGTCGATGATCTGACCACGTCGCGCGCTGGTGGCGGTGGCACGGAGCGGCCTCGGTTACCCCGGTGTGATCTCGTCCAATGGCACGCTAATGGCACGTTCGATCATGGCGGACCGGAGGGGATTCGAACCCCCGGTGGGGGCCGGCACGCCGATTCCCCCACGCGCTCGGTGAGCCTCCGCGCGTGCGCGGCAGGGAGACTCTCCGGTCGCCGCAATAACCCGCCTCTGCCACCGGTCCACATGGAGTGTGCCGGCCTGTGTGGTCGTTTGCATCCGAGTTGCCGTGCCCGCGTCGCGCCCTGGTCCTCGTTGCCGTCCCGTCGCCGTCGACCCACGCGCCGGAAAGCGGGCCGGGCCTGGGTGGGCAAGGTGGAGCTCCCGGCGGAAGAACGACCTTGGTCGCTGCGTCATGCTGCGCTAGTCCGCCTGGGCGTTCCGGTAGCGGCGCCACAGAAGTACGATCCACTCGTTGGAGCCGTCTGGCGGCTCGGACGTGATCGGCGATGTCGGAGCTGTCTCCACACCGCTGGGCGCTGCTCCGCGTCCACAATCCGATCATGGGAGACGGCACCGGCTACGCCAACGAGATGCTCGACCCGCAGGCTTTCGCCGCAGCCAGTGAGGCGTGCGGCTACTTCGGCCTCAATGAACTGGCTGATCTCATCAAGCGGATCGCGGTCATGAACGATGGCGACGAGCTGGAGCGGGCAACCAGGGAGTACGGCAGGCTGGTGCCGTTCGACCAGGTCCTTGGGGACGCGTTCGACCGGCGCTTCGTCGTAGCGCCGGATGACTTCGACCCGGTCGACGCCTGACCGTCCAATAGCGCAACGGCCCGGCGCCCCTGACTCGGCAGGTCCCACTGGTCAATGACGTCGCGACGCGAATCCGCGCGTCCAGCAGGGCCAGCATCCCGTCGTACAGGGTTGGCACGCTCACCTCCCAGTAGGGCGAAGATCGTAACGGCCAGCCGAAAAAGGATCCTGCGGGGCCGATCCGTCCAGCATCATGCGAGCCTAGGCAGAGTCCTGATCCAAGTCGGACGATATCGGTGGTCCCACAACGGGAGTGTCGGCGTGTGACGTGGCGATCCGGTCGAGGAGGAACCGCGCTGTGGCGTCGATGATCTGGTTGAAGTGTCCGCCGTTGCCGGGGTAGTGGAATCCGTGTCCAGCGTGTTCGTACTCGATCAGCGTGCACTCATTGCCGGCGTGCACCATCGAGTCCCGGAATCGGCGTACCGAGTCGATCGGCTCGACGTCGTCGCGGGTGCCGTGGTGGATCTGCGTCGGCGGGTTTCCCGGCCGTACGAACTCGACCAGTGAATACTCGATCAGTCTGTTGGGGGCGATACCAACCTGCTGTTCGAGGCGGCGCTGCGCTTCCGGCTCGACGGAGAGCAGGTCCGATCCCGCCGGATTGAATGCCACCAGCGCCGCGACGCCGGGGTCCGGCGCCGTCATCGCCGCGAGCATCGCGAGATGAGCGCCGGCTGAACTGCCGCCCGAGGCCAGTCGCGCCGTTCGCGGCCCGCGCGACGCGGCCAGCCGGCCGAACTCGTCGACCGCGCGCCGGACGTCGGCGACGCAGTCGTCGATGCTGGTGGCACCACGACCGAGCAGCCGGTACCCGGCTGACACCGCGAGGATCCCGCGGGACGCCAGTGCCCGGCAGTGCGGGGCGAGTCCGTCGGCCGATCCTTCGCGTAGGGCGCCCCCATGGAACAGGACGATGCCGGCACGTGGCGGTGTCCTTTCGACCGGCTCGAAGACCCGCATCGGCAGGTCCGTGCCATCGGCTGCTCGGAACAGCGTCGAGGACTCGCGACAGGCCATCATGGGCTGGGTGACAAGGGCCGGCTCAGCGCGGGGAGAGGAGGCAGAACTCGTTGCCCTCCGGGTCGGCGAAAACCATCCACGTGACGTTGCTTCCGCTGAGGTCGATGTCGGTGGCGCCGAGACTGCGCAGCTTTTCGGCCTCGGCCTCCAGGTCGTCACCCGGGTATGGGCGGATGTCGAGGTGGACGCGGTTCCACCCCGTCTTCGGGTCGGGCGTACGGAGGAATTGCAGGTACGGGCCCACGCCCGCCGCTGAGCGCAGCACCGCGCTGTAGTCGGTGACCTTGTAGACGGGCCAGTCCGTGGCCTGACTCCAGAACCGCAACATGGTCTGCGGATCCACGCAGTCGAGGATGACCGAGGCGATCGGTCCGGTCTCGTCGTAGAGCGAGTCCAGCACGCAGAACTCGTTGCCCTCCGGGTCGGTCATGACCGTCCATGGGACGTCGCCCTGGCCGATGTCGGCGGGGGTCGCGCCGAGCTCCGTCAGGCGCGCGACCAGCTCCGCCTGGTGGGCCGCCGATTTCGTGGCGAGGTCGATATGCACGCGGTTCTTGACCGTCTTGGGTTCGGCGGAGGCGACGAGGTCGATGTAGATGGCGGCCGGGTCGGGATAGACCAGGCCCGGCGGTTCGAGGTTGGTCACGCCGGGCTCCTCGCTGGAGATCTCCCAGCCGAGCGCCTGCGCCCAGAAGGCGCCGAGCGCGGCGTCGTCGCGAGCCTTCATATTGATCTGTACCAGCCGCGTTGCCATATCGACGATGCTAGCGCTGTCGTGATCGTCAAGGTCAGTCGAGACAGAACTCGTTGCCCTCGACGTCCTGCATGACGAGGCACGACTCGTCGGACCCGTCGGCCAGCAGGAGCCGCACACGTGTCGCGCCGAGGGGGATGAGGCGGGCGCATTCGGCCTCGAGCGCGGCCAGGCGCTGCTCGCCGACGAGCCCGGTTCCCACCCGTACATCCAGATGAATTCGATTTTTGACGGCCTTGCCTTCGGGGACGCGCTGGAAGAACAGTCGCGGACCCACCCCCGTGGGGTCGACGCAGGCGAACCGGGCCCCCTGGTCCTCGGGCGGCAGCGAACGCTCATATTCGTCCCAGGAGGCGAACCCCGCCGGCGGTGGGGGTACGACATATCCCAGCACCTCGCACCAGAAGCGGGCGACGCGCTCGGGTTCCGCGCAGTCGAAGGTGATCTGGAACTGCTTGACCGATGCCATCGGCCCACCATAAGGCGCGGCTCCCGGCCACCTTGGCTCCGTCACCCGTGCCGCGACGATCTCGTTACTGGCGTGAGGGGATAGCCGCAGCACAACCGCACCGGAGTCGCCGTGATCCGTGCCGTGAGGGCCGCCTGCGTGATGACGGCCGCCGCCGCGATGGTCGTCGGGCTCACCCCGCCCCCCGCTCGGGCCACGCCGCCCAACGTCCCGACGCACGGCGAGGCGGTGACGCGGCTGGCCGCGCTCACCGTCGCGGCCGAGGGGAGCCCGACCGCGTACGACCGCGGCCTCTTCCCGCACTGGATCACGATCTCGGACTCGTGCAACACGCGCGAGGAGGTGCTCAGGCGCGACGGGACGAACGTCGTGGTCAGCAGCACCTGCGCCGCCATCTCGGGCAGCTGGTACAGCCCGTACGACGGGATGACCTGGACGCTGGCCTCCGATATCGACATCGACCACATGGTGCCGCTCGCGGAGGCGTGGGCGTCCGGCGCGTGGGCGTGGACGACGGCGAAGAGGCGGTCCTACGCCAACGATCTCGGCGGGCCCCAGCTGTGGGCGGTCACGGACAACGTCAACCAGTCCAAGGGCAACAAAGACCCGGCCGAGTGGCAGCCGCCGCTGACGTCGTTCCGGTGCACCTACGCGCGGGCGTGGATCCAGGTGAAGTACGACTACTCCCTGACGATGGACACCGCGGAGAAGGCGGCACTCCAGGACATGCTGACCTCCTGCTGAGCCGGTGGGACAATGGCCCGTATGACGGAGCCGCGGTTCGAGTCGGTGGTGGATCGCCAGATCCGGCTCGCGGCCGAGCGGGGCGAGTTCGACGACCTGCCGGGCGCCGGCAAGCCGCTGCCGAACTGGGGCGGGCAGGACGACGAGCTGTGGTGGATCAAGGATTACCTGCGCCGTGAGGGCCTGACGAGCGAGGCGATGCTGCCCACCTCGCTGCGGCTGGCCCGGGAGGTGGAGCGGCTGCCGGAACGGGTCCGCGCCATGCTGTCGGAGCAGGTGGTGCGCGAGGCGGTGGCCGACCTCAACGAGCGGATCGCCGCGTACGCGCACACGCCGAGCCCGCCGTACGTGGCTGTGAAGCCGGTCGATCCCGATGACGCGGTGGCGCACTGGCGTGCGGCCCACGAGCAACCGCCCGCGCCGCCGGAGGATCCGCCCTCAGCCGCGCAGCGACGCGGCTGGCGCGGCCTGTTGCGGCGGCGCGGCTGACCCGGCGTCCGGCAGGGCCGCGAGCTGGCGGTCGTGCGGCCGGCTGAGCAGCAGCAGCGACGTGATCGCGCCGACGCCGGCGAGGAACATGTCCCACTGGGTGTCCCACTTGTCGCCCTGGGTGGCGAGGAAGTCCTCCGTCGCTGAGCCGCCGATCAGCGATCCCCACCACTCCAGCATCTCGAAGAACGAGCTGAACGCCAGGCAGGCGTACACGACCAGCAACGAATCAGCTCACTGGAGTGTCATAGGTGGGCGTTACTGTGCGGACCGCTGTTTGGTTCTTCACGAGGGAGGATGAAGCTGGTGGGCGGTAGCCGTCGCGGCATGCCAACGCTCTACGGCATCGTGCAGTACTGGAGAGCCAGGCACGGTGAGGTCTTCCCGAACCTGCGAGCGTCCTATATCGGCTGGGGCGAGCCGTTCTGTTTCAGATGTGGCTGGTTGGCGCCGGTGGACGATACCCAGGCGACCCTTGCCGCCGTGTGGAACTTGGCCCGAGGTTGGCTTGACCGAGCGCACTTGCAGGATCTGGCTCTCGGTGGCTCCAACGGGCCGGAAAACCTAGTTTCGCTGTGTCGACAGTGCCACGACATAATGGACCCGTGCGAAAGTAGGGCGGAAGCGATCGCATACGTCAATGACGGGATTCCAGCCGATAGCTGGTGGCAGATGCATACCGATGCCGTCTTCGGCCCTGAGACGGACTTCGACCCTCCCCGCAAGACGAAGATTATGCGGGACACGTACCTCCGGTGGGTTGAGCACATGCGCGTGATGGAAGCTGCCAAGCGTGGTGATCCGCACGCGGTGAAACGGCTAGAGAGCATCCTGGAGCGGGCTAGACGCAGCGCGGAACGCGACGGGCGAAGCTTTGCGGTCACCATCGATGACCTAAGTGGCATTTCTCCGCCTCATCTTGACGAGAGAACACATCAACTCGCTCGGAAATGAGTCAAAGTACGTGGGGTCGCCGCAATCAGGCGTGGCTGCGGTAGGCATCGCGCGTCGTCGGGTGCGGCGTCGTTGTCGTCATGGCAGGCTGGTGGAAGGATCCGCTGGGAGGTGAGTTCGCCGATGAGCGTGGCCGTGCTGGAGCACGACGGTCCGTGGACCGAGGACGACTATTTCGCGCTCGGTGAGACGTCGAACCGGATCGAACTGTTCGATGGGAGTCTGCTGGTGAGCCCGGCACCGACCATGCGTCATCAGCACATCTCCCGCCGGGTGGCCGGCCTGCTCGATCCTGGAGCGGACGCTGTCGACCTTTGGGTCTTTGAGGCCATCAATGTCCGCTTGACGACCGGGCGGATCTTCATCCCGGATCTGGTGGTCACGCCGATCGAGAGCGGAACAGTCGTCGACGCTGCTGACGTGGTGTTGATCGGCGAAGTCGTGTCCCCGGGAAACGCCGGCGCGGACCGGGTACTGAAAATGCAGTTGTACGCTACCGCGCGTATCGAGTGGTATCTGCTCATTGAGCCGGCTGCCGATTCCGTGACGCTGCGGCTGCTTCGCCTGGAGGGCGGCCACTACGTCGAGCATGCCGTCGCCAAAGATGGGCAGACGCTCCAGTCCGAAACGCCCTTTGCCATCAGCATCGACTCGGGCGCCCTGCTGCGCCGCCGATGACGGTGCCGGCATCGGGTTGTTCAGCGATCTGAGCGCGGAGCCGCGGTTCGAGTCGGTGGTGGATCGCCAGATCCGGACTGGGGCGGGCTGGACGATGAACTGTGTTGGATCAAGGATTACCTGCGCCGCGAGGGCCTGACGAGCGAGGCGATGCTGCCCACCTCGCTGCGGCTGGCCCGGGAGGTGGAGCGGCTGCCGGAACGGGTGCGCGCGCACTGGCGCGCGGCCCACGAGCCGCCGGACGATCCGTCCGCCGCGCAGCCGCCCTTAGCCGCGCACCGACGCGGCTGGCGTCGGCTGTTCCACCGGCGCGGCTGACCCGGCGTCTGGCAGGGCCGCGAGCTGGCGGTCGTGCGGCCGGCTGAGCAGCAGCAGCGACGTGATCGCGCCGACGCCGGCGAGGAACATGTCCCACTGGGTGTCCCACTTGTCGCCCTGGGTGGCGAGGAAGTCCTCCGTCGCTGAGCCGCCGATCAGCGATCCCCACCACTCCAGCATCTCGAAGAACGAGCTGAACGCCAGGCAGGCGCACACGACGAGCGGGGCGAGCCAGCGGCTGCCCTTCAGCGGGGACAGCCGGACGAGCAGCTCGCGCACGAGGATCGCGGGCACGAAGCCCTGCACGAAGTGGCCGAGGCGGTCGTACGGGTTGCGGCTCAGGTCGAGCGCGTCGCGCACCCAGTTGCCGAGCGGGGTGCGGGCATAGGTGT
Source organism: Luedemannella helvata (assembly GCF_039528415.1). Lineage (NCBI taxonomy): Bacteria > Bacillati > Actinomycetota > Actinomycetes > Micromonosporales > Micromonosporaceae > Luedemannella > Luedemannella helvata. The sequence goes on from NZ_BAAALS010000025.1 coordinate 53,109, forward strand.
ACATCCCGCCGTAGATCAGGATCAGCGCGTGCACCGCGAGCAGGCAGCACAGGAGTGTGGTCAGCGGGAACCGGCGCCAGGTGAGCAGGATGAGCGGGATCGCGAGGATCACCCAGAACGTCTCCAGCAGCCAGGTGAGGCGGTCCCCGGTGGCCGCGCCCGTCACGACGAAGGCCACGAGAACAACACCAAGGAGTACGGGCAGGAGAACGCGCCGGGCCGGGCTCATGGCCGCCGATCGTAGCCGCGTGCGGGGCGGGGATACCGTCTGGGCCGTGTCGGACATCCGGACGTGGCCGTCCCTGACCGCGGTCGACCTCGCCGACCTGGTGCGCCGCCGGGAGGTGTCCGCCCTCGAAGCGGTCGACGCCGCGCTGCGCCGGCTCGATGAGGTCGACGGGGCGCTGCGGGCGTTCCGCGACGTGTGGCCCGACGACGCCCGCCGGGCGGCCCGGGCGGTCGACCGGGCGGTGGCCGGTGGCGACCGGCCGGCGCTGGCCGGGGTACCCATCGCGGTCAAGACGTGGGACGGCCTGGATTCGCCGCAGGCCCGGGCGCTCCTGCTGGCCGGCTGCGTGCCGGTGGGCTCGACGGCCGTACCGCGCCGGGAGGTGGACTGGCAGACGTGGGGCCACACCGACCGTGGTCCGACCGCCAACCCCTGGCGGGCCGACCGTTCGCCGGGTGGGTCGTCCGCCGGGTCCGCGGTCGCGGTGGCGGCCGGCGTCGTACCCCTGGCGACCGGAACGGACGGGGCCGGCTCCATCCGCATTCCGGCGGCGTGGTGCGGCGTCATCGGCGTCAAGGCCACCCACCGGTCCGGGCTGCGGGCCGGTGGGCCGCTCGCGCGGTCGGCCGCCGACGCCGGCGCGTACCTGCGCCTCACCGTGGGAAGGCTGTCCGGCGAACGGGGCCGTGCGCCCCTGCGCGCCGCGTGGAGCGCCGACCTGGGCTACGCGGAAACCGAGGCGGACGTGGCCGCGGTCGCGCGGGCGGCGGCGGAGCGGCTCGCCGGGGCCGGGGTCATCACGTGGGTGCCCGAACCGGTGGTGCTGGTCGATCCGGAGCCGGCCTGGCGCGCCGGTGGCGGCGACCCGGAGAACGCGCGGCGGCTCGCGGCGCTCTTCGAGCGTGTCGACGTGCTGTTCACCCCCACGACGCCCGGGGCGCCGCACGGTCATGCCGGACCGGGCCAACAAATGAATGTCAGCCTCACCTGGGCGTTCAACCTCAGTGGCCACCCGGCCGCCAGCCTGCCGGCCGGGCGCGACCGCGTCGGGCTTCCCGTCGGGCTGCACTGCGTGGCGCGGCATGATCGCGAGGGCGACCTGATGCGCATCGCCACCGCACTTCAGTGGCTCGCGCCGTGGCCGTTGCCTCCGCTGAAATACGACGACGCATAATCGCTTCGGATGTGTGAATACACTGCGTGATCGATTAGTTGACACGTAGAAATGGAATGGTTAGATTCTTGAGGAGCGTACGACTTTCAACGATCTTTAGGATCGCTTTGATGGTCATGACATGCCGCGCTTACGGGGATTCACGGGGAAACGGGGACTGGCATCATGATCGATATTCGTAGCGGCTGATCCTGGGCTGGCGCAGGCCGTCGAGTGCCGCGCGCCCTCTTTTTCACATCGATCGACGGTTGCTGGCTGGCTGCCCGTCGATGAAGTTCGCGCGTCCGGCGATGAATTTATGGTCTCTCCGGGCGGGCTGTGACGTTGCCCACAAAAGGGGACACCTATACGGGATAAGTATGCGCTGTTGAATCGACAGCAATCAATGTCTTGCGCCCAATTTAAAGTCCTCATTGGAATGGAGTGACAATGCGCGTTAAGAAAGCTATCGCCGCCCTCGGACTCGTGATCGCCGGTACGGGCGTCGCTGTGCTGCCCGGCAGCCCGGCCGCCGCCGCCACCTGTCCGAACAACAGCTGGAGCGTCAAGGACGGCCGCGTGGGCAACTTCTACAGCGGCACCAACGTCAACATCCGCACCGGCACGGGCACGAACTGCACCTCGGTCGGGCTGGGCCAGCCGAGCCACACCATCCGGCTCGACTGCTACCGGTCCGGCGACGGTGGCTTCTGGTCGCACATCTACGACTACACCACCGCGCGTGGCGGCTGGAGCAAGGACGAGTTCATCCAGGGTCAGGGCACCTACGGCGCCCTGGTCGCCTGCTGACGTCCGACGCCAGCATGACGGCGGTGCCCCCCGATGCTCTCATCACCGGGGGGCACCGTTGTCGAGTATGCCGACCGCCGGGAGCGAGACGGTGACCCGCGTTCCCTGGCCAACGGTGCTGGCGACCTGGATCGTGCCGCCGTGGTCCGTGACGATGCGCCAGGCGATCGCCAGGCCGAGGCCGCTGCCGCCACCGCTGCGCGCGCGGGCGTTGTCGGCCCGCCACAGGCGGTCGAACACGTGCGGCAGGTCCTCCGGGGCGATGCCACGCCCGGTGTCGCGTACCTCGACGATCGCCAGCTGCCCGACCACCCGCGAGTCGATCGCGACCCGACCGCCGGCCGGCGTGGCGGCGATCGCGTTGCGGACAAGGTTGCCGATCACCTGGCGCAGCCGATCCGGATCAGCCTCCACCTCGACCGGGCTGTCCGCGCTCACCGTCAACGACACGCGCGCCGTGTCCGCCACGGCGGCGTGTGCCGTCCGGCACACCTCGACGAGTTCGGCGAGGTCGACCCGGCCACGGTGATAGGCCAACGCGCCCGCCTCGGCCAGCGCGAGGTCCTGCAGATCGTCGACGATGCGTTGCTGCAGGAGCGCCTCGTCGAGCAGCGACGCGAACAGCTCCGGGTCGGGCCGCAGGACGCCGTCGGCGAGCGCCTCCAGATAGCCGCGCAGGTTGGCCAGCGGGGTACGCAGCTCGTGCGCGACATCGGCGATGAGCCGGCGTTGGCGCTCCTCGCTGTCGGCCAGCGAGGCCGCCATCCGGTTGAACTCCTTCGCCAGGCCGGCGATCTCGTCTCGGCCGGTGACCGGCACCCGTTCGGCCAGATCGCCCGAACCGAGCCGCGCGGCGGCCGTCGTCAGCGCGCTGATCGGCCGGACGACCCGGCGGCTGAGCAGCAACGCCGTCAACCCGGCCGCCAGCACGACCGCGCCGGCCGCCACCGCGATCGACGAGCCCGACAGGGCGAACGGTGCCTCGTCCACGGCGCCCAGGTAGAGGCGCAGCGGCGCCGGCGCCAACTCGCCGATGCGCCGATCCAGCAGCTTGGCCAGGCACGTCCGGTCGTCGCGCCGCTCGGTGCATAGCTGGGCGTTCGTGGCGAAGTTGAGCGCGTCGTCCGTCGCCTCGCGGGGCTGCGGCCGGCACGTGCGGGCCCGGTCGCTGTCGCCCAACGCGGCGAACGTGGGCATGCCCGACTCGTCCGTCGTGAGGCGGACGCCGATCCCGGCCCGGGTCAGGCACGCCGCGTAGCGCCAGCCGTCCTCGTACGCGGTCGCGGCCTTGCGGGCCATGCCGTGGCGCAGCTCCGCCGAGGAACCGTCGAGCGTGGGGGTGTCCGGGCGCGGGTCGACCGCGACGGGCGCGCCGTTGACCGGCCGCGCCGTGCCGCCGCGCAGCACGTCCGAGTCGGCCAGCACCGCGCCGGCCTCGGTCACCAGGCGCAGGCGCTGCCCGAGGCGGTCGGAAAGGTCGCCCACGGTGGTCGCCACTCCGTGCCACGTACCGTGCGTGCGCCCGTACGCGGCAAGCTCGTCGACGACCGTCGTGATGTCGCGCTGGGTGGCCGCCACGCTCTCCGTCAGCTCCCGGGTCGCCTGGCGGACGGTCAGCCACGCGGTCGCCGCGGTCGAGATGGCGACCAGGAACACGACCAGGACGAGGACGCGGACGCGGAAGCTCACGGCTCGCCCTCGCCCATCCGGTAGCCCCGGCCGTAGACGGTCTGCACGTACCGCGGGTTGGCCGGGTCCCGCTCCAGCTTGCGGCGCAGGTTCATCACGTGGGCGTCCACCGTGCGCTCCTCGACGTACTGGTCAAAGCCGAACGCGCGGTCGATGATCTGCGCGCGGGTGAACGCCCGGCCGGGCTCGGCCGCCAGGACCTGGAGGATGCCGAACTCGCGGGCCGTCACCGCCACGGGCCGCCCGGCGACGCGCACCTCGAACCGCCCGGTGTCGACGCGCAGCTCGCCGACCGTCAGGACAGCGGCGTCGTCCGGCGGGATCCGCCCGGAGCGCCGCAGCAAGGCGCGCACCCGGGCGGTCAGCTCGCGGGGGGAGTACGGCTTGGTGAGGTAGTCGTCGGCGCCGATGTCGAGACCGAGCAGGAGGTCCTCCTCGGTGGATCGGGCGGTGACCAGAAGGATCGGTACGTCCGACTCGGCCCGCAGGATGCGGCACACGTCGAGCCCGTCCACCAGTGGCATCATGACGTCGAGCACCACCAGATCGGGCCGGTACGCCCGGCAGCGCTCCAGCGCGGCCCGACCGTCGGCGACGAGCTGCACGCTGTGGCCCTCCCGTTCGAGGTAGACGCGCAACAGGTTCGCCTGCTTCGCGTCGTCCTCGGCCACCAGCACCCGTGCCCCCACCGTGAACCCTCCTCGATGCGTCGTGTCCCCACCATAGGAGCGCGCCGGCCGGCCCACGACCCCCGCGTACCGTCGTGGACCGGGAGCCCAACAGTTCTTCATCAGTTCTTCATGGCGGGCTCGTTACGTTGCCGCCTATGCGAATGAGCCAGCTTTTCAGGACCGCGGGGGCCTGCGCGCTCATGGCGATGACGTTCGCTGCCGGCGCCTGCGGCAGCGACCCGAAAGCCCCCGAAGTAGCCAGCGCGGGCGGTACGCCGACCGCTGCCAGGACGTCCGGTGCCTCGGACGTCGTCACCGCGTACGTCGAGGGCGTGCGCGCCTATGTGGCCTGCATGCGGGGCGAGGGAGTCAAGGTCGGCGACCCGGACAGCAAGGGGAAGTTCGAGTTCGAGGGCGACCCCAAGGCGCTCAAGGAAGATCCGACGTTCATCAAGGCGCAGAAGGCGTGCGGCGAGAAGCTGCCGCCCGTCCCCGACGAACTGCGGCAACTGCCGCCGCGTACGGCCGAGGAGATCGAGGCGGCGCGGGAGTACGCGAAGTGCATGCGCGCGAACGGGGCGCCGGACTTCCCGGACCCGCTCGCGGACGGCTACTTCCCGGCGCCGATGTCCAGCGAAGACGAGATCTGGGACCAGAACACGGCCGGCGCGAAACGGGCCATCGTGAAGTGCGCCCCGATCATCGGCGACAAGGTCGACCCGGGCCAGGGCAACGGCTGATGAGCGACGAGCCGCAGTCCGGTGACCGCCGCGCCGACCTGCGCGGCTGGCGGCGCCGCCGGCGCTGCCGGGCCTGGCTCATCGCGGGCGCCGTCGTGGTCGTCGCGGCCGTCGGGGCCGGCGCGGGCATCGGCTTCGGCCGGCCCGGCCGGCCCGCGGCGACCGCCTCGCCGCAGCCGGCGGCCACCGCGACCGTGGCCCGCGAGGACCTCGTCGACTACGTGACCATGACGGGCACGATCGGGTACGGCGAGGGACAGCCGCTCGGCGTCAAGGCGGGCGGCACGGTCACCTGGCTGCCGGCGCCCGGCGCGACCATCCGGCGCGGCCAGCCGGTCACCCGCGTCGACGACAGACCCGTGGTGCTGCTCTACGGCCCGCTGCCGATGTACCGCACGCTCACGGCGGGCACCGAGGGCAACGACGTCAAGCAGTTCGAGCGCAACCTGGCGGCCCTCGGGTACGACGGGTTCGACGTCGACGCCGAGTTCTCGTCGGCGACAGCCGCCGCGGTCCGGCGGTGGCAGCGCGACCTCGGCCTGACCGAGACCGGCTCGGTCGCCGCCGACCGGGTCGTCTACGCGTCGGCGGCACTGCGCGTCGCGGAACGGTTGGTGCGGGTCGGCGCGGAGGCGCCTGACGACGTGCTGACGGTCACCGGCACGACCCGGGTCGTCAGCGCGACCATCGACGCCGACGAGGCGGGCTGGGCCGAGCCGGGCAGGCACGTCGGCGTGCTCGTCGGCGAGCGCGAGGTGCGGGGCACGGTGACGGGGGTGCATGACGGCTCGGGCCAGGGCGGCGAGTCGTCGGCGACCGTCACGATCACCATCGAGGTGTCCGACCAGAAGGCTCTCGCGCAGGCCGATGCCGGGCTGGTCGTCCGGTACGCGGCGCGCACGAAGAAGGCGGTCCTGACCGTTCCCGTCGCCGCGCTGCTGGCCCTGGCGGAGGGTGGCTACGGCCTGGAGGTGATCGACCCGGCGACGACGGCCACCCGGATCGTCGCCGTTCAGGCCGGCATGTTCGCGGGCGGGCGCGTCGAGGTGTCCGGCCCCGACATCGAGGTGGGCACGACCGTACGGATGCCGCGGTGACGGCGGTCGGGGCGGACCACCCGGCGGCGCGCCTCGACGCCGTGTCCAAGGTGTATCCCGGCGGGGTGCCCGCCCTGCGGCAGGTGGACCTCGTCATCGGGCGCGGCGAGCTCGCCGGGATCGTCGGGCCGTCCGGCTCGGGCAAGTCGACGCTGCTCAACCTTCTCGGCACGCTGGACCAGCCGACCACGGGCCGGGTGCGGGTCGACGGCGAGGACGTCGCGGGCCTGTCCGACCGGGCGCTGTCCGCCCTGCGGGCGACCACGATCGGCTTCGTGTTCCAGCAGTTCCACCTGGCGGCGGGCACGCCCGCGCTGGACAACGTGGCCGACGGCCTGCTCTACGCCGGGGTACGCCGTGGCGAGCGGCTGCGCCGGGCCGAGGTGGCGCTGCGCCGGGTGGGGTTGGGCGACCGGCTCGACCACGTGCCGTCCGAGCTGTCGGGCGGGGAGCGGCAGCGCGTGGCCATCGCCCGCGCGGTGGTAGGCGAGCCGGTGCTGCTGCTCGCCGACGAGCCCACCGGAAACCTCGACAGTGTGGCCGGCGCAGCCGTGCTGGAGCTGCTCAAGGAGCTGCACCGGGCCGGCACGACCGTCGTGGTCATCACCCACGACATGGGGGTGGCCGAGCAGCTGGACCGCCGCATCGAGATCAAGGACGGGCGGATCGTGGCCGACACAGGGGAGGGCGGATGAGAAAGCGTGCCAGGATCCGGCTCAGCCCGGCCGACATCGGCCGGCTCGGCGCCGTTGGCCTGCGTACCCGGCCGCTGCGGGTGGTGCTGTCCGCGCTGGGCATCGCGATCGGCATCGGCGCCATGATCGCGGTCGTGGGCATCTCGGCGTCCAGTCGCGCCGAGCTGGACCGCACGTTGAGCCGGCTCGGCACGAACCTGCTGACCGTGCGGCCCGGCAGCACCATTCTGGGCGACGACGCAAAACTCCCACCGGAGTCCGTGCCGATGATCGGGCGTGTCGCGCCGGTGGAGGCGGTGGCGGCAACGGGGGCCGTCAACGCCTACGTGTACCGCAACGATCACATCTCCCCCGGCGAGACCAGCAGCATCGACGTCCTCGCGGTGGACCGGGATCTGCCCGGGACCCTGCGGTTCACCGTGCGCGAGGGCAGCTGGCTCACCCAGGCGACGGCGACGTACCCGGCCGTCGTGCTCGGCTCGCGGGCCGGGGAACGCCTCGACATCCGCGCCCCGGGGGTACGGGTGTGGCTGGGCGGTCAGTGGTACGCGGTGGTGGGCATCCTCGATCCCGTCGAGCTGGCGCCCGAGCTGGACAGCGCCGCCCTCATCGGGTGGCCGGCCGCCCAGCGTTACGCGACGTTCGACGGCCACCCCACCACCGTGTACCTGCGGGCGAACGAGGAGCAGCTGGGCGCCGTGCGGTCCGTGCTCGGACGCACGGCCAACCCTCGGGCGCCGCATGAGGTGGCGATCTCCCGGCCGTCGGACGCCCTGGCCGCCAAACAGGCGACCGACGCCACCCTCTCGGCGTTGCTGCTGGGGCTGGGCGCCGTGGCGCTGCTGGTGGGCGGCATCGGCGTGGCGAACACGATGGTGATCTCTGTGCTGGAGCGGCGCTCGGAGATCGGCCTGCGCCGGGCACTCGGCGCGACGCGCGGCCACATCCGCACCCAGTTCCTCACCGAGTCGCTGCTGCTGTCGGCCTTCGGCGGCGGTGGCGGCGTCATCATCGGCGTCGCGGTAACCGCCGCGTACGCGACGAACCGGGGGTGGCCGGCCGTCGTGCCGCTGTGGGCGACGCTGGGCGGGCTGGCCGCCACGATGGTCATCGGCGTGCTCGCCGGCCTCTACCCCGCGATGCGGGCCAGTCGCGTCGCGCCGGCCGCCGCCGTGGCCGGCTGAACACCGGCCGTTGGGGCGGGCATCGCGGCGCCCGCCCCAACGAGCGTGGGCGCCGTCAGGCCCGGCCGGCGGCGCAGTTGACCCGTTCGGCCTCTGTCTGGACCAGCCAGACGTAGCGCTCGCGGCCACCGCCGACGAGGCTGACCATGTCATCGGCCAGTTGACCGAGCCGCTGACGGCTGTGTTGGGGCAGGTTGAGCGCATCACGCGTCAGTTCGGCCTCGGCCGGCCCGACGCGCTGGAGCACGGCGACATCGCTCTGCCGGACGGGCGCGATGCCGGTCTGCTCCAGCCGGCGCAGCAGGGTCAGCTGCGTCTGCCACGGCCCGAGCTGCTGTTGCAGCCCGGCGCCCACGACGCCCCGGTCGTAGAGGAGCAGCATCGGCTGCCGCGAGCTCGCCGTCAGCGCCAGCGGTTGCTCATCCGTCAGGACGGCCACCTGGTCGCCGCGGCCGGTCGCGCGGTCGCCGAACCCGTGCCACGCGGCCGGGTCGGTGGTGACGACGACGACGCGGGCGCCCAGGCCCAAGGCCCGGAACGCGAACAGCTGCGCCAGCCACGGGCTGCCCACGGCCGCGACGCGGGTGGGCTGGCGGCGGAAGAACGCGATCGGCACAGGGGCGCGGTTGGCGTCCATGCCGAGGAGCAGTCCCACGGGCGGGCTCGGCAGCCGCAGTTGCGCGAGCGCGGCGCCGTTCGCGGTGTGGTAGCCGATGCGCATGCGGGTGAGGTGGCGCCCGCGCTCCCGCCGGCCGGCCTGGTTGATGGCCTTGTGGCTGCCGAAGTCGCCGCCGCGCGGGGGCGCGCCCGAGATCGCGGTGGCGGACCCGGCCGGCCGCTGCGCCGGCGCCGGGGCCGCCGCGGCGCGGCTCTCGCGCGCGGCGATCGTGGTGCTGGCGGCCTCGGCGGCGGCCTGACGGCTGCTGGTGGGCACGCCGATCGCCGGCTGCGCGGTGGTCGGGTCCGCGACGGGCGCGGCCCGCTGGGCGGGCGGGGCGGTCGCCGTGGCCTGGGCGGGCGGGGCGGCGGTCGCCATGGCGTGGGCGGGCGGGCCGATCGCGGCGCTGGCCCGCGTCGGTTCAGCCACCGCGCGGCCAGCCGGCGCGGACTGCGGTGCGGGCTGCGCGAATGGCGGTGCCGGCTGCGCGGCTGCCGGGGGCAACAGCGTGGACGGCGGTGCGGGCCGCGCGGAAGGCGGGGGTGGCGGCGGTGGGGGCGCGGCGTGCGGGGACGGCGACCCGTGCGAATGCCGCGGCGGTTGCACGGGCTGCGGCGGTTGCCCGGGCTGCGATAGCAGCGGAGTGAGCGCGGGCGGGCCCGGCGGGGCGGGTGGTGTGGCGGCGGACGGCAGCAGCGTGGTGTGCGCGGGCGGGTCGAACCCGTGCCGTGCCGGCTGGCTGGCCGGCAGTAAGGGCTGTCCCGGGCCCGCCGACCGCACCGGTGGCGGTGGCGGCGGCGCGAACGCCTGCTGCCCGGCGCTGTGCCGGGGCGGGGAAGCGGGCCCGTGCGAGGCCTGCCCCGGCGCCGTGTGCCGCGCGGAGGTGGGTGGCGCGGTAGGCGGCGGCGCGGCGGGCGGCGCCCACGGATGCTGGTCGTCGGGCGGTGGCTGCTCTCGCGGCACGGAGGGCCACTCGGCGGTCGCGTCGGAGTCGCGCGCGGGCCGGCGTTCGCCGTACTCGGGACTGGTCATCCGCCGCCACCCCCGGTCGGTGCGGACGCGTAGACGGCGAGACCCTGCTCGCCGTCGAGCGCGAAGAGCCGGGCGTTCGCCTTGCGTACGCCCCGGTCGAGCTGCTGACACAGGCCCGCCAGCTGGTCGACCGGTGCGGCCAGGCGGACCAGGCAGCGCATGTCGACGAGGCGGTCACGCGGCACGAGCACGAGCGACACGGTTGTCGCGGTCGCCGGCGCCCTGGTGAGCCAGCGCAGCAGCGCGTCGGCCTGGGTGGCCGGCGGCCAGTCGCTTAGCCAGAACGAGCGGTGGGCGAGGTCGCGGGAGTGCCACAGGGACCACTCCTCACGGGGCCGCACGGTGGCACCGCCGCTGGCAGGGGTCAGGTCGCAGGCGTGGGCGAGGGCGCTGAGCAGGCCGTCGGCGTCGAGGACCCGGTGCGCGACGCCCGCGTGGCGCAGCGTCTTGCCGACCCGGCGGACGACCGTGGCGACGACGGACGCGGCCAGGTCGGCGTTGCGGTACGGGTCGGCGCCGGACTCCGCGAGCCCTTGCTCGTCGAGCCGGACGGCCATCCACGTCGTGTATTCGCTGGCCACGACGGCGTCGCCGACCAGTTGCCGGTACGACTGGCCCGCCGGGGTGGCCGTCGGCGAAGCGGGCACCGCGTGCGCGACGATCTGCAGCACGGTGCCGGGCTGGCCGGTCTCGGTCAGCGCGGCGAGCAGGGCGGAGACCGGCACGCCGGCGCCGGGTGCCTCGCTCGTGACGACCGCTTCGGGCGCGACCTCGACGACGCCGAACCAGCCGGCCTCGTCGCGTCCGACGCCGACCGAGCTGTCGTCGGCGAGGGCGATGTTCTCGATGGCCAGGCCCGGCGCGAGCGCGCGCAGGGCGGTGAGCCGTGGCTCGGGGTGGTCCGGCGCCCGGGTGCGGGAGCGGCGGCGCAACTGTGACGCCACCATGCGGTCGTCCACCCACCAGCGGCCCTTTCGGCGGGCCAGGACGGCGACGAGCAGGGCGACCGTGAGGACGCCGGCCACCACGACGGCGAGCGCGGACCGGCCGGCCGCCGCCAGTACTCCCACAATGCCGACCTCGACGGCGAGCAACTGGAAGACGTGGACGGGCCCGAGCTTTCCGGGGGCGCGTCGCGGGGTGAGGACGGGACGCGCTCCGGGCCCGTCGGGCCGGGAGTTGGTGTCCGCCTGCCATGTCGACATGGTCGCTCGACGCACTCCCCCCTGCACCGATCCGCTCGCTCGCCCGCCACGCGCTGCGCGTCGCATCATCATAGGGACGGCGGCCCATCTGTGGCTGACCCGGCGGGGTCGTCCGGCCGCTGTAGCGCCCGTCCCGACGGTAGTGCCTGCGGCGGCGGAGAGTCCAGATGTGACGGCGGTACGCGTCTACCGGGCCGTGGCGCCCGGTGCGGGCCCGGTCGCGGCGTGGTTTTTTCTGGGCGGCGTCGCCCGGCCCGAGGCGCGCCCGGCGCCACTGCGGCGGCCGGCGGCGAGTCGTGAAACCCTTGCGCCGCAACGGTTTCCTCGTCAGGTGTGCGGCTGCCGGCGGCCGGGCATCATAACGAGGGATTACGTCTAATGTGGAAGTCTCGGCAAATTTTCGGATGAATGAGCACCATATGGGAGGTTCAGCGTGCATAGTGATGACATGAGAAGCGGCGTGGGCGCTCGGTACTACTGGTGCCTGTTCCACAACCGGGTCGAGACGGACGACAACGTCTGCCCGGGGCACCGCCGTCTCGGGCCGTACCCGACCGCGTCGGAAGCGCAAGCGGCACTGACCAAGGTGGCCGAACGCAACGCGGAGTGGGACGCCGAAGACGCCCGTTGGGAGGGCGAACAGACGTGACGGCTGCGTCACGCCGCCGAGGGGGTCCGTCCGGCGGACAGCCGCCGGACCGACCCGACAGATAACGCCTGAGGAGGCAAAAATGGCCGTTGCGAAGAGGGCCACGACCAGACCGGCCGCGAAACGCGCGGCTGCCAGCAAGAGCACGACGAGCGCCGCGAAGAAGACCACCGCGCGCGCGTCGGCCGCGAAGAAGGCGCCGGCAAAGAAGGCCACCACGCGCACGACCTCGGCCCGCAAGGCCACGGCGAAGCGCACGGCGGCGGCGGCCACGCCCGCCAGGAAGACGGCCGTCAAGGCCACGGTCAAGAAGACGGCGGCGGCGAAGAAGACCACCGCCGCGAAGAAGACCACGGCGGCGAAGAAGACGACCGCGGCCAAGAAGACCACGGCCGCCAAGAAGGCGCCGGCCACCAAGCGGACGACCGCCGCGCCGGCGAAGAAGACGACCGCCAAGAAGACGACCGCGGCGAAGCGGGCCACGGCGGCCAAGACCACCGCCGCGAAGAAGACGACGGCCGCGAAGAAGACCACGGCGGCGAAGAAGACGGCGGCGGCGAAGAAGACGGCGGCCGCCAAGAAGACGACCGCCCGCGTGAGCGGCGCGAGGAAGACCACGGCCGCCAAGAGCACCACCGCCAAGAAGACCACGGCGGCGAAGAAGACGACCGCGGCCAAGAAGACCACGGCCGCCAAGAAGGCGCCGGCCACCAAACGGACGACGGCCGCCAAGACGACCGCGCCGGCGAAGAAGACGACCGCCAGGAAGACGACCACGGCGAAGAAGACGACCGCGAAGAAGACCTCGGCGGCCCGCTCGACGCCATCGCGCCGCACGGCCACCGCAACGCTGAAGAAGGCGGCCAAGCGGGCGCCCACCCGCCGGTCGACGAGCGCGTCGCAGAGCATGGCGCGCACGATGGCGACCTGATCCACACTGACGGCAATCCGATGCCATCGGGGCGGCGGCGCTGGTAAGAACATGAGGTGGTTACCAGACTCGTCGCCGCCCCGAAAATCGACTTCTCCGACCTGCGCCGCGAGCTGGAGCTGCCCATCGGCTTCCCGCCCGCGGCGCGGCATGAGGCCGAGGTGGCCGCGGCGGGCCCGCTGCCGGCCGACCCCCGCCGGGTGGACCGCACCGATCTGCCCTTCGTCACGATCGACCCGGCGACGTCCCGCGACCTGGACCAGGCCGTGTGCCTGGAGAGCGCCGGCAACGGCGGCTTCCGGGTGCACTACGCCATCGCCGACGTCTCCGCGTTCGTGCCCGTCGGCGGCTCGCTGGAGCGCGAGACCTGGCAGCGCGGCCAGACCATCTACCTGCCCGACGGCAAGGTGCCGCTGCATCCCCAGGTGCTCTCGGAGGGCGCGGCCAGCCTGCTGCCCGACGCGGACCGCCTCGCCGTCCTGTGGACGATCGACCTGGACAGCGACGGCGCCACCCGCGCGGTGTCGCTGACCCGCGCGACCGTGCGCAGCCGCGCCAAGCTCAACTACGCGGGTGTGCAGGCCGCCGCCGACGCGGGCGAGCTGCCCGAACCCATCGCGCTGCTGCCCACGGTCGGCAACCTGCTCATCGAGCGGGGCCTCGACCGGGGCGCGATCAACCTGCCCATCCCCGAGCAGGAGGTGGAGCCCGACGACGGCGGCTTCCGGCTCGTCCTGCGTGCCCCCGTCCAGGCCGAGGAATGGAACGCGCAGATCTCCCTGCTCACCGGCATGAGCGCCGCTGACGTCATGCTCGCGGGTGGCATCGGCATGCTGCGCACGATGCCCACGCCGCGCCCGGAGGCGATCGCGTCACTGCGGGTGGCCGCCGCGGCCCTCGGGGTGGCCTGGCCCGAGGGGGCCGGTCCCGGTCGCGTCCTGCACACCCTTGATGTGAGTACGCCCAGGGGAGCGGCGTTCGTCGACCGCGCCGCCGAGCTGATGCGCGGCGCGGGCTACACGGCGTTCGACGGCACCCCGCCGGCGGAGCCGGGCCACGGCGCGGTCGCCGCCCCGTACGCGCACGTGACGGCTCCGCTGCGGCGGCTGGCCGACCGGTACGTCACCGAGGTGTGCCTGGCCCTGCACGCCGGGGTGACCGTGCCCGCCTGGGCGCGCGCCGCCCTGTCCCGGCTGCCCGAGGTGATGAGCCGCACCGACCGCGTCGCGGGCACGGCCGAGCGCGGCGCGGTCGACCTGGCCGAGGCGGTGCTGCTGGCCGGCCGCGTCGGTGAGGAGTTCGACGCGGTCGTCATCGACGTCGACGAGGAGCGCCGCGACAACGGCCGCCCGCGCGGCGGCGACATCGTGCTCGACGACCCGCCCGTGAAGGCCCGCTGCACCGGCGACCTGCCGCTCGGCGAGCGCGTGCGGGTCCGCCTCGTCGTCGCCGACCCCCACCGCCGCCAGGTCACCTTCGAGGCCGCCTGACGGTGTCGGGCGAGCGCTGAACCGGGCTGGCACCCGTGCGTACCAGCCCGGCTCTCGGCGCTCAGAAGGTGTGTTCCGCCGCCGGGAAGGCGCCGTCGCGGACCTCCTCGGCGTAGCGCTTCGTGGCGTCCGTGAGGACGTCCGCCAGGTCGGCGTAGCGCTTGACGAAGCGGGGCGCCTTGCCCGCGCGCAGGCCGGCCATGTCCTGCCAGACGAGCACCTGCGCGTCCGTTTCCGGGCCGGCGCCGATGCCGATCGTCGGGATGCGCAGCTCGTGGGTGACGTGCTTGGCGACCTCGCCGGGCACCATCTCCAGCACGACGGAGAACGCGCCGGCCTCGGCGACCGCCCGCGCGTCCGCGAGGACGTCGGCCGCCGCGTCGCCGCGGCCTTGCACCCGGTAGCCGCCGATGGCGTGCTCGCTCTGCGGGGTGAACCCGATGTGCGCCATGACCGGGATGCCGGCCCCGGTGATCGCGGCGATCTGCTCGGCGACCCGCCGGCCGCCCTCCAGCTTCACCGCGTGGCAGCCGCCCTCCTTCATGAACCGCACCGCCGTGCGCAGCGCCTGCGCGGGGCCCTCCTCATAGGAGCCGAACGGCAGGTCCGCGACCACGAGGGCGCGCTTCGTCGAGCGCACCACCGCCCGTACGAGGGGGAGAAGTTCCTCGGCGGTGATGGTCACGGTCGTCTCGTAGCCGTAGACGTTGTTGGCGGCCGAGTCCCCGACGAGCAGGACCGGGATGCCCGCCCCGTCGAAGATCCCCGCCGTGTACTGGTCGTAGCTGGTGAGCATCGCCCACTTCTCGCCGCGCTCCTTGGCGGCGTGCAGGTCGGTGACTCTCACGCGTCTGGTGGCGGGGCCGCCGTACAGCGACGCCACTTCTGGTTGGGCCATGTGTGGACTCCTCGTCTGCCTCGAGGCCGCGTCCGCGGTCCCCGGGTCCTACCGCCGATAGTCCCACCGGGGCGGGCTCTGCCGGCGGCTTTGCGGGGAATCTCTCAGCTGGTGCCCTCGCGGAAGCGGCTCGTGATGGGCAGCCGCCGGTCCCGGCCGAACGCCTTGATCGAGATTTTCGGCCCGGGCGCGGACTGGCGGCGCTTGTACTCCGCGATGTCGACCATCCGCAGCACCCGGTCGACCGTCGCCGGGTCGTGGCCGGCGGCCAGCAGGCCGTCGCGGCCGATGTCGCCGTCGACGTAGTCGGCGAGCACCGCGTCGAGCACCGCGTAGTCCGGCAGCGAGTCGGAGTCGACCTGGCCGGGGCGCAGCTCGGCGCTGGGCGGCTTGGCGATCGAGTTTTCCGGGATGGGCGGCACGGCGTCGCGGCGGGCCGCGTCCGCGTTGCGCCACCGGGCGAGCTGCCACACCATCGTCTTCGGTACGTCCTTGAGGGGGTTGAACCCGCCGACCGAGTCGCCGTAGAGCGTCGAGTAGCCCACCGCCAGCTCGCTCTTGTTGCCCGTGGTCAGGACCAGGTGGCCGTCCTGGTTGGAGTGCGCCATGAGGATGATGCCGCGCACCCGGGCCTGCAGGTTCTCCACCGCGAGCCCGGACAGCGCCATGTTGGCGAGGAAGGCGTCCACCATCGGCTGGATCGGCTCGGTCAGGTAGTTCAGCCCGGTGCGCTTGGCCAGGTCGGCCGCGTCGTCGCGGGAGTGCTCACTGGAGTAGCCGCTCGGCATCGACACCCCGTAGACCCGTTCGGGCCCGAGCGCGTCAACCGCGATCGCGGCCACGACGGCCGAGTCGATGCCGCCCGACAGGCCGAGCACGACGGTCTTGAACCGGTTCTTGCGCACGTAGTCGCGCAGCCCCAGCACCAGGGCGTGCCACACCTCCGCCTCGTCGTTGACGCGCTCGGCGACGTCGCCGAGCCGGCGGTCCTGGCTGAAGGCCGGCCGGTTGCCCAGCTCGGTGCGCGCGATCTTCATGGGGCCGAGGTCGCCGTGGGGCGCGTCCGGGTCCGCCGCAGGAAGATCCACATCGAGTACGAGCAGCTGCTCGGCGAACTGCGGTGACCGGGCGAGCAGCGTCCCGTCCGGGGCGACGACCATCGAGTCGCCGTCGAAGACCAGCTCGTCCTGCCCGCCGACCATGTTGAGGTACGCGACCGTGGCGTTGGCCTCCCGGGCCCGCCGCTGGACCAGGGGCAGGCGCAGGTCGTCCTTGTTCAGCTCGTACGGCGAGCCGTTGATGTTGACGACGAGCCCGACACGGGCCTGGGCCGCCGCGGTGAACGGACCCCCGGCCTGCCAGATGTCCTCGCAGATCGTCAGCGCCACGTCCACCTGGCCGCCGTCGCCGTTCATACGGACGACCCGCAGGGTGTCGCCGGGCACGAAGTAGCGGTCCTCGTCGAAGACGCCGTAGTTGGGCAGGTGATGCTTGAAGTAGCGGGTGACGACCTTGCCGTCGTGCAGCACCGCGCACGCGTTGCGGGCGCCCCGGCCGGGCGCCGTGTCGGCGTCGGGGCGGGTCGGTCCGTCCGCGTCCAGATAGCCCACCACGACCGGCAGGTCGCCCAGGCCCTCCGCCTGAAGGTCGGTGGCGAGCTGGGCCAGCCCGGTGATGGAGGCGCCCACGAACGACGTACGGAAGACAAGGTCCTCCACCGGGTAGCCGGTGAGCATCATCTCCGGGAACGCCACCAGGTGCGCGCCGGCCTCGGCCGCGCGGCGGGAGACCTCGCGCACGATGGCGGCGTTGCCGGCGATGTCGCCCACGGTGGGGTCGACCTGGGCGAGGGCGATGCGGAGCCGGACGTCCTTCGTCATGCCCCGATTGTCACCCAAAGCCAGGTCGACCGCGCCTGTGGTGCGGCCCACGTGGGGGCTCAGTCCATGCTGAGCAGGGTCGCCCCCACGAACAGGCTGAGTGCCACGGCCAGCAGCGCCACCTGTGCGGGAAGCTGGCTGAAGGCCCGCAACACCCGGCTGAACGAGTGCAGCAGGTGTCCGGACGCCTCCAGCGTCGCCGGGACGGAGGTGGGTGTCGCCGGCAGCGCCTCCGACGTCGTGACCAGGTTCTGGGTCACCTCGTCGGACGCGCCGATGGGGCGCAGCTCCCGGTCGTTGGTCTGGGCCAGGCGGTCGACCATGCGGACCCGGCCGCGCATCTCTATGATGATCACCCAGGCGGCGCCGGCCGTGACGAGGCCGCCGAGCAGCATCATGCTGAGTGCGACCAGGTCGGCCACCCTGGGCCCGGCGCCGTTGTTCGACTCCGGGTCGGCCATCCGATAGAAGACCAGCCAGATGGGTAACGAGACGACCGTGAGTGCGGCGAGGATGACGCCCGCGGAGGCGTACGCGAAGCGCGGTTGCCACACAAGATCGTGGCGTGGGTCTCGGGCGGCCGCCTGGCTTCTGATGGCTCGGGTGAGCTCAGCCAGGGCCGAGTCGCCGGTGGATGGGGATTGACCTGCGGGAACGTGCGCAGAGTGAGTGGCCACCGTCCGACCTCCCCAGGAGGTGAAATGATCGGTAGACGAATGATAAGTGTCCCGGCCTGTCCAAGGAAGTGGCTGGTTTTCCGAATCATCCCCGCGGGATGGGTCGAGTAACGTACCCGTAATAGCGTCGCGGAACACTCGCACGGTGAATACCCAGACGAGTCCCGCACCACCCTGGCAAAGCAGGAGTAGAGACATGGACCGTCAGCAGGAGTTCGTGCTCCGCACACTGGAAGAGCGCGATATTCGCTTCGTGCGGCTGTGGTTCACCGACGTGCTCGGCACGCTCAAGAGCGTCTCCGTGGCGCCCGCCGAACTCGAGGCCGCGTTCGAGGAGGGCATCGGCTTCGACGGGTCCGCCATTGAAGGTTTCGCCAGGGTCTACGAGTCCGACATGGTCGCCATGCCGGACCCGTCCACCTTCCAGGTCTTCCCGTTCGAGGGCGGCGCCAGCGGCGAGAGCGCCCGGATGTTCTGCGACATCCTGCTGCCCGACGGCTCCCCGTCCTGGGCCGACCCGCGCCACGTCCTGCGCCGCGCGCTGTCGAAGGCCGCCGAGAAGGGCTTCACGTTCTACACCCACCCGGAGATCGAGTTCTTCCTCCTCCAGGACGTGCCGACCGACGGCGGGGTGCCGACCGCGGTGGACTCCGGCGGGTACTTCGACCACACCACGCACCTCATCGCCCGCGACTTCCGTCGCCAGGCTGTCCTCGCCCTGGAGCGCATCGGCATCTCGGTCGAGTTCAGCCACCACGAGGTCGCCCCCGGCCAGCAGGAGATCGACCTGCGCTACGCCGACGCGCTCACCACGGCCGACAACATCATGACGTTCAAGCACGTCGTGAAGGAGGTCGCGCTGTCCCACGGGGTGCACGCCACCTTCATGCCGAAGCCGTTCACCGACCAGCCCGGCAGCGGCATGCACACCCACCTGTCGCTGTTCGAGGGCGAGCGCAACGCCTTCCACGACGCCGCCGACCCGATGAAGCTGTCCAAGGTGGGGCAGGCGTTCATCGCCGGCCTGCTCGCCCACGCCCGGGAGTACACGGCCGTCACCAACCAGTGGGTCAACTCGTACAAGCGGCTCTTCCCGCAGGCCATCACCGACCGGATCACGGAGTCGCCGGCGTACGTCTGCTGGGGGCACCTCAACCGCTCCGCGCTCGTGCGCGTACCGGCCTACGGCAAGCCCAACTCCGCGCGCGTGGAGGTCCGCTCGCTCGACAGCGCCACCAACCCCTACCTGGCGTTCGCGGTCATGCTCGGCGCCGGCCTCAAGGGCATCGAGGAGGGGTACGAGCTGCCCGCCGGCGCCGAGGACGACGTCTGGTCCCTGTCGGACGCGGAGCGTCGCGCGATGGGCTACGAGGCCCTGCCGCAGAACCTCTCCGAGGCCCTCGACGTGATGGCCGGCTCCGAGATCGTCGCCGAGGTCCTGGGCGAGCACGTCTTCGACTTCTTCCTCAAGAACAAGCGTGCCGAGTGGGAGGACTACCGCAGGGTCGTCACCCCGTACGAGCGCCAGCGGTACCTCGGCGTCCTTTAGCCCTTGACGGACCGCCCCCACCCCGCCGAGGTCATGCAGTTCCCCTCGTAGCGTGGAGGCCTGGACTTGAGGGATAGAGGTTCATGGCTGAGACGAGACGCCGGTTTGATCCGGACTTCCGCGAGGGTGCGGTGCGGATTGTGCGTGAGACCGGCAAGTCGATCGCGCAGGTCGCTCGTGACCTGGGGATTAACGACGGGACCCTGGCCAACTGGGTGAAACAGGATCGCGAACGGCGTGGTGAGGCCGCCGCCGCGGGCGGGTTGAGTGAGGACGAGCGGGCGGAGCTGGCCAGGTTGCGGCGGGAGAACGCCGAGCTGGCGATGGAGCGTGATGTCCTCAAGCGATCCGTGGTCCTGTGGGTCAAGGAAGCGACGGGCCGGTGAGCGTGGCCGCCTTCATCGCCTCCCAGAGGACCGAGTACCAGGTGCCGCACGCGATCGCCTGCCGAGCCCTGGGCGTGTCCGAGTCGTGGTTCTACAAGTGGCGCGACCGGCCACCCACGCCACGGCGGGACCGTCGCGACCGGCTGGCCGTGGCGGTCCGCACGGTGTTCGACGCATCCGGTGGCACGTACGGCAGCCCGCGTGTGGGTGACGAGCTGCGCGAGCAGGGCTGGCGGGTCTCGGACAACACCATCGCGGTGCTGATGGCCGAGCTGGGTCTGGTCGCCCGGCCCAAGCGCCGCCGCCGTGGGCTGACCCGCCAGGGTAAGCGGCCGGCCGCCCCGGATCTGATCCGGCGGCAGTTCACCGCCCCGGCACCGGACGTGGCCTGGTGCGGCGACATGACCGAGATCAACACAGATGAGGGCAAGCTCTACCTCGCCACCGTCATCGACCTGTACTCCCGCCGAATCCTCGGCTACGCGATGGGCGAGCGTCACGACGCCGACCTGGTCGTGGCCGCGTTGAACATGGCCGCGGTCACCCGCGGCGGCCAGGTGACCGGAGTGATTTTCCATAGCGACCGTGGAAGCGAATACACCTCCGCCCGCTTCGTCGCCGCCTGCGCACGGTGGGGTGTGCGTCAGTCGATGGGCCGGGTCGGCTCGTGCTTCGACAACGCCGTCGCCGAGGCCACCTTCTCCACCATCAAGGTCGAGTACGTCCACCGCCGGCACTTCGCCACCCGGACCGAGGCACGCATCAAGATCGCCACCTGGATCACCGACTTCTACAACCACCGCCGCCGCCACTCCGTCTGCGACGGACGCTCACCTATCGACTACGAACGATCAACAACGCGGGCGCTGGAGGCCCGGGCCGCATAACGGAGCCCTCCACGTTTTCAGGGGATTGCCATCACGCTTACCGGCGAGGTGGGACGTTGCGCCGCTGACCGCTCCGCTTCGCGTGGGGTTGGTGGCGGGTGGCTCCGCCATAGCCGTGCCTTTGGTGGGGCGGGGAGCGCGGCGCTTCGCCATAGCCGTGCCTTTGGTGGGGCGGGTGGCGCGGCGCTTCGCCAAAGTCGTGCCTTTGGCGGGGCGGGTGGCGCGGCGCTTCGCCAAAGTCGTGCCTTTGGCGGGGCGGGTGGCGCGGCGCTTCGCCAAAGTCGTGCCTTTGGCGGGGCGGGTGGCGCGGCGCTTCGCCAAAGTCGTGCCTTTGGCGGGGCGGGTGGCGCGGCGCTTCGCCAAAGTCGTGCCTTTGGCGGGATGGGGAGCGCGGCGCTTCGCCATAGTCGTGCCTTTGGCGGGATGGGGAGCGCGGCGCTTCGCCATAGTCGTGCCTTTGGCGGGATGGGGAGCGCGGCGCTTCGCCAAAGTCGTGCCTTTGGCGGGATGGGGAGCGCGGCGCTTCGCCAAAGTCGTGCCTTTGGCGGGGCGGGTGGCGCGTGGCTTTGCCAAAGTCGTGCCTTTGGCGGGGCGGGTGGCGCGGCGCTTCGCCAAAGTCGTGCCTTTGGCGGGGCGGGGAGCGCGTGGCTTTGCCAAAGTCGTGCCTTTGGCGGGGCGGGTGGAGGCGCGCCCGCCGCGGTCGTGTCGTTGGGGACGCGCATGCGCTTGTGCGGCAACGGCGGCGCACGTCGCGGTGCTGCGCTTGTCACGGAGCCCTCTATCAACGATCTCTGGCGCGCGATGACCGAGCCATGATGAGCACCTGAGCGGACAGATCACCGCAAACTGTCTATTGTGGGGACCTGGCCTTACCAAGATCAGCGTTTTGTGGCGGGATGTGTGGCTGGGCTCAACGTTCTGCCGGTAGACGCCGATCTTGGTAGACGTGGCCGCGCTGATGACAGCGATCGCGCGCCACGAGCGTTTCCGGGCGGTGATCGTGGCAGCGGGTACAGCGGAGGCTGGCGGTGGAGGGCGGCGATCTGTGCTGAAGGCACTATTCATCCGGTTGTTCGGCGGTCGCCCCGTAGATCTTGGGGGAAAGGCAAACCTATGAGTCGTGTTCGGCCCCAAGATCTGGTCGTGCCAAGCCCGTCGGCGACCCGGCCCGGGCGCGCTCAGCCGCAGGCGGTGATCGTCACGGCGCTGGTGGTCGGCCGGTCAGGGGGCGGAGGAAGCGTCAGATGCCGGTCCGTCGGGGCGGTCGGCGAGTTCTGCCGCCAGCGCCGTGCGGAGCAGGGTTACCGCCTCGTCGATGACCCGCAGGCCGGCCAGGTCGATGCGGTTCATCAGGCGGCGCTGGTGTTCCTCGCCCGCCGTGAGGATGTGGTCGATCATCTCGCGACCGCGGGTGTCGAGCTCGATGCGGCGTACCCGGCGGTCGTGCGGGTCTTCGTGGCGGGTGACGAGGCCCTGGGCGACGAGGCGGTCGACGATGCCGGTCATGGTGGCGAGGCTGACGCCGAGGTGCCGGGCCAACTCCTGGCCGCCGGAGCCGCCGTGCAGGCGCAGCAGCAGCAGGATCTTGAGCTGCGACATCGTGAGATGCGAGTTGAGCAGCGGATTGGACCGGTCCTCGGCGAGCATCCGCTGAACGAGCTGCTGGCCGCTCATGATCCGTTCAATGAGCACGTTCCGCTCGTCCGGGCTGGTCGCGGACGGGCGGGATGCGGACTGATCGATCATCTCAGGTCAATACCCTAACAGGGTTACCCGCGTTAACACGAATTATTCGCGTCGGGCAAACTATCTGGGTCGCAGACCTTCTTCGGGGGAGTTGAGTCCATGTCCCGCCTGGCCAGACTGAGCCTCGCCAACCGTGGTCTCACGGCACTCATCGCCATTGTCGTGACCGCGTTCGGCCTCCTGACCATCCCGTCGCTCAAGCAGCAGCTGTTCCCGTCCATCGACTTCCCGGGCGCGTTCGTCTCCGCGACCTTCCCGGGCGCCTCGCCGGAGGTGGTCGAGGAGCAGGTGACCGCCCCGATCGAGAACGCCCTGCAGGGCACCCCGGGGCTCAAGAAATACTCGTCGACCTCGCGCGAGGGCCTGTCGCTCGTGCAGATCGAGCTCGACTTCGGCACCGACCTGGACGCCGCGGTCGCCAAGATGGAGAGCTCTCTCAACCGGATCGCCGCCCAGCTCCCCGACGGCGTGGACCCGCAGGTCTTCGCGGGCAGCACGGACGAGTTCCCGGTCGTGGTGCTCGCGGTGAGCGGCGACGGCGACCAGGACGTACTCGCTGACAAGCTGCGCTCGACCGTACTGCCGAAGATCCAGGCCATCGACGGGGTACGCGAGGCCGAGCTGACCGGCGTGCGCGACAAGCAGGTCGTCATCACCCCCGACCCGGTGAAGCTCGCCGCCGCGGGCGTCGACGCGTCGGCGATCGCCACGCTGCTGCGCACCAACGGCATCGCGATCCCGGCCGGCACCCTGACCGAGGGCGACCGGAGCGTCAACGTCCAGGTGGGCACCCCGGTCACCACGGTCGACCAGCTCAAGGGCCTCTACCTGGCGAGCACCAAGGGCAAGCCCGTGACGCTGGGCGAGGTCGCCGGCGTCGTGGCGCAGCCCGCCGAGGTCACCTCCATCACCCGTACGAACGGTAAGCCCAGCCTGGGCATCGCGGTGACCGCCACCCCGGACGGCAACGCGGTCGGCATCTCCCACGAGATCCGTGACCTGATCCCCGAGCTGAAGACGGACCTCGGGGCGGGCGCCGAACTGACCCCCGTCTTCGACCAGGCGCCCTTCGTCGAGAAGTCCATCGAGGGCCTGACCACCGAGGGCCTGCTGGGCCTGATCATGGCCATCATCGTGATCCTGGTCTTCCTGCTGTCCGTGCGCTCCACGATCGTGACGGCCGTGTCGATCCCGCTGTCCGTGGTCGTGGCGCTGCTCGCGCTGGGCACGTTCGACTACTCGCTCAACGTGCTCACCCTCGGCGCGTTGACCATCGCGATCGGCCGCGTCGTCGACGACTCCATCGTCGTACTGGAAAACATCAAGAGGCATCTCGGGTACGGCGAGGAGAGGCGCGAGGCGATCCTCACCGCCGTCCGCGAGGTCGCCGGGGCCGTCACGGCGTCGACCCTGACCACGGTGGCGGTGTTCTCGCCGATCGCCCTGGTCGGCGGCATCGTGGGCCAGCTGTTCTCGTCGTTCGCGATCACGGTGACGGTGGCGCTGCTCGCCTCGCTGGTCGTCTCGCTGACGATCATCCCGGTGCTGGCGTACTGGTTCCTGCGGCCGGCGGCCACCACGGACCTGGCGGCGACCCGCGCGGCCGCCGACGAGAAGGAGCGCCGCAGCCTGTTGCAGCGCACCTACGTGCCGGTGATCGGGTTCGCCACCCGGCGGCGCTGGACGACGCTGGGCCTCGGCCTGCTGGTGCTGTTCGTGACGTTCGGTCTCGGCAACCAGTTGAAGACCAACTTCTTCGACCAGTCGGGTCAGAACGCGCTGAGCATCACGCAGAAGATGCCGGTCGGCACGAGCCTGGCGGCCACGGACGCGGCCGCCAAGAAGGTGGAGGCCATTCTTGAGCGCACCGAGGGCGTGCAGACCTACCAGGTCAGCATCGGCGGGGCCGGCGCGTTCGGCTTCGGCGGCAGCGGCGCCGGGGCGGCCGACTTCTCGCTGACGGTCGACGAGGACCACGACGCGCTCACGCTGATGGACCAGTTGCGGGCCGAGACCGCCAAGCTGACCGACGCGGGCGAGATCAAGGTGGACGCCGGCAGCGGGGGCGGCTTCTCGGCCAGCAACCTGCAGGTCATCGTGACCGCGCCGGACGCCGGGACCCTCAGGACCGCCTCCGAGCAGGTCCGCGCGGCCATGGCGGGCGTCGCGAACATCGCGGACGTGACCACCGACCTGGCGTCCAGCTCCCCGCGCCTGCAGGTGACGGTCGACCGCGACGCGGCGGCCGAGGCCGGCCTGACCGAGGCGACGATCGGGCAGAGCGTCTCGGCCGCGTTCCGGGGCACGCCGCTCGGCCAGTACAGCCTGGACGGCAGCCAGCGCACGGTGGTGCTGCGCTTCGGCGCCGCGCCGGTGAGCGCCGCGCAGGTGGAGAACCTGCCGCTGGTCACCCCGGCGGGGATCGTGCCGCTCAAGCAGGTCGCCAAGGTCGCCACCGTGGACGGTCCGGTGCAGGTCACGCGGTCCGAGGGCAAGCGGGTGGTGACCGTCAGCGGTACGGCCGTGTCCGACAACGTCGGCGCCGTGTCGCAGGACCTCACGAAGGCCCTGGAGAAGCTGACGCTGCCGGGCGGCGCCACGTACGAGTTGGGCGGCGCGAGCGCCGACCAGAGCGAGGCGTTCGCCAGCCTGGGTCTGGCCCTGCTCGCCGCCATCGCGATCGTCTTCATGATCATGGCGGCGACGTTCAAGAGCCTGGTCCAGCCGCTGATCCTGATGGTGTCGATCCCGTTCGCGGCGACCGGCGCGATCGCGCTGCTGCTCGCCACGGACACGGCCCTGGGCGTGCCGGCCCTGATCGGCATGCTGATGCTCGTCGGCATCGTCGTGACCAACGCGATCGTGCTGCTCGACCTCATCAACCAGTACCGCGAGCAGGGCATGAGCGTGCGCGACGCGGTCATCGAGGGTGGCCGGCACCGGCTGCGGCCCATCCTCATGACGGCCGTGGCGACGATCTTCGCCCTGCTGCCGATGGCGTTGGGCCTGACTGGCAGCGGCGGGTTCATCTCCAAGCCGCTGGCGATCGTGGTGATCGGCGGCCTGCTCAGCTCCACGCTGCTCACGCTGGTGCTGGTGCCGACGCTCTACACGATGGTCGAGGGCCGCAAGGAGCGTAGGGCCGCCAAGCGTGCCGCCCGCGCAGCCGCGGCCGGCCCCGCGCCGGAGCAGCGCACCGACGAGCCGGTTACGGCTCAGGCTTGACGGCCGGACGTCTGGTGGGCCCCGCGCGGGCCTACCAGACGTCCCCGTCGCGCCAGTCGGCGACCATGAGTGGGTCGCCCATATCCAGATCAAAGGACCCGGGCAGTACGTACACCCCGCCGTCCTCGTCCGGGGTGCGCCGGACGCCGTCGAGGGTCAGCGCCGACAGCGGGCCACGCCACCGCCGCCACCCGCGTGACTCGTAGAACGGCACCGCCTCGTCCGTGGCGCCCAGTGCGCCGAGGTCGTACCCGCCCCGGATGAACCGCTCCAGCGCCCCCATCAGGGCCGCGCCGTGGCCGCGTCGGCGCGCGGTCGCCCGTACCGCGACGCCTTCGACATAACCCGCGCGCAGGGCGACGCCGCGGTGGACCAGCCTGCGTTGGACGAGGCTCGCGTGCCCTACCAGCAGCGGCCCGGAGTACGCGAGGGCGTGGATGCCGCCCAGGCAGTGCTCCCAGTCGTCCTCGGTCATGTCGTCGAAGGCCTCGTAGAGCAGGGCCCGCGCGGCCCGCGCGGTCGCCGGATCCAACTCCGCGGTGTGCCGCGTCACGACGTGCGCCATCCGGCCATGCTCCACCCCCTGCCCGCAGCGTGCAAAGTGCGCACCCGGGCGGCATCGGAGGGCACCGGTAGGCGCCGAAGTGCGCACCTTGCAGGGCGGGGGCGGTGCGGTGCGGACGTTTGGCGATCTTGCGGTGCGGCCCACCGGCCCGGTATAGCATCGCAATGGGTCTAATCGGGCATATTGCTTAGCGTGACCAGGGCGGGCGGCGATGACTGACGTGATTATGGAGTACCTCAACGAGCTGGAGCGCAGCGATGATGTGCCGATCCTGAGGCGGGCCTCGGGCACGATGCGCTTCGACATCGAGGGTGAGAACGCCATCCAGCGCTGGCTCGTCACGATGAACCGGGGACAGATCTCGGTGAAGCGCAGCAACGCACCCGCCAACTGCGTGGTCCGTGGCGACCGGGCGATCATCGAGAAGATGATCAACGGCGAGCTGAATCCGCTCGCCGGCATGCTCCGCGGGCTGGTCCAGGTCGAACTGGCCGCCGACTCGGAGGTGCTCGTCCTCGTCGTCCGGTACACGGGCGCGCGGGTGCAACGGATGCGACAGGAGGGCCTCCTGCCGGCCCGACCCGCCGCGGCCACCCGGCCCAAGGGCAGGCGGCGATGAGCGAGCAGGTCGCGATCCTCGACGGCAACACGTTCGTCGTGAGCGACGGCTGCGGCGACATCGAGGCCACGCCCACGGACACCGTGGGGCTGTTCTCGTTCGACACCCGGTTCCTGTCCACCTGGGTGCTCACGGTCGACGGCCACCGGCTCAACGCGCTGTCGGCCGACAATTTGCAGTACTTCGAGACGCGCTTCTTCCTCGTCCCCGGCACGGGCACGGTCTACGTCGACGCGAAGCTGTCCGTGATCCGGCAGCGGGCGGTCGGCGGCGGCTTCCACGAGGATTTGATCATCCTCAACCACAACGACAAGCCCGTGAGCCTGGCCGTGCGCATCGACGCGCGGTCCGACTTCGCCGACATCTTCGAGGTCAAGAACGCCGAGGGCAAGAAGGGCAAGTACTACACGAGCGTCGAGGAAGGGCGGCTGGTGCTGGGCTACCAGCGCGAGACGTTCATCCGGGAGACCGTCATCAGCGCGACCGGCGGCCGGTGCCAGGTCGACGAGCAGGGACTCAGCTTCGACGTCAGGATTCCCGCGCACGGCCGGTGGGAGACCGACATCGAGGTGGCGGCCATCGTGGTCGCCTACCACGGCCGCCGGCCCCGCGGCCGCGAGCTACGCAAGGTCAAGCCCAAGTACGCCCACGACGAGCACAAGGCGCGCCCCAACATCGGCCAGAGCCTCGAACAGTGGGTCGCGGGGGCACCGAAGCTGGAGTGCGAGGACATCCACCTGCGGCTCACGTACCGGCGCAGCCTCGTCGACCTGGCCGCCCTGCGGTTCTCGCCACCGGTCTCCGCCGGGCACAACCTGCCCGCCGCCGGGCTGCCCTGGTTCATGACCATGTTCGGTCGCGACAGCATCTTCACCAGCCTGCAGGCGCTGCCGTTCACCTCGGAGCTGGCCAGCACCACCCTGAAGGCGCTCGGCGGCTGGCAGGGTGCCCGGGTCGACGACTTCCGCGACGAGGACCCGGGTCGCATCCTGCACGAGATGCGCTACGGCGAGACGGCCGCGTTCGAGGAGCAGCCCCACTCGCCGTACTACGGCGCCGCCGACGCCACCGCGCTCTACGTGGTGCTGCTCGACGAGTACGAGCGGTGGACCGGCGACGCGGCCCTGGTCAAAGACCTTGAGTACGAGGCCCGCGCGGCCCTGAACTGGATCGACGAGTACGCCGACCTGCAAGGCAACGGGTACGTGTCGTACCAGCGGCGCAACGAGGAGACCGGCCTGGAGAACCAGTGCTGGAAGGACTCGTGGGACTCCATCGCCTACGCCGACGGGCGGTTGCCCGGCTTCCCCCGGGCGACCTGCGAGCTGCAGGGCTACGCGTACGACGCGAAGGTGCGCGGGGCGCGGCTCGCCCGCGAGTTCTGGAACGACCCGGCGTACGCCGAGGAGCTGGAGCGCGGCGCCGCCGACCTGAAGAAGCGGTTCAACAACGACTTCTGGCTGCCCGACAAGCAGTACTTCGCGCTCGCCCTGGAGGCCGACGGAAGCCAGGTGGACTCGCTCACCTCCAACATCGGTCACCTGCTGTGGAGCGGCATCGTCGACAGGTCCAAGGCCAAGGCGGTCGCCAAACACCTGATGAGCGATCGGCTCTTCTCCGGCTGGGGCGTCCGCACCATGGCCACGGGCGAGCACCGGTACAACCCGATCGGGTACCACGTCGGCACGGTCTGGCCGTTCGACAACTCGTTCATCGCGTGGGGCCTGCGCCGGTACGGGTTCGCCGAGGAGGCGGCTCGGATCGCGGCCGGCATCCTCGACGCGGCGGTCTTCTTCGAGGGCCGCCTGCCCGAGGCCTTCGGCGGCTACGAGCGCGAGCTCACCCGCTATCCGGTGCAGTACCCCACGGCGTGCAGCCCGCAGGCCTGGTCGACCGGGGCGCCGCTGCTGTTCCTGCGCACGATGCTGGGGCTGGAACCGCGCGGCGACGACCTGGTGGTCAACCCGAAATTGCCGGGCGGCGCGGGACACATCGCGCTCCTGGACATCCCCGGCCGGTGGGGCAAGCGGGACGCCTTCGCCCGCGGCCGGATGCCGCTGCGGCACCGGCACGTCACCGAGGACTGATCCGCGCGGCGACCTGACCCTCCGGCGTCGGATAACCGTCCGCTGGCGGCATCGACCAGGCTGGCCGGCCTTCCCTATGATCGCGGGATGCCTGCCACCCCGCAGCCCCTGCACGTCACCACCCGAGGTGGCACGAAGACCTTCCAGCCCGGCACGACGGTCGTCATCGGGCGCGACACGGCCGCGAGCGTCGTGGTGGCCCACGAGAAGGCGTCGCGCCAGCATCTGACGGTCCACTTCGCACCCGAGCACGGCTGGGTGCTGACCGACTCCAGCTCCAACGGCACGTTCCACAACGGCCAGCGCGTCGCCCACCTGGTGCTGACCGGTCCGGTGTCCGTGCTGCTGGGCAACGCCACCGACGGCGAGCGGATCGACTTCGCCGTGGGCATGCCCGCGACGCCGCCCGTTTCGGGGCCCGTCGGCGCACCCGTCCCCGGGCCCATGGGCGCACCCGTCTCCGGCCCCGGGCCCATGCCCGGCGGGCCGGTGCTGCCGGGCGGCGGCGCGAACCCGATGAGCATGTCGTTCGGCGAGCTGTCCATGGTGTACGAGCCGACCAAGCGCCTGCGCATCGGCCGTGCTCCGGACAACGACGTCGTCGTCAACAACCTCATCGCGTCGCGCTACCACGCGCAGTTGCACGCCGACGGGCGCGGCGGCTGGGTGCTGGAGGACCTCAACAGCTTCAACGGCACGTTCGTCAACGGCCAGCGGATCAGCCGCCGCGCGCCGGTCGCCAACGGCGCGCTCATCACCATCGCCCACCACCACTTCGTGCTGGTCGACGGGCGCCTGCAGGAGTACGTCGACGACGGCCGGGTGAGCCTGACGGCGCTCAACCTGCGGGTCGTGGCCGGCAAGCTGCAACTGCTCGACGACATCAGCTTCCAGCTGGAGCACAACTCGCTGCTGGCGATCCTCGGCCCCACGGGCGCCGGCAAGTCGACCGTGATGCGGGTGCTCACCGGCACCCAGGCGCCGGCCGCCGGCGCGGTGCTCTACAACGGCCGCAACCTCTACGCCGCCTACGACGAGCTGCGTTACCGCATCGGGTACGTGCCGCAGGACGACATCCTGCACAGCCAGCTGTCCGTGCGGAAGGCCCTCAACTACGCCGCCAAGCTGCGCTTCCCCCCGGACGTGTCGTCGGCCGAGCGCGGCTCGCGCGTCGAGGAGGTCATGGCCGAGCTGGGCCTGAGCCACCGCGCGAACCTGTCCGTGAGCCGCCTGTCGGGCGGCCAGCGCAAGCGCACCAGCGTCGCGCTGGAGCTGCTCACCCGCCCGTCGCTGCTGTCGCTCGACGAGCCCACCTCCGGCCTGGACCCGGGCTACGAGCGGCAGGTCATGACGCTGCTGCGCGACCTGGCCCGCGGCGGCCGTACGGTGATCACGGTCACCCACAACACCGAGAGCCTCGACCTGTGCGACCGGGTGCTGTTCCTCGCCCCCGGCGGCCAGGTCGCCTACTACGGCCCGCCGAGCGAGGCGCGGGAGTACTTCGGGACGCCGCACTACCCGGAGGTGTTCACCCGCCTCGAGGAGGCGCCACCCGGCGCCGCGAAGGCCGCGTTCGCCGGGTCGCCCAAGGCCCGGCAGTACCTGGACCAGCCGCTGCGCCGGCAGCTGGAGTCCGCGCCGCTGCCCCCGCAGACCACGGCGAAGGCGCCCACCCGCGCGCCCGTACCCAGCCCGTTGCGCCAGGTGTTCACGCTGACCGGCCGGTACACGAACATCATCTCCAGCGACCTGCGCAACACGCTGCTGCTGCTCGTCCAGGCCCCGATCCTGGGCCTGCTCATGATGGTGGCGCTGGGCAAGGACGGCCTCAAGCCGGGCAGCCCGACGGTCACCGGGGGCGGCACGGTCCTGCTCGCCCTCGTCCTCGGCGCCTCCTACCTGGGCGCCGGCAACGCGGTCCGCGAGATCGTCAAGGAACGGGCGATCCTCGCCCGGGAACGGGCGGCCGGGCTCTCGCCCGGGGCGTACCTGTGGTCCAAAGTGATCGTGCTGGGCCTGCTGACCGTCGTGCAGGCGATCATCCTCGTCCTCATGGGTACGGCCCGGCAGGGCGGGCCCGCCGAGGGCGCGTTCATCTCCTCCGGCAAGCTCGAACTGATCGTGGTCGCCGCGCTGACCGGCCTGGCCGCGATGGCGCTCGGCCTGCTCATCTCGTCGCTCGTGTCCAACCCCGACAAGGCGCTGACGATCCTGCCGGTCGTCCTGCTCGCGCAGTTCCTGCTGTCCGGGGCGTTCTTCGACGTCAACGGCTCCGTACTCAAGCCCTTGTCGTACGTGACGAGCGCGCGCTGGGGCTTCGCGGCCGCCGCGTCGACCGCGGACCTGCAGGGTCTGGTGCCGCGTACGTGCGGCCAGCCGCTCGACCCCTCGCTGCCGCCGGGCACCCGTGTGATCAAGTCGGAGGCGGACGACCCGGCCTGCGACAGCACCCGCAAGCACGAACCGAAGACCTGGCTGCTCGACAATCTCTTTGTCGTGTTGCTGACGATCATCCCGCTACTTATAGCCTGGCTGCTCATCCGAAGGGTTGGACAGCCAAAACGTTAGCGGCCGGCACAGTTGGGCCGCGTGGATGATGATCGCGGACGCTACATTGTCGGGCGGATGCCCACCCCCACCCGTCGCACCCCTCGGGAGCCCAGATGACGCAGCCGTCCTATGACCGCAGCGGCGCCGCCAGACTGGCGCTGCAGGAGATCTTCCGCGACTACGGGTTGGCCGGCATGGACAACGACGCGCTGCTCAACCAGCTGCTGCCCGACCTGCTCGCCGGGTCGCCGAAGGAGGCCGGCCTCGTGCTCGCGGCCGCCTCCGCCGACGTGGCGCAGCTGCTGACCAGCCGCATCCAGGGCGGCATGGCCCCCGACGCGGCCGTACGCGACGTCGCGGCCGTCCTCGCCGACCGCAACGCCCTGGACACCAACGCGGCGCTGTGGGTCGTGTCGGAGTACTCCGCCGCGCTCGGTCACCCGGTTTCCGTCCAGTGGTCGGCGCCCCAGTCGCCGGTCGCGCCGCCCACGTTCGCGCCGCAGTCCGGGCCGCCCTCGCAGCAGACCTCCTCGCCGCCCCTCCCGCAGCAGACGTCGACGCCGCCTTTCCCGCAGCAGACGTCCACGCCGCCTTTCCCGCAGCAGACGTCCACGCCGCCCTTCCCGCAGCAGGGGCCGTCGCAACCCGGAGCGCCGCAGTCCGGGCCGCCCCACCAGCAGGTGCCGCCACCGTTCCCGCAGCAGGGGCCGCCCGGCCAGTTCCCGCCGCCGCAGCAGTTCCCGCCGCGGCCGGGGCCGGACGTGACCCGCATGGACGGCGGGCCGGCCGGGCCGGGTGGCCCGGGTGGGCTGGCCGGGCCGGGTGGGCTGCCGCCGACGAGCCAGCTGCCGCCGCCCTTCCCGCCCCAGTACCCGCAGTATCCGCCGCAGCCCAGCCGGTCGAAGGCGCCGCTCATCGTCGGCATCGTCGCGGGCGTGCTCGTGCTCGCGGTCGTCGCGGGCGTACTCAGCTATGTGGCGCTCAAGCCCGACGCCAAGAAGAAGTGCGAGGGGCCGGAGTGCACGGCGACCAGTACGACGGCGGCCGCCCCGCCCGCCACGTCGGCGGCCCCGCTGCCGACGACCGAGGCGCCGCCGACGACGGGCTCCGGCTCGAACCGGCTCGCCGACCTGATGCCGTCGGATCTCAGCGTTGCCACCGACTGCAACACCTCCAACATCCCCGCCCTGGCGAACGTCAACGGCCTGGTGGAGCAGCTCAGCTGCACCGAACGCAGCAACTCCACGATCGCGGGGGCCACGGTCATCGGCAGCCTCTTCGACAGCGAGTCGTCGCTGCAGGAGGGCCTTGACGCGCTGAACAAGGCCGTCTCGTTCTCCAACAGCAAGGCCGGCAAGGGCTGCCCGCCCAAGGGCAGCGCGGCCGGCGTCAACACGTGGCACCGCTCCGGCACGCCCGACGAGACCGCTGGCGTGCTGCAGTGCTACAGCTCCACCAACAAGACCAAGGTCTATATCTGGACGGATAAGGCAACGTACACCTTGTACTCAGCGGAGGCGCCAAACAGCGTATCGTTCGCCACCCTTGAGGACTGGTGGGAGAACTACGCCTGACGGATCGGGGCCCTATGTACCCGTTGGAGGTCGTCGCGGACGGCCGGCGGTACCTGTTCGACGCGGGTACCACGGTCGTCTGCGGGCGCTCGCCGGACGCCCACGTGGCGCTGACCGACCGGCGGGTCGGTCGCGTCCACGCGCGCCTGGCCTTCGCCGACGGCGCCTGGTTCGTGCACGACGAGAACAGCCGCAACGGCACGTGGCTGTCCGGCGCTCGGGTCACCACGCAGCGCGTCGACCACGAGATCACCATGCACCTGGGCAACCCGGTCAACGGCGCGCTGGTGTTCCTGCGCCCGCACCGCGACGCGTCCACCGCGCCCACGATGGTCACCAGGCCACCGGCGGCGGCAGGCGCGCGGCCGGCCGCCGAGCCGACTCTGGGCGGTCAGTCGATCCCCGCCACCCCCGCGCCGGCCGTGTCCCAGCAGCCGACACAGGTCGTCGCCCCGCCGCCCGGATCGCCGCCGTCCGCCCCGCCCGGCTCACCGCCGCCCGGCTCACCGGCGCAGGCGGGCGCGCCCGCGCAGCCGCCGGGACAGGTCCCGGCATCCGGGTCGCCCGCGCAGGCCGGCGCCACGGCCGTGCAGCCCGCGGTGCCCGCGCGGCAGGGTCCTTTCCCGCCCCCGGCCGCCACGTTCCCGCAGGTACCTCCGGCGCAGCCCACGCCCGTCCTGGTCGCGCGCCTGGGCGCCCGCACGCTCGTCTACCCCATGGGCGCGCACGTGCGGGTCGGGCGCGACCCCCGACTCGAGGCGGTCACCGACCATCCGATGGTGTCCGGCCAGCACGGCGTGCTCACCAGCGACCCGGACGGGGCCACGTTCACGGACACGTCCGAGCGGGGCACGTACCGCGACGGTAAGCCGATCAAGGGGCCGTTGCGCATCACCGAACCCACCGTCCTGCGCCTCGGCGACCCGGCGACCGGCGAGGAACTCGGCATCACCCCGCCGCTGACGATCGAACGCATGCGCGCGGGCCGGCGCCGGCGCGCGATGGTCCGCACGCTGACCGTCGTGGCGGGCGTCATGGCCGTCGTGATGATGGCCGGCATCGGCGCGATCCTGTGGACCCGCGGCGACGGGGGCGCGAACGAGAATGCCGCCGCGGTGCCGACGAACGCGGTCGCGCCCGGCGCCGGCACGGGCGTGCCGAGCGCGCTCAGCCCGCAGTTGCTGCACCGTGCGGAAACGGCGACCGTGCGGCTGCTGCAGGGCGGCGTCGACGACCACAGCGGGTGGGGTTCGGGCACGATCCTCACCGCCGACGGGCTGATCCTCACCAACGCGCACGTCGCCGCGCCGCGCGCGCCCGGGCTCGCGGTCGCGCTGGCCACGCCCGCGTCGGCGTTCGAGGCGGACCCGCCGTTCCTGACGGTGGAGTTCATCGACAGCGACGACTCGGCGGCGCAGGCCCGCTACCGGGCCCGCCCGGTGGCCGTGGACGGGTACCTCGACCTCGCGGTCGTGGCGATCTACGCGGACACGGCCGGCAACCCGGTCGACCGTTCGACGCTCAACCTGCCGTTCCTGGAGCTGGGTGACGTCGGCAAGGTGCGCCTGGGCCAGGCCGTGACGATCCTCGGGTACCCCGGGGTGAGCGGGTCGGACACGATCACGGTGACCACCGGCGTCATCTCGACGTTCATCCGCGACCCGCTGCGCCACGTGGACGACCCCCGGTTCGAGATGGAGACGACCGCGCGGGTGGCGCACGGCAACTCCGGCGGAGCGGCGATCACGGACGCGGGCGAGCTCGTCGGCGTGCCCAGCCTCGCCATCCCCGGCACCGGGTCGGACCTGTCCTGGCGGCTGCGCTCGGTCACCCAGGCGCGACCGCTCATCGACGCGGCGCGCGCGGGGCGCCCGTACGAAAGTGATCTTCTGGTGAAGCTGGGCTCGGCTCGCGTCACCCAGGTCGGGGTCGGCGCGGATGCCGCGCAGGCCTGCGCCGGCAACCCGTCCGTGCCGTCGGGCTCGCCGAACGCGGTGTTCGGGTTCCGGTACGAGGCGGCGATGCCCGGGCTCGACGTGGCGTTCCTGCTGCGCCTGCCGGACGGGCAGGTGGTCCGCACCGGCGCGTCCCAGACCCAGAACGTGCCAGGGCTGCCCCAGGGGGTGCTGCGCACGCCGACGGGCTGCGTCGCGTACTCGGTGAACGCCTCCGGCCTGGGCGCGAACGCGTTGCCCGACGGGGTGTACCAGGCCCAGTTGCTCGGCGGCGAAAATCTTGATCCGATGGGACCTGCCGCGACGCTCCGCGTCGGCGCGTGACGAGAGGGCCCGTGATGGCACAACCCGTACCGAACAAGACGGCGTGGGACCTGACCACGGCCGCGATCATGCCGGGTGGCGGCATCGCCAAGCGCCCGCTGCACTTCATCATCGCCGCCGACTGCTCCTGGTCGATGCACGGCGAGAAGATGCAGGCGCTCAACTACGCGATCGCCACGATGCTGCCGCGCCTGGCGGAGTGGGAGCGCGCGCAGGAGAACGCGCAGGTGTTGGTGCGCGCCCTCCGGTTCGACAACCGCGCCTCCTGGCACATCGAGGAGCCCACCCCGGTCGGCAAGGTGCGCTGGACGCCGCTGCGCTGCGAGGAGCGGGCGCTGACCCACATGGGCGCCGCGCTGCGCCTGATGGCCAGCGTGCTCACGGTCGACCAGATGGAGCGGCGCGCGTTGCGGCCCGCGCTGATCCTCATCACCGACGGCATCGCCACGGACAACTTCGAGACCGGGCTGGCCGAACTGCTGGCCACGCCCGGCGGCGCGGCCGCGATACGGGTCGCGGTCGCGATCGGCCAGGACGCCCGCCCGCAGCAGCTCGCGAAGTTCAGCGACGAGAACGTGGGCGTGCTCCACGCGTCCAACGCCGAGGACATCCCGGACCTGCTCATGGCGGTGTCCGTCGCCGTGTCGCGGATGTCCGAGGTGGGCGCCGACAAGGCGAACCTCACCCAGCAGTTGCGCCAGCACGGGTACGACCCGACCGACGACTCCATCGTCTGAGCGCCAGGAGACCACCAATGCCGTCCCCCTCCACCTGGCAGGTCCACACCGCCAGCGCGCTCGGCGCGCAGCACGTGGCGATGGGCAAGGGCAACGAGGACGCCGTCGCGGTGCGCCAGCCCGACCCGGACACGGTCGCCGTCGCGGTCGCCGACGGGCACGGCCACGCCCGCCACTTCCGCAGCGAACGCGGCTCCGCGCTGGCCGTCGAGGTCGCCACCGAGCTGGGCGCCACCGTGGGCGCCGGCATCCCCGCCGGCGCGACCGCCGAGCACATCGAGCGGATGCTGCGCGAACGCACCGGCCCGGACCTCGTCCGCGCGTGGCTCGCCGCCGTGGACCGCGACCTGGCCGCCCGCCCGGTCGGCGCCGACGAGCTGCACGCGGCCGGCCTCACCAAGCCCTCGCCCGACGAACTGGTCTTCGGCTACGGCGCCACCCTCATCCTCGCGGTCGTCTCGGCCGGCTGGCTGTTGTGCGCGCAGATCGGCGACGGCGACGTGCTGGCCGTCACCGAGGACGGTCGGGTGCTGCGCCCCGTGCCGGCCGACCCCCGCCTGGACGGGTCGCGCACCACGAGCCTGTGCCAGCCCGACGCGGCCGACGCGCTGCGCTACGGGGTGGTCAGCCTCGCGGGCGCGTCCATCGCCGCGGTCATGCTGGCCACCGACGGGTACGGCAACGCGCAGGCGCGCAACGACTGGGACACCGCGTTCGGCACCGACCTGGCCGCGCTGGCCGCCGCGCACGGGCCCGCGTGGCTGGGCAGGCAGCTGCCCCGTTGGGTGGGCCAGTGCGCGTCCTCGGACGGCAGCGCCGACGACGTGACCGTGGCCCTGGTGCTCGCGTCAGCGGCCGGCTGGCGCCCGGCGCTGCCCGCCAACCCGGACCGGACCACGGTCGTCGACGCGAACCTGCCGGCCGGTGGCGGCACGATCGTCATGAACGACCACACCGTGCCGAACGTACCGCCACCCGGCCGCCCGGTCGTCATCGACGACGCGACCGTGCTCACCCCCGGCCGCCGGCAGATCGGCGACGACACCACCGTGCTGCAGTCGCCGCGCCGGCCCGGAGGCGACGACACGACCGTGGTGCACTCCGCCTACGGCGCCTCGCCGGCCGCGCCGCTCGCCGCGCCGCCCGTGACGTCACCTCCGGCGGTCGTGCCACCGGTGACCTCACCGCCGCCCCTGCCGTACGCCGCGCCGCCCGCCCGCTCGGGCCCCCTGTCCGGGTCCACGCGCGAGACCGTGCTGCTCGTGGCGCTCGCGGCCCTCGCCGCCGTGGCCGCCGTCGTCTTCGTCGTACTCCTGGTGAGGTGACCGGGTGTACGTGAAGGAGCTACCGGACCGTGGCGACACGCTGCGGATGGACCGCACCGGCGAGCCGCTGAAGGTCGGTGAGCGCGTCGGCGAGGGCGCCCAGGGCGTGGTGCACCGGGTGATCCTCGGGTCGGGCGCGTCCCTGGCCCTCAAGTGGTACCGGCGCACGACCGACACCCCCGCGCAGCGTTCGGCCATCAAGGACCTGACGAGCCGGCCGTGCCCGCACCCGGCGTTCCTGTTCCCGATCGACACGGTGACGTCGCCGAACATCGGCGGCTTCGGGTACGTGATGCCGTGGATGGACAAGCGCTTCTCGACGTTCGCCCAGGTCGTGAACGACCCGCAGCCGCTGGGCCTGCAGACGAAGGCGCGCATCGGCCGCAAGCTGTCCGAGGCGTTCGGCGCCCTGCACGCCGCCGGCCTGTGCTACCGCGACATCAACTTCGGCAACCTGTGGGTCGACCCGCTGCGCGGCGACATCGCGATCCTCGACAACGACAACGTCGGCATCGACGACGGGCACGTGGCCGTGTGGGGCGTGCTGCGCTTCATGGCGCCCGAGGTGATCCGCCGGGAGAAGAAGCCGTCCACGACCACCGACCTGCACTCCCTCGCGGTCCTGCT
This sequence comes from Luedemannella helvata, assembly GCF_039528415.1. Lineage (NCBI taxonomy): Bacteria > Bacillati > Actinomycetota > Actinomycetes > Micromonosporales > Micromonosporaceae > Luedemannella > Luedemannella helvata. Next base: position 90,953 of record NZ_BAAALS010000025.1, read on the forward strand.
GTTCTACCTGCTCATGCACGGCCACCCGCTCGACGGCCGCCGCGTCGAGGCCGGCTTCACCTGGGACGGGCAGCGCCGCTCGGACGAGGAACTCGCGCTCGTCTACTACGGCCAGGCGCCGCTGTTCGTCTTCGACCCGGGCGACGACACCAACCGCCCGGTGGCCGGGGACGGGCCGGAGCGCTGGTGGCCGATCTACCCGAAGTTCGTGCAGCGCCAGTTCGTGCAGGCGTTCACCCGGGGCCTCAGCGACGCCACCCTCGGCGGCCGTGTCCTGTCCACCACGTGGCGGGACACGTTCGTCGCGCTGTCCGACCTGTGCGCCGTCTGCCCCCACTGCACGGCCGCGATCGTGCTCGACCCGGCCGAGCCGGAGCGCCGCTGCTGGCACTGCAACCGGCTCATGCCGAAGCTGCCGTCCCTGCGCCTGCGCGGCGGGCGCAGCACCGTCCTGCTGGTGCCCAACGCCATGATCAGCAACGCCCACCTGGGCGTCGACCGCGACTTCGACACGGCCGCGGCGCTCGTCGAGGTGCACCCCCGGGTGCCGAGCGGCGTCGTGCTGCGCAACAAGTCGACGACGGCCTGGTTCGCCCAGCCCACGGGCGAGGAGGCCCGCCTCGTCGAGCCAGGCCAGGCGTTCGCCGTCCGCCCCGGCACCATCAACTTCGGCTCCGTCCGCGGCGAGATCACCGTCCCACCCCAGGACGCCGCCCCGCAGCTGTGAACCGTGGCGGTACCTATGGGTACCGCCACGGTTCATCGCTCCGGCCAACCGGCGGCAATGAGGGCCGCGCGGACGTCGGCCACCACCTTCGCCGGGTTCTCGCGAACCAGCCAGGCCGGGAAGCGGAGCACCCGGTCACCCGCCCGCCATACCTCGTTCTGCCGCGCCATGTCGTCCCAGGCGACGCGAGGGTCGACATGGTGCGCGCCGTCGATTTCCACATGCAGCCGCCACTGGGCGAAGTAGAAGTCGAGGTAACGACGCCGGCCGGCCGCGTCCCGACGAACCTGTTGCATCACCGGTTCCGGCAGACCGGCGCGCCTCACGAGGGCGAGAAAGTCCAGTTCGCCCAAGGCGGTGGCACCGCCCTCGGCGTCACGCGCGACCGCGGCGATCAGCCCTCTACGCCGGACGTTCGGCATGCGGTCGAGCACCTCCATGACGCCCGCCAGCCGGACCAGCCCTTGCTGGAAGCCCGCCGCCACGAAGTAGGTCGCTGCCCGATCCGTTGGTGCCCACGACGCGGCGTCGACGAGTGACCGAGCAGGGCTGGTCCGCGGCGGCCGCCCGAACCGGCTGACGTCGCGGTCGGTCAGCGTGGCCGTCCGGTGCACCGACACCCCGGCGGGTGGCGCGCCGCCTCGTCGATGGCGCGGCACGAGCAGGAAGATCGCCTCGGAATTCACGCCCCGTAGGCCTTGCGCCTGCAGCGCCGTCAATCCACCAAGGATCGCCGGCCGGTCGATCCCTACGGCAAGGACCGCGATCCACCGACGTTGGTCCGGGTTGATCGGACCGCTGTGGGCGACAACAATGCCTGGGTGAGGCTGCTGCCACCGGCCGGAGCGCACCCGATGCCGGACGGCACCGCGCGAAACGAATCTCGCGGCCTGCCCGGTGGTGAGCACGCCGGCCTGCCGCGCGAGCAGCAACGCCAGGCCCACGACATCGGCTCCGCGCGACATCGCCCGCAGATCGAACAGCGCTGACTCCGGCACGTACACGAGTCTGTCGCCCCGTCGACGAGGCGACTACCGGCTGTGGATAACCCGGACTGAGCGATGAACCGTGGCGGTACCTATGGGTACCACTGTGGTTCCCCACCACGCTAAGATAGACAGTAGTCGATGTAAGGAGTTGTGGTGCGGCGGGTTCTCGCGGGCGTGCTGGTTGTCGTGGGGCTGCTGTCCGTGGGGGCGGCGGCGACCGCCGCGCCCGTACGGGCGCTCAGCTGGGGGACGTGCGACGGGCTGAGCGACCCCCGGCTGCGCTGCGCCACCGTGAGCGTGCCGTTGGACTACGCGAAGCCGCACGGCCGCCGCATCGACATCACACTGTCCCGCCTGCCGGCCGCCGACCCGGCGCTGCGGCGCGGGGTCCTGCTGATGACCTCCGGCGGGCCGGGCAACGCGGGCGTGCCGCTGCCCGGGCAGTACGGGCAGGTGCTGGACCAGCGCGTCCTCGACCGCTATGACCTGGTCGGGTTCGACATCCGGTTCCTGGAGCGCAGCACGCCCGTGAGCTGCGGGCAGCCGGCCGAGGAGCCCGGCGGTTACTGGGTGCGCGTCCACGGCCACGGCACCCTGGCCGAGCACGCCAACGAAGCGAAGGAGTACGCGCGCGACTGCGTGCGCCACGCCGGCTGGGCGTTGCCGCACGCGACCACCGCGAACGTGGCCCGCGACATGGACACCATCCGGGCCGCCCTCGGTGAGACGCGGGTGTCGTACCTGGGCGGCTCGTACGCGGGCCTGGTCGGCGAGGTGTACGCGACCCTGTTCCCGCACCGGGTCGACCGGATGGTGCTCGACAGCGCCAATGACGCCGACCGGGTGTGGCGCCCGTTCGAGGTGGAGCGCACGGCCGCCATGGAGCGGACCTTCGAGGCGTTCACCGCCTACGTGGCCGCCAACCCGGCCTACGGGCTCGGGGCGACGCCGGCCGAGGTGACCGCCGCGCTGCGCGGGCTGCTCGCGCGGGCTCCCGTCACGGCCGGGGGACAGGCGTTCACGCATGGCGAGCTGGGCTATCTGATGCTGCTCGCCGAGGTGCAGGAGCAGCTGTGGCCGGTCGCGGCCGTCAACCTCGCCGCCATCGCGGCGGGCGCCGCGCCGCCCGTACCGGTGCCGTTGCGGCCCACCACGTCGTCCGGCGCGGCCGGCGTGCCCGCCGACAACCACACCGCGGTGAACATGATGTTCCGCTGCGGGGACGGCGCCTGGCCCCGGCAGCTCGCCGCCTACGCCCACGACCTGGACTTCTACGGCAGCCGGTACCCGAACTACGGCCCGGCCAACGCCAACATCACGCCGTGCGCCTTCTGGCCCGCCACGAAGGACACCATCGCGCCGCTGGCGGGACGCAAGCCCGTGCTCCTCACGGCCGCGCTGCACGACGCGATCGTGCCGATCGCCAACGCCCGGGCCGTCCAGCGGGCCATGCCCGGTTCCCGGCTCGTCACGATCGACGCCCGGTACCACGCTCCCTTCCCGTACGCCGGAAATGTCTGTCTCAACGGCGCGGTGACCGACTACCTCGCCACGGGAGTCCTGCCCGCTCAGGATGTCGGCTGCATGGGCTAGCGTCTGGCACGTGGAACCACGGCAACTGATCGAGCTGGACCGCGCGCACGTCTGGCATCCCTACGCGCCCATGCCGGGCACGGCGACGCCGCTGGTCGTGGCGTCGGCGCAGGGGGTGCGGCTGCGGCTGGCCGAGCCGGTCGGCGGGGTCGAGGAGCTGGTCGACGGCATGTCGTCGTGGTGGGCGGCGATCCACGGCTACCGCCACCCGGCGCTCGACGCCGCGGTCACGGACCAGCTCGGCCGGATGAGCCACGTGATGTTCGGCGGGCTGACCCACGAGCCGGCCGTGCGCCTGGCCAGCACCCTCGTGGAGATCACCCCCGAGCCGCTGCGGCATGTGTTCCTGGCCGACTCCGGCTCGGTGTCGGTCGAGGTCGCGGTCAAGATGTGCCTGCAGTACTTCCGCTCGACCGGCCGCCCGGCCAAGCGGCGCCTGCTGACCTGGCGGGGCGGCTACCACGGCGACACGTTCCACCCCATGTCGGTGTGCGACCCGGACGGCGGCATGCACCGGATCTGGACGGGCGTGCTGCCCGAGCAGATCTTCGCGCCGGAGCCGCCGGCCGGCTTCGACGCCCCGCTCGACGAGACGTACGCGACGCACCTGTCGGACCTGATCGCCGCGCACGCCCACGAACTCGCCGCCGTGATCGTCGAGCCGGTGGTGCAGGGCGCCGGCGGCATGCGTTTCCACAGCCCGGAGTACCTGCGCCTGCTGCGCGACGTCACCCGCCAGCACGACGTGCTGCTCATCTTCGACGAGATCGCGACCGGCTTCGGCCGCACGGGCGCCCTCTTCGCCGCCGACCACGCCGCCGTTTCCCCGGACGTCATGTGCCTCGGCAAGGCGCTGACCGGCGGTTACCTCAGCATGGCGGCCGCCCTGTGCACGTCCGAGGTCGCCGCCGGCATCTCCCGGGGCGAGCTGCCCGTCCTCGCCCACGGCCCGACGTTCATGGGCAACCCGCTGTCGTCGGCCGTCGCCAACGCGTCCCTGGCGTTGCTGCTGGACAGCGACTGGGCCGCGAACGTCAAGCGCATCGAGACCGGCCTCGTCGACGGGCTCGCCGCCGCGCGTGACCTGCCCGGCGTGCGCGACGTGCGGGTCCTCGGCGCCATCGGCGTCATCCAGCTCGACCACGACGTCGACATGGCCGCCGCCACGGCCGCGGCCGTCGCCGAGGGCGTGTGGCTGCGCCCCTTCCGCGACCTGATCTACACCATGCCCCCGTACGTCACGGACGACGCGGACCTCGCGCGCATCACCGCCGCGATGCGCCGCGCGGCCGCGCAGGGCTGACCATGAGCAGTACGGGCTACCGCGGCATCCTTGTCGTCACCGGGACGGGCACGGAGGTCGGCAAGACCATCACGACGGCCGCGATCGCGGCGCTGGCCCTGGCCGACGGGGCGAGCGTCGCCGTCGTCAAGCCGGCCCAGACGGGTGTCGCGCCGGGGGAGCCCGGTGACCTCGCGGACGTGGTCCGCCTCGCGGGCGACGTGACGTGCGTGGAGTACGCGCGCTACCCCGACCCGCTCGCCCCGGCCACGGCCGCCCGCCGCGCCGGGCTCGACCCGATCGATCTCGACGAGGTGGCCGCCGGGGTCCGGTCGCTCGCCGCCACCCACGACCTCGTACTGGTCGAGGGCGCGGGCGGGCTGCTCGTGTGGTTCGACGAGGTGGGCACCAACCTGAGCCACCTGGCCATGGAACTCAAGGCCCCCGTACTGGTCGTGGCCGCCGCCGGGCTCGGCACGCTCAACGCCACCGCGCTCACCTGCGAGGCGCTGCGCGTACGCGGCCTGACGTGCCTCGGCGTGGTGGTGGGCAGCTTCCCGGCCGAGCCGGACCTCGCCTCGGCCAGCAACCTCGCCGACCTGTCGGAGGTGGCCGACGCCCCGCTGCTCGGCGTGCTGCCCGAACGACTGGGGACGGCGACCAGGGCCGACTTCCTGAGCGCGGCGAAGGCGGGGCTCGACCCGGTGCTGGGCGGCACCTGGCCCGTTTGCTAGTTCTCGAACACCACGGTGCCCGCCTCGGGATCGCGGGCGTGCAGCGCGTAGCACAGGGGTGAGGACGGCCCGCCGACCTCGACGACCGAAGCGCCCGCGCCGGTGACGACCCGCAGCCGACCGGGCGGCGCGGTCAGGTCGGCACGGGTGACGACGCCGGGCGTGACCCAGACCGGCACACCGTGCAGCGTGCCGGACAGCTGCAGGTGGAAGTGCCCGCACAGCACCGCGAGCACGTCCGTGCCCGCGACCGCCGCGCCAAGGTCGTCCGGGTTGTGCAGCCCGATCGCCGCTAGGGCGGGGAAGGGCGCGATCGGCGGGTGGTGCAGCATCACGACCGAGCCGCCGGGTGCCGGGGTCGCCAGTTCGGCCCGCAGCCAGGCCAGTTGCGCGTCCGGGATCACCCCGTGGATGGCGCCCGGCACGAGACTGTCCAACGTGATGACCCGCAGGTCGCCGACGTGGCTGATCGCGGCGCGGTCCGGACCCGCCCGGCCGATGTCGTCACCGTTGCGGTCGAGGTGGCCGGTGCCGAGAGCCGCGCCGAAGCCGTCGCGCGTGTCGTGGTTGCCGGTGCAGTAGACGTGCGGGATGCCGCGCTCGGCGGCGAACCGGCCGACGCGGTCGCGCACCTCCGCGCAGCCCTCGGTGGAGCCGTCGTCGGCGATGTCGCCGCTCACCACGACGAGGTCGAGGTCCGGCAGCGCGCCGGCGTCCGCCAGCATCCGCTCCAGCGCGGCCGTGCTGGCCACGCCGTCCTCATCCGTGCCGGCGGCGGTGACGTGCGTGTCGGACAGGTGCAGGATCCGCATACCCGCAGGCTACGGCAGAGGTACGACGGGCCCAGAGCCTGAACGGCGCGGTCGAACCGGCGAACTCCGAGATCATCAACGGTCTCCCGGGGCCTGCTCCGGCCCCGCGCTGGACCGTGGCGGCTCGGTTCAGCCCTGCGACAGCACGCGTTGCAGCCGGCGGGCCTCCGTGACCAGGCGGCCGTTGCCGGCCCGCGCCGCGACGGGTGCGAGCTCCGGTAGCGGCGCGAGGTCGGGGCGGCCGGCCGCCGTCCGGGAGGCGAGGGCCAGCAGGTCGGGCGTGCTGGGTGGCGCCTTCGGCAGCGGCAGGACGGCCGCCAGGACGCGGGACGCGATCGCCCAGGTGGCGGCGGGCTGGCCGGCGTTGGCCAGGTCGGTGAGCGACGCGGTGATCCGGTTGACCTTGGTCGCGTCGGCGGCCAGCAGGGCGGCCAGGGCGTCACCGACCGCGAAGCCGTCGAGGTCACCGGTCACTGCGAGGGTCAGGGCGGCGTCCACCCCGGCGACGCGGCCGGATTCCCGGGCCGCGCCGAGCCCGTACGCCAGCGCGGTGGCGACGGCCGGGCCGCACGGCCCGGTGCCTTCGGCCAGGGCGGGCAGCACGGTGACGGGGTCCCCGGCGCCGTACTCCGGCCCGACCGCGAGGTCGGGCAGCAGGTGCGCGGCGACGACCTCCCGGTGCGACGGCAGGACCCCCGGCCACAGCGCCTGGCCGGCGAGCCAGACCGGCCAGCCGCGGCGGATCGGCGCGTCGCGGAACAGGGCGTCGGCGATCGGATCGTCGCTCGGCTCCGGCGGGACGAGCCGCACGATCGGCAGCCCGGTCACGTGCGCGGACGAGGACCAGGGCGGGGCCCAGTCACGCGTGGCCCGCAGGACCCTCGGATAGGCGGGTGCCCCGGCGGCCAGCCGCGCGGCGAGCCGGCGCCCGGCCGGCGACGTCAGGCCGGCGGCCCGGGCGACGACCTCGGGGTCCGCCTCCCGGGGCAGGCGGAGCAGGGCCTGCGCGAAGTCCACCGGCCACGGCTGCCAACCGTCGCGCTCCGCGCTCGCCACCCGGTCGACGAGCACGGCGGGGTCGAGGTGACCGGTGGCTGTCGTCGGCGTGGCGACGAGGAACGGTACGGGCTGGCGGCGCACCCGATGCCCGACCTCAGCGACGCGCTGCAGGAGCATGGCGTGCGGAGCCGGCAGGCCCCGCCACGGCTTGCGGCGCGTCACGTCCAAGGTCGCCAGCTGGCTGATCGTCTCGATGGTCTGCTGCCAGAGGCCCAGGGGCGGCTTGCGGATGACCGCGCGCAGGGTCATGCCGAGCAGCTGATCCAGCACGCCATTGTGGAGGTCCGCCGCGTTGGCGTACGGGACCGTCCGGTCCAGGACCGGAGCGAGGACGTCGTGCAGCGCCGCGCGATCGCCCGCCAGCGACACGCAGCCGGCGAGCACCCGCTCCCACGCGACGAGGTCGCCGCCGCCCAGCACGACCGTGGCCTCGGCGGCGAGTTCGGCCGGCGACGCGATCGGCGCCGGCATGGGGCGTGGGGCGAGCGCCACGACGGCAGGCAGGTCGACCGGTTCGGCCATCAGCGGCGTCCTCAGCAGGCCGGCGGCGCGGCCGGCCAGGTCGGCGCCGAGCATGGTGGCCGCGTCGGCCAGCGCGGCGCGGGCGTCGGCGTCGCACCCCCCGACGTGCCGGGCCACGATGGTGAGGGCGCGCTCCTGCAGGTCGAGCGACGGATGACCGAACGCGGTGGCGACGGACCCAAGGAGGTCGCCGACCGCCTCCGGGTGTCGTTTCGCCGCGCGGTCCATCCAGGACAGCTGCGTTCGCACGAGACCACGTTGCGGCCGGAACAGCACGTCGCGGCCGGCCTGCGCGATCACCTCGACGTCGAGGCGCCCGGCGTCGTCCAGGGCGCGCAGGGCCTTCAGCGCGCGGGTGGCCACGACCGGTGGCGCGACCGGCAGCAGCCGGGCGTAGTCCTCGTGCCGTTCGGCCAGCTCGTCCAGGGTGGGTGCCAGCGCGTCGTGCAGCGTCACGAACGCGGTCAACGCGGCGGGCCGGTCGCCCTTGAGGAACCGGCCCAGGCAGCCATCGAGCAGCGTCGCGCGGTCGAGCCGGCCGTCCCCGGCGAGCGACGCGAAGGCCAGCACGCCGTGGTCGGCGTCGGGCTGCTGGGCGGGTGCGGACGTCCCGGAACCGGCGGCCATGATGGCGCCGGCGCCGTCCACCTCGAACAGCCGGGGCACCAGGGCGTCGAGGAAGGGCGACTCGCGCAGCGCCTGCGCGACGCCGTGCCTGCGACGGCCGTTCCCGGTGAAGAGGGACTCGAGCCAGCCGAGCACGAACTGGTCGCCGGTCGGCGGCTGTGCGCCGGACACCGTGACGAGGTCCGCCGCGAGGCGCCAGCGTTGCGGGGTCCGGCTGCGCTCGGTCAGGCCGTCGGCGAGCCGCCACGCCAGGTCGGGCAGCCACGGCACGCCCCGGTCGGTCAGTACCGCGACGAGGACCGCCGGGTCCATGTCGACCATGCCGAACGCGGGCCGGTTGAGCCAGCCCGCCACCTGGATGGCGGTGGGCAGGCAGCCGGCGCCGGCCACCATCAGCGCCCGCATCTCGTGCCGCCGCTGCCAGGCCGCCCACTGGTCGACGCCCGTGAGCTGCTTTTTCACGACGGCCGCCACGGCCTGCCGCTGCTGCGGGGTCGCTGCCCGCAGGGCGAGCACGACGCCGTCGGTATCGCCCTTGCCGACGTGCCGGAGCACCTCCGCCGCGAACTCCGCGCTCACGCCGGCACCGCCTCGCGGTCGCCGGTGAGCACCATGCCGACCGCGAGGGCGTGCTTGCACGGGCCGCGGCCGCCCCGGTATCTCGCCCACCACGGGCACGTGCACGTGGCCGGGGCGCCGTCCACGACGGCCACGTCGTAGGTCTCCTCGCCGCTGCGTACCCGGGCGGTGTTGTCCGTGACCGCGACCGCGCCGTCCGCGACCAGCTGGCGTGCCCCGATCAGGCGGGGGTTGAGCTTCGCGGCGGCCGCCGCGTCGTAGGGCAGGACCCGGTGAAAGTACGCGGCGTCGGCCACGTCGAAACCGACCCGGCCTGCGGTGCCGAGCTGGGTGAGGGCCGCCCGGACCCGGTCGGCGGGCAGGGCGGCGGCCGAGGCCAGCGCGTCCACGTCGACGGTCGGGTCCCACGACAGCAACGCGCTGATCAGGTCGGCGTCGGCGATCGCCTCGTCGGTGGCCAGGGCGGTGAGTACGGCGCCCTCGCCGGAGAACCCGCGGCTCGGCTCCGGCGACAGCGTCAGCGACACCCGCAGCGACGGGGTCTCGATCTCCCACGTGCTCGCCACGGGGGCACTGCCCGGGCCCACCGGCGGCCCGTAGGCGCGCAGCGTCGTGGCGAAGCGCAGCAGCGGCCGCAGCACGGCCAGGCGGCCCTGCCCGGGCAGGCACACGGCACCCGCGACCGGCCGCGACGTGAGGCGCAGCGAGCGCCCCGACGGCACGACCCACAGGACCGTACGGTCCGTAGGGGACGCGGCCCGGCGCAGGAACGCGGCGGCCTCGGCGGCGGACACCTCGATGCGCGGGTCGAACCGCGACGCGATCACCTGCACCTCGGCGAAGCCGCGCAGCCACCGGGTCGGCAGCGGCACCTTCTTCTCCACGACGCTGCCGTGCATTGTCGTGACGGTCAGGTCGTCGGGACCGACGTCGAGGCGCAGCGCGGACGACCCGGCGACCCGGGCGAGCGCGGTGCGCAGCGGGGCATTGACGTCCACATTGGTCGTACCGTGGTCGGGGGTCTCCCCGTCGAGCGCGGCGGGCAGCACGTCCATGCGGGCGTAGACGCCGCAGCAACCGGAGAACGACTCGAAGCGCAGCCGGTCGCGGCTGCCGGTGACGACCGGGTCGAGGCTGCGTGGGCTCAGCGGCTGGTAGTAGCGGGTGCGGGCCACCTCGGCGACCGCCAGCAACCCGGCCGCGACCGGCTCCGCCGTGGTGACGAAGCCGCTGAAGAAGCGCGGACGCGCAGCGGCGGCGGCCCGCTGCGCGACCCCGCCGGAGGTCTGCAACGACAGCCCCCCGTCGGCGAGCCCGGAGGGCCGCAGATACGAGTACGTAGCGCTCGACATGCCGGCGACCTTACGACCCCCCTCCGACACCCCTCGCCCCCATCCCGCGCCGCCCACCCGTTCCCGCCCGACGGCGCCGTTCCCGCCCGACGGCGCCGGGCCCGCCCGACGGCGCCGGGCCCGCCCGACGGCGCCGTGCTCGCCCGACGTTTGGACGATTCCGCGTGGAATCCGGGGCGGTTATTCCACGCGGAATCGTCCAAATCATCGGGCCCGTGGCCGGGCGCCCTGGAGGCG
>NZ_BAAALS010000026.1:0-73021 GCF_039528415.1 Luedemannella helvata
AACTCGCGGCGTAGCAACCAACCGAGGAACTGTCCAAGATCCTTGACACAGCTCAGCGGTGGGTGTGCTGGTCGTTCCGGCCGTGCCGGCATATGCGGCGGCCTCGCAGCCGTTGGCCATCGGGCAGGCGGAGCCGGGCGACACCAACGTCCTCACGGTTGACGACACCGCGGCCGGCACCCCGGTGCTGGTACGGCCGTACCGGGTGGGCGTTGGCGCCGACGTGGCTAAACAGCGTTGGACATTCGAGGCGATACCGGCTGGCGGCAGTATCCCGCCGCTGACGTACCGGATCAGAAACGCCGCCGCCAACCGGTGCCTGGAGAAGCCGCTGTCGGAGGGCGATGTGGACGGCGCCGCGCTGGTGAGCTGAGCCTTGTCCTTGTGGGTGCCGAAAAACCCGTGCGGCCTGGTTACGCGCTTGTTGTTCTCACGGATGACGCGCCGAGTCGATCACGGCGGCGTACGCCGAGTCGGGCAAGTCGGCGCGGTCTATGCCCGCGTCGGGCAGCGGCCGCAGTGATCTGGCGTGGGAGAGTCGGCGGTGCGGTTAGTGGTCGTTCCAGCCGAGCGCCAGGTTCGGGGCTCGCCGTCTACTCTTTGGGGGTGCTGTCAGCGAAGCCGCTTCTGGCGCTCGTCGCGGCCGTGCTGCTCGCCGTCGTGGGCGCGTTGTTCGGGTCTGCCTGGGCGACCGGTATAGGCGGCGTCGTCGCGCTGGGCGTCGTCGCCCTTCATCCGGCGGTGGCCAGTCCCGCTGTGCCTCGGTCGACACGCCTGCTGCTGCGGGGCGGCCTGCTTTTGCTCACCCTTGCGGGCATTGTGGAATTGTGGGGATGGGTGGCGTTGCCGTTCGGCAACACACCACCGAGCGCGAACGACCTGATCGCGCTGGTGACCGACCCGGTAGGGCAGTGGGAGCAGTTCCTGCGACAGTTGGCTGTGGCCTGTTGCTTGGTCCTGAGTTGCTTCTGCTTCGGCGCAGTCATCGGCAGATTGCCTCGGGAGCAGCTGCGCCGGTTCGGCAGGGCCGCGCTGACTGTTATCCCGGCCACGCTGATCACCTTGGCGCTCGTCACCTTCCTCCCGTTGAGGCCGACCGTAGGGTTGACCGGCTCGTTTACCGATGTTGCCATGGCGACGTTGCTTGTGCTTGGCGGGTATGCCTGGGCATGCGCCGCGCGGCCCGGCGTTACGGCACCGCTACCTCGATCGCGGTGGTGGGCGCCACGATACTGGGCACGGCGGTCTGGTTCGCCGTGGACGCGGCGTGGCCGAGCTGGCCGCAGCCGCGCGACAGCGATGCCCTCTACAAGGCCAGCATCATTTCCGTGGCCGTCGACACGGGACCCGAGGTCGGGACCGGCTTGGCCGTCGCGGCACTGCTGCTCGGATCTGTCCTGACGGTGCTGGCATGCGCGAGGCTCAGCGCTGCCAACAACGAAACTTGCTGAGCTGGATCGGCCGGGGTGTCGAACCCGGGGCATCTGCATTGAGTTCAGCCACCACTTCCCATCCGTCCTTGCCACCGGTGTGCTGGCCGCGATTGGACAACCAATGGCCGGACGTGAACAGCCGGCGCAGGTAGGCGCAGTGTTTGTCGCTTTGGCCATGTCTTGAGATCCGGAGCGGTCTGGCGGCGAGGCTGCGGTTGAGCTAACGGCGCTCGGTTGGCAACGGCAGAAACCTAGCGATCTCCGATCGGTTCCGGCCAGCCTTAGTAACGTGATATTCCTTCCAAAACCAGGCAGAACGCGGGTACTCAGTTGGCCTCTGGCAGGGTGGTGGCCAGTTGTTCGACGCGCTGGCGCAGGGCGGTGTAGGCGGGATGCTCCAGCTTGCCGTCCTCGTACGCCTCATCGAGTTTCTCGCGGAAGTCGGCGGTCTTCTCGCCCGCCTTGTCCGCCTCATCTTTGTCGATCGCGCGCCGGATCTCGTCGAGCCGCCTGTCGAGCTCGCGGGCGGTCTTCGCGTCGAGCTGACCGTCGCGTCGCTGCGTGTCGAATTCAGCGGTGAGCGCGGCGAGAGCGTCCGGCGCGTCCAGCGCGTCGGTGGGGGACGCCACTGACGGTTCGGTCCGGCTGGGCACCGCGTGGGTGGGGCTACTGGTCGGCGGCACGGCCAGCTGTTTAGCGGGGTCCGGCCGGAGGGCGAGGAACAGCGCGAAGCTGATGGCCACGACCGCTGCGGCGGTGAGGGCGACGAGCGCCGCCCCGGCCGGCCCGATGCGCAAGCCGTCCGGTCGCTGGGCGGGGTCGGCCGCGGGCCGGAGGACCGGCATGGTCCGGGTGGGATGCGGCACGGTCGCGCTGGCGCGGATTGCCCGGGGCGCGAGGGGTGGGGCCGCGGTCGCGTGCGGGACGGAGGCGAGTCGGGCGAGGGTGGCGCGGACCTGGGTGGCCGTGGCCGGCCGGTCGGTGGGCTGCTTGGCGAGCAGCTGCGCCACGAGGGTGTCGACGGCGGGTGTCAGGCCCGGCCGCCGGCTTGACGGCGGTGGGGCGGTGTCGCGGACGTGTTGCACGGCCACGTGAAACGGGTTGTCGCCGGCGAATGGCGGGTCGCCGGTGAGCATGGCGTAGAGGACGCAGCCGAGGGCGTACAGGTCGGTGCGGGCGTCGACGGGTTCGCCGTTGATCTGTTCGGGCGCCATGTAGGCGCTGGTCCCGACTGTCTGCGCTGAGCCTGTCAGGTGTACCTGGTCGGCCGTCGTGATGCGGGCGATGCCGAAGTCGCACACCTTCACCTGGCCGTGCTCGGTGAGCAGGAGGTTGGCCGGCTTGATGTCGCGGTGGATGATGCCGGCGGCGTGTGCCGCGGTGAGCGCGTCGCAGATCTGTGTCGCGATGTCGATCGCGTGGGGTACCTCGATCGGGCCGGCGGCGAGCAGGTCGGCAACGCTCGGGCCGGTCACGAGCTCCATGACGAGGAACGGCGTCCCACTGTCCGCGCCGACGTCGTGTACGGCCACGATGTTGGGGTGGGACAGTCGTGCGACGATGCGCGCTTCGCGGTCGAATCGCGTCAGCGCGGACGGGTCGCGTAGGCCGGCGGGGTCCATCATCTTGACCGCGACCTCGCGATCGAGTCGGCGGTCGTACGCCGACCAGACCTCCGCCATACCGCCGCGGCCGAGGGCGGAGCGCAGCTCGTACCGGCTGGCCAGAATGCGTACGGTCACGCTGGACACCCTCACACACGGGTGGCCGGAGAACCACCTGGCTTCGAGGCGACCGTGCGGAGGACGGAAGTGAACGCGGACGGGTCGCCGCCTGAGCTCTGTTACGCGCTTTAAATGAATCCGCTGAACGCCGTAACAAACCGGCCGTTGATCAGGTATCCGAGCTAGTTACCTGGCTCACGATCGTTCCTCGGTGGCCGGGCCGCGACGCTACCTTTGGCCTTTCGGCCCTCGCGGCACGTCTCCTCCCCCCGAGGTAACCCCCCCGTGTCCCATCACGCCTCACCGGTCACCGCCCGGCGGCTGCGGCTGGTCCTCGCCCTCGTGGCGCTGGTCACGGCCGGCCTGGCCCTGCGGTTCGTGCCAGGCTCGCCGCTCGCCCCGGCGAGCGCGGCCGAGGTCACCCCGACACCGCCGGTCAGCGACGCTGCCGCCGCCTCGACGCCCGCCGAGAAGACCACCCCGCAGAAGACCAGCCCGAAGAAGGCCACCCCGAAGAAGGCCACCCCGGAGAAGACGACCGCGAAGAAGACCAGCCCGAGAAAGGCCAGCAAGCCCACGCCGACGACCGTGCGCGTCGGGACGGACGGGTTCTGGAGCTGGGCGCTGCTCGACCGCACCACCGGCAGGATCGTCGGTTCGGCCAACATCGCCGCGCAGAGCACCACCGCTTCGATGATCAAGGCGTGGCTCGCCTCGGACTACCTGCGCATGGCCGCCGCGCGGGGCGTGACGCCCAGCGAGAGCACGCTGCATGACCTGGAGATCATGATCCGGGACAGCGACAACGCCGCCGCCGCCAAGATTTTCGCGGCTAACGGCAGGACCGCCTCCATCCAGCGGCTGATCAGCGTCTGTGGGCTGACCGACTCGACCGTCGTGCCGAACGAGTGGGGCACCACGCGGGTCTCCGCCCGCGACGCGGTCCGGATGGGCAACTGCATCGCCACCGGCAAGGCCGCCGGCGCGCGGTGGACGCCGTGGGTGCTGAACATGATGCGCGAGGTGCGCGGCGACGGCGACTTCGGCATCCGCGACGCCCTGCCCGCCGCGACGGCCGCCAGGGTGGCTATCAAGAACGGCTGGCTGCTGCGCGACGAGGACAATCACTGGCACGTGTCGTGCCTGGCCATCGGCGACACCTGGGTGATGTCCGTGCTGCAGCGCTACCCGAGCACCGGCGATGCTGAAAGCGACTTCGCCCACACGCGGGATGTCTGCGAGCGGGTCGCCGACCAGGTCCTGCCATCAACCGGGGGTTGATCAGAACTCGGCCACGGCCGGGATGATGTCGCGGCCGATGATCTCCAGCGGGGTCAGCGTGTACGCGTCGCGGACCTGCCCGATGGCCATATCGATGCCGAGCTTGCCGAGCTGTTCCAGTTCGGCGACGATCGTGCCGGTCCGCTCGCCCGCGGTGCCGAGGTCGAAGCGGTAGTACACGGTCTTGTGGATCTCGTCGTAGTCGCGGCCCACCGCGTCGCAGTGCGCCCGCAGGACGTCGAGCTTGCGCTCCAGGTCGGGTCCGGGGAACAGGTTGCAGGCGTCCGCGTACTGGGCGACGAGCCGCAGGGTCTTCTTCTCCCCGCCGCCGCCAATCATGATCGGCGGGTACGGGCGGGTCAGCGGCAGCGGCCGGTTGAGCGGCCGATCGAGCTGGTAGTAGCGACCGGTGAACGGCGTCTCGTCGCCCAGGCACATCTGCTGGTAGATCCGCAGCGTCTCCTCCAGGCGCTCGAACCGCTCCGCGACCGGCGGGAAGGGGATGCCGAGGCCGCGCGACTCCTCCTCGTTCCAGGCGGCGCCGATGCCGAGCCACGCACGCCCGCCGGAGAGCACGTCCAGGGTGGTGACGGTCTTGGCGAGGATTCCCGGGTGCCGGTAGACCGTTCCGGTGACCAACGTCAGCAGGCAGGCCCGCGTCGTCACCGCGGCCACGTAGCCGAGGGTGGTGTAGGCCTCGAGCATGTCGTTCTCCGGCGGCCCGACCACGGAGATCTGGAAGAAGTGGTCCATCACGGCGATGGTGTCGAAGCCGGCCTCGTCGGCCGTGCGGGCGATGCGGGCCAGGTCGACGCCCAACGTGGCGGGCCCGCCGGGATAGGTGAAATCAGGGATCTGCACGCCTATCTTCATGCTGTCGACCCTACGCTTCAGGCCAAGCTCAGCACGGTCGCCAGCGTGAGCCGCCCACCCGGCGGGTCGCGCCGCACGGTGCCGTTGTGGTGCAGTTCCGTCGCGGCGCGGGTCACGTCGTCGGCCCGGTAGATGGTCGCCCCCAGCGCCCAGGTGCGCAGCGCGCCCAGCGTCAGCGGCCCCTCGCCGAGCCGCGCGCACACCGCCCGCCGCAGGGGTCCCAGGGCCGGGCGCAGCGAGATGTCGAGCGGCGTCCGTTCCGGATCGCCCGGGTCGACGTACCGGATCCCGGCGTACTCGTCCAGCGCCCACAGCTCGTCCTTGAACACCGTGAGCGCCCGCTCGTCGCCCGCGCCGAAGCTGACCGTCTCGACGGATCCCGTCCGGTCGACAAGGTCGACCGATGCCCACCACGCCCACGCGTCCAGCGCCACGGCGGGCCCGCGCACGAGCACCTCCAGGCCGCGACGCTCGCCGAGCGCGGCGAGGGTCGCGGCCGTGGGTGGTTCCTCCCCGCGGTGGTCCAGGTACGCGAACACGTTCGCGTTGTCATCGAGTACGGGCTGGGAGCGCGCCGACACGTCGATCGTCACGTCGGCGGGCGCCTCGGCGGCGAGCGCGGCCCGCACGCGCCCGGCGGTCGCGTCATCGGGGCAGGCGACACGCACGGTCATTGCCTGGCCCCGCGCCCGGTCGGCGAACTCCGCGAACACCCGCACGGCGGCAAGCGCGGCCCCGGCCGCGTCGTCGCCGGTCGCGCTGAGTTGCGCGTACGCGACGGCGCGGGCGCCGTGCAGCGCCCGCGCCGTCCACGCGTCCAGGTAGCGCACGAGTAACTCGTGCACCACCGTGGCGTGGAAGTCCGCCATACCTCGGTTGTACTCCGCCGTGCCGGTTCCCGCTCCGGAACGCGGGACGGTGAGCGTCAGACGGGGGTGGAGATGCCGACGCCGCCGCGGGTGTCCGCGCCGTAGCGGGCCTGCTCGCGGCGCAGGTCCAGCGGGCGGATCCGCTTGCGGTTGTCGCGGGCGGCGTCGTCGAGCAGGTCGGCCGGGATCAGCCAGACGATCTCGAACTCCAGCCCGTCGGGGTCCTTGCCGTAGAGGCTCTTGGTGGTGCCGTGGTCGGAGGTGCCGACGAGCGCGCCCGCCTCGGACAGGGCGAGCGCCGTGCGCTCGAGTTCGGCGAGTGTGTCGACCTCCCAGGCGAGGTGGTAGAGGCCGACCGTCCCGCGGCCGGCGCCGGAGGGCCCTGCGCCGGGGCCGATCTCGAACAGTCCGAGGTCGTGGTCGTTCGTGGAGTCGGGCGCCTGGAGGAACGCGGCACCGGCGAAGCCATCGGGCGTCATCGGGATGCGCCGGAAGCCCAGCACGTTGGTGTAGAAGTCGACGCTGCGGGCCAGGTCGGAGACGAACAGGACGGCGTGGTTGAGGCGGTGGATTCCCATGCCACTCACAACTTAATTGACTGGACAACTATTCCGGCGACGCAACGAACTTGCCGTCAAAAGAGCCAAGCGCGCAATGATTCGCGCATCAATTGCATGATCTGGCCCTGTCCGTTGCATCAGCGAGTGCCATAACGTTCGACGCATGAGCCGCCGTTACCTGATGTGCCGCCCAACCTTCTTCGCGGTCGACTACGCGATCAACCCGTGGATGGACCCGAGCGCGCCGGTCGACGCCGACCTGGCGGTCGCCCAGTGGACCCACCTGCGCGACACGTACCGCGAGCTGGGCCACACGGTCGACGAGATCGAGCCGATCCCGGGCCTGCCCGACATGGTCTTCGCCGCCAACGGCGCGACCGTGGTGGACGGCATCGCATACGGGGCTCAGTTCGCCTTCCCCGAGCGGGCCGCCGAGGGGCCCGCGTACCTCGACTGGCTGGCCGCGCACGGGTTCACCCCGCACGCCGCCAAGGAGATCAACGAGGGGGAGGGCGACATCCTGCTCGCCGGGCGGTTCGTGCTCGCCGGCACCGGGTTCCGCACGGCCCACGACGCGCACGCCGAGGCGCAGGAGCTCTTCGGCCGTCCCGTCGTCACGCTGCAGCTCGTCGACCCGCGCTTCTACCACCTGGACACCGCGCTGACCGTGCTCGCCGAGAACCAGATCGCGTACCTGCCGGAGGCCTTCAGCGAGGGCAGCCGGCGCGTGCTCGCGCGCCTGTTCCCGGACGCCCTGCTGGCGAGCGCCGAGGACGCCGCCGTGCTGGGACTCAACGCGGTCAGCGACGGCCGCCACGTGGTGCTGCCGACCCAGGCGGTCGGGCTGGCGTCCCAGCTGGCCGGGCGCGGCTTCCAACCCGTCCCCGTGGACCTGTCTGAGCTGCTCAAGGCCGGTGGCGGGCCGAAGTGCTGCACACTGGAACTGAGGAGCTGAGCCGATGACCTCGATCATGGAACACCTCGCCTCGACCGCCGCGATCGCGGAGGCGGAGCGGTGGACGGCGCACAACTACCACCCGCTGCCCGTGGTGATCGCCGAGGGCTCCGGGGCCTGGGTGACCGACATCGAGGGCAACCGGTACCTCGACTGCCTCGCCGGTTACTCCGCGCTGAACTTCGGCCACCGCCACCCCACGCTCATCTCCGCCGCCCAGGAGCAGCTCAACCGCGTCACGCTGACCAGCCGCGCGTTCCTGCACGACCAGTTCGGGCCCTTCTGTCGCGAGCTCGCCGAACTGTCCGGGCTGGGCGACGACGCCATGGTGCTGCCGATGAACACCGGCGCCGAGGCGGTCGAGACCGCGATCAAGGTCGCCCGCAAGTGGGGCTACAAGACCAAGGGCGTACCCCGCGACGAGGCCACCATCATCGTGGCCGCGAACAACTTCCACGGGCGTACGACCACGATCATCAGCTTCTCGACCGACCCGGAGGCGCGCGCGGACTTCGGCCCGTACACGCCGGGGTTCGTGATCGTGCCCTACGGCGACCTGGACGCGCTGACGGACGCCATCGACGCGAGCACGGTCGCGGTTCTTCTCGAACCCATTCAGGGCGAGGCCGGCGTGCTGGTGCCCCCGGACGGCTACCTCGCGGGCGTGCGCGAGGCGTGCACGCGCCACAACGTGCTGTTCATCGCCGACGAGATCCAGTCGGGGCTCGGCCGGACGGGCGCGACCTTCGCGGTGGAGCACGAGGGCGTCACCCCGGACATGTACCTGCTGGGCAAGGCGCTCGGTGGCGGCATCGTCCCGGTGAGCGCCGTGCTCGCGCGCTCGGACGTGCTCGGCGTACTGCGGCCGGGGGAGCACGGCTCCACCTTCGGTGGCAACCCGCTGGCCTGCGCGGTCGCGCGGGCGGTGGTCGGACTGCTGCGCACGGGCGAGTTCCAGCGTGCCGGTCGCGACCGCGGCGACGTGCTGCACCGGCGGCTGAACGGGCTCGTCGGGCACGGCGTGACCGCGGTGCGCGGCCGCGGCCTGTGGGCCGGCGTCGACATCGACCCGGCGCTGATGACCGGCCGCCAGGCGTGCGAGCGCCTGCTGCGCGCCGGGGTGCTGGTCAAGGACACGCACGGCTCGACGGTCCGCTTCGCGCCGCCGCTCGTCGTCTCCGACGACGACGTCAACTGGGCGGTCGACCGTTTCGCGGACGTGCTCGCTGGTTGACGCCGGCACCGGTTGATCCGCTGACGCCCGCCCGCCGGGAGGCCGAGTCGCCCCCGGCGGGCGGTTGCCGCAACGGGTCGACAACGCGTCCACAGCGGTTCCACAGATTGTCCACGCGGCCCGAGCGGGCCATCCCCGTCCGAGGGGTGGCCGGCCGGCGCGCCGACCGGCCGCAACCGCGCGCGGCCCGCGGCCGTTGTCCCGGTGCGGGGCGGAATCCGCCCGCAGACGGGAGTTCGGCGGATGCGCGCGCAACAGCTCGTGTTCAAGGTCGCCGCCGTGGCGATCCTCGCCGCGGCCGGCGCGGGCGCCGGCATGGCGCTCGGCGACCTGACCGACGCCGGGCAGCCGGCCATCGTGGTGGCGCCGTCGCCGATGGAACCGCCCGTTCCGCGTCCCGCGCCGGCGCCCGCGTCAGCCTTCCGGGCGCCGCTGTACTACCAGCCGCTCGGCTCCGATGTGGACCTCGTCGGCCGGGCCCTCGACGCCTCCGGGGCCCGCGACCTGATCCTGGCGTTCGTCCTCGACGCGGGCGGCTGCCGGCCCGCCTGGCAGGGCGATCCCGCCCGGCCGGTGGGCGCCGACGCCGCCGTGACCGCCACGATCGACAGCGTCCGGCGGCGCGGCGGCGACGTCGCCGTGTCGTTCGGCGGGGCCGCCGGCACGGAGCTGGGCGCGGGGTGCGCCAGCGAACGCGCGCTCGCCGACGCGTACCAGAAGGTGGTTGAGGCCTATGACCTCACGCGCATCGACCTGGACTACGAGGTCGACGACCTGGCCGTCGGCATCGGTCGGCGGATGCGCGCCGTGCGGCTGCTGCTCGACCGGGCCCGCGCGGCACACCGGCCACTGCGGATCAGCCTGACCCTGCCGGTCGCGCGCACCGGCCTGCCGCCCGAAGCGGTCGGCGCGCTCAAGGCCGCGCTGGACGCGGGCGTACGCCCCGACATCGTGAACCTGATGGCGTTCAACCTGGGCGCGGGCACCACGACAGCCGACATCCGGGGCGCCGTCGAGGCGGCCAGCGGGCAGGTGAAAGGGCTCACCGGCGGGACGGACGCGGACGTGTACGCGCGGCTGGGGCTGCAGCTGATGATCGGTCACGCGGACCTGCGGGGTGAGGAGCTGTCGCCGGCTCAGGCGCGCTCCCTCGTGGACTACGCGCGGTCGCGGCGGCTGGGCTGGGTGTCGTTCTGGTCGCTCAACCGCGACCGGGCGTGCCCGACGCCGGCGCTGGCGCAGTGGGCGGTGGCGACCTGCAGCGGCGTGGCCCAGCGGCCGTACGAGTTCGCCTCGATCGTGGCCGGATATGCCGGCTGAGCCAGCCCAGGAGCGGGCTCAGCCGGACGGGTGGACTAGCGGCGCAGGACGAGCGGGTCCCCAGCGTTGAGGGTGTACACCTGGCCGCGGACGTTGATGTCGAGGGGTTCGCCCTTGTCGAGGGTGTAGGTCTCCTCGTCGTGACGCAGGTGCAGCCGCAGCTGGCGGTCCTGGATGAGCAACGAGAACTCCAGGTCCGTCCAGATCTTCGGCAGGGCGGGCGAGAAGTACGGCGTCTCGTTGATGTTGCGGAAGCCGCCGAAGCCGCCCACGAGCGCCGCCCACACGCCGCCGGTCGAGGCGATGTGCACCCCGTTCTCGGCGTTGCCGGCCACGTCGGCGAGGTCCATCAGCAGCGCGTAGTTGAAGTAGCGCAGCGCGCGGGTCTGGTCCCCGATCTCCGCCGCGATGATCGACTGCACGCACGCCGACAGCGACGAGTCACCCGTGGTCAGCGGGTCGTAGTAGTCGAAGTTGCGCCGCTTCTGGTTCTCCGAGAACTCGTCGCCCAGCAGGTACATCGCCAGCACGATGTCGGCCTGCTTGATGACCTGGTACCGGTAGATGACCAGCGGGTGGTAGTGCAGCAGCAGCGGGAACTTGTCCTTCGGCGTGGTCTTGAGGTCCCAGACCTCGCGCTCCAGGAACGTGCTGTCCTGCGGATGGATGCCGCGGACCTCGTCGAACGGCACGTGCATCGCCGCGGCGGCCTGCTCCCAGGACTCCACCTCGTCCTTGCGCAGCCCCACGGCGTGCGCCAGCACGGTGTAGTCCTCGGGCTGCTCCTCCCGCAGCCGCCGCACGGTGGCCGCGGCGTAATTGAGGTTCAGCCGGGCCATCAGGTTCGTGTACGTGTTGTCGTTGACGACGGTCGTGTACTCGTCCGGCCCGGTCACGCCGTGGATGTGGAACTTGCCGTCGTCGCCGTAGAAGCCCAGGTCCTCCCAGAAGCGGGCGGTCTCCACGAGGATCTCCGCGCCCGTCTCCGCCAGCAGCTGGCGGTCGCCGGTCGCCTCGGCGTACTGGCGCACGGCGAACGCGATGTCGGCGTTGATGTGGTACTGCGCGGTGCCCGCCTGGAACATCGCGGACGCTTCCTCCCCGGTCAGCGTCCGCCACGGGAAGAGCGCACCCTTCTGGCTCATGTCGCGGGCACGCTCCCGCGCACGATCCAGGGTCGAGTGCCGGTGCCGCAGCAGGTTGGCCGCCAGGCGGGGGTGCGTGTACGCCAGGAACGGCAGGACGTAGATCTCGGTGTCCCAGAAGTAGTGGCCGTCGTAGGCCTGCCCCGTCAGGCCCTTGGCCGAGATGCCGGCGTTCTCCGCCCGCCAGGAGGCCTGCGCCAGCTGGAACAGGTTCCAGCGGATGGCCTGCTGGTAGCGGACCTCGTTGACGCCGCCGCGGACCCGGATGTCGGCCCGCTCCCAGAACAGCTCCAGCTGCTCGCGCTGTTCGGCCAGCAGGTTGTCGAAGCCGGCGCGGACGGCCCGGTCCAGGGTGCGCCGGCCACGGTCGGTGAGTTCCGAGGCCGGGATGCTGCGCGAGCCCTGGTAGGTCGCGTACTTCGTGATGCGGATCGGCACCCCCGGCTGGGCGTCGGCGGTGAGCAGCAGCTCGCCGCCGTCCCCGTCGGCCGAGACGGTCGTCTCGTACTCCGACTCCGCGTCGATCACGTGGTCGACGCCGACCGCCAGGGTCATCCGGCTGTTGGTGGTGACGTAGCCCAGGACCACCCGGTTGTCCTCGGCATCGATCACCCGGGCGTTGAGGACCCGGTCGGGCAGCACCCGCGACAGGCGCGGGTCGGTGGGTCGGTCCTCGGGCAGTTCGTCGGCCGGACGCGTGTCCTGCCGGTTGATGACCTGGGACGAGATGACGATGGGCGCCGCCTCGTCCAGGACGGTCACTTCGTATGTCATGGCCAACAGGTGCCGGTGACGCAGTGAGACCACCCGGGTCGAGCGGACGCGTACGCGGTTGCCGCTCGGCAGGATCCAGGTGAACTCACGGGTCAATGTGCCGGCGCGCATATCAAGAACGCGCCGGTAGTCCTGCACTCGGGCCGTGGCGAGAAATAGAGGCTCGTCGTCCACATAGAGTTTGAACACCGTGGCGTCGGGGACGTTGATGATCGTCTGACCGACCCGAGCCAGGGCATGCGCCTCTTCGGCGTGAACGATGGGCCACGTTTCATGAAAGCCGTTAACAAACGTACCCGGCAGCAGTGCCGGACGGCCCTCCTCGAACGTCCCACGGACACCCAGGAAGCCGTTGCTCAAGGCGAATACGGTCTCGGCTCGACCAAGGTACTCGTCTGAGTACCTTGTCTCGACGATGCGCCACTCATCGGGCACGTAGACGTGCGCCGGTGGCAGGACAATGTCACGTTGTAACACGATCGGAACAATATATGACGATCGGGTTATGCGGATCGGCTGGATGACGGAGTTGGGGGAACCAATATGGCGGACGAGGCCGGGGTGAAAGCCCTGCGGTACGAGGCCCTTCTTTTTGATCTCGACGGTGTGATCACGAAGACGGCGGACGTACACGCCCGCGCCTGGAAACAGCTGTTCGATCAGTTCCTGGACCGTTGGTCGCGGCAGACCGGACAGCCGCAGGAACCGTTCGAGATCGCCACCGACTATGTGCGGTATGTCGATGGTCGGCGCCGTTTTGAGGGGGTCGCCACTTTTCTCGAATCGCGTGGAATCTCGTTGCCCATGGGCGAGCCGGATGATCATGACGTGGACACGGTCTACGGCCTCGGCAACGCCAAGAACGGGTTCTTCCTGGCCGAACTCGAACGCAACGGGGTCGAGGTGTTCGAGGACGCGGTCGACCTGCTGAACGCCGCCCGCGACGCCGGCCGCCGGCTGGCGGTCGTCTCGGCCAGCGAGAACTGCGCGATGGTCCTGCGCCGGGTGAATCTCGACGGCTACTTCCAGGTCAGGGTCAGCGGCATCGAGGCCAAGGCCCTCAACCTGCCCGGCAAGCCCCGGCCGGACACGTTCCTGCGGGCGGCCGAGGAACTCGGTGTCGCCCCGGCCGACGCGGTCGTGCTGGAGGACGCCATCGCCGGCGTGCGGGCCGGCAGGGCCGGCGCGTTCGGCCTCGTCGTCGGGGTGGACCGCGGTGGCGAGGGCGAAGGGCTCGCCCAGAACGGCGCGGACGTGGTGACGGACGACCTCCGCACGCTGGTGTAGATACGCTCTGGCGCATGACTCAGCTCAACTTTCCCGACGGCTTCCGGTGGGGCGCCGCCACCGCGGCGTACCAGATCGAGGGCGCGGCGACCGAAGACGGCCGGACGCCCTCGATCTGGGACACGTTCAGCCACACCCCCGGCAAGGTGCGCGACGGCGACACCGGGGACGTGGCCTGCGACCACTACCACCGCTCGGCGGAGGACGTGGCGCTGCTGTCCGGGATGGGCCTGAACGCGTACCGGTTGTCGGTGGCGTGGCCCCGCGTGCAACCCGGCGGGCGGGGCCCGGTCAACCAGGTTGGGCTGGACTTCTACCGGCGCCTGGTGGACGACCTGCTCGGTCGGGACATCGAGCCGTGGGTCACCCTCTACCACTGGGACCTGCCGCAGGAGCTGGAGGACGCCGGGGGCTGGCCGGCCCGCGACACGGCCGCCCGCTTCGCCGAGTACGCCGCGCTGACCGAGGCGGCGCTCGGCGACCGGGTCAAGCACTGGATCACCCTGAACGAGCCCTGGTGCTCGGCCATGCTCGGCTACGGCACGGGCGAGCACGCCCCCGGCCACCAGGACAAGGTCGCGACCCTGCGGGCCGCGCACCACCTGCTGCTCGGCCACGGGCTCGCCGTCGAGGCGATGCGCGCGCAGCGTCCGGACAGCCAGTACGGCATCACGCTCAACCTGCACGCCTTCATCCCGGCCAGAGACGCGCCCGCCGACGCCGAGGCGGTGCGCCGCCTCGACGGTATCGGCAACCGGATCTTCCTGGACCCGCTGCTGCGCGGCGAGTTCCCGGCCGACCTGCGCGCCGATCTCGCGCCCGTCAGCGACCTGGCCCACATCCAGGACGGCGACCTGGCCACGATCGCCGCCCCGATCGACCTGCTCGGGCTCAACTACTACAGCCGCAACGCGGTCGCCGCCGCCAAGGGAGAGCCCCACGACCCGGCCATCCACTCGCCGTGGATCGGCAGCGAGCGGGTCCGCCAGATCAGCCGGGGCCTGCCGGTCACCGACATGGGCTGGTACGTCGACCCCGCCGGGCTCACCCAGCAGCTGCTCGACGTGCACCGGGTGTGCCCCGACCTGCCGCTCTACATCACCGAGAACGGCGCGGCGTATCCGGACAAGCCAGGCCCCGACGGCACCGTCGACGACCCCGACCGGGTCGCCTACTTCGACGCGCACCTGCGCGCCTGCCACGCCGCGCTGGCGGCCGGCGTCCCGCTGCGCGGGTACTTCGCGTGGTCGCTGCTCGACAACTTCGAGTGGGCACACGGCTACGCCAAGCGGTTCGGGCTGACCTATGTGGACTACGCGACCCAGGAGCGCATCCCGAAGACCAGTGCCCAGTGGTACGGGCAGGTCGCGCGCGCCAACGCCATACCCGCCGCCTGACCGGCGGGTTTGCCCGGGGCGACTAGCCTCGGCCACGTGACCGAACCCGTGATCGTCAGCGCCCCCATCGTCGCCGTGACGGTCTATCCCGACCGCGCCCGGATCACCCGGCGCGGTCGGGTGGACCTGGTCGCCGGCGAGCACAAGGTCGTCTTCGACGACCTGCCGTTGCAGCTCGTTACCGACTCGGTGCGGGTCGCTGGCACCGGCCCGGCGACCGTGCTGGGGGTCGACGTGGCCCGCCGCTACCGGCCCCG
Source organism: Luedemannella helvata (assembly GCF_039528415.1). Taxonomy (NCBI): domain Bacteria; kingdom Bacillati; phylum Actinomycetota; class Actinomycetes; order Micromonosporales; family Micromonosporaceae; genus Luedemannella; species Luedemannella helvata. The sequence continues at coordinate 15,110 of NZ_BAAALS010000026.1, forward strand.
CACGACCGACGCGACCGCCGAGCGGCTCGAGGAGCAGCTGCGGGAGGCCCGCGGCGAGCTCGCCGCCCTGGCCGACGACGAGGCCATCGCCGACGAGCGGCTGGACTTCCTCAGCCGGCTCGGCCGCAGCGCCACCGGGGCCTTCGCCCGGGCGCTCGCGGCCGGCGAGCGGGACGCCTCGGCCGCCGTCGACCTCGGCGGCACGCTCGCCGCGCAGCAGGCCGAGGTGCGGCGGGAGCGCCGGGAACTGGTCGAGCGCCGCCGGCGCGTCGAGGAGCAGATCGCCGCGTACCAGCGCGGGCTGGAGGCGCGCAAGCGCCAGCGCGACCCCGACCGCCAGGCGGCGACCGTCGCCCTCGCGCTCACCCCGTCCGGGGAGACCGGACAGGTCGAGTTGGAGCTGTCGTACCTGGTGGACGGCGCGGGCTGGCACAGCGCGTACGACCTGCGGCTGACCGAGCGGACGCTGAACGTCACCTGGTTCGGGGTGATCACCCAGCGCACCGGCGAGGACTGGCCCGAGTGCGACCTGCGGCTGTCCACGGCCCGCCCGTCCGGGCAGGTGATCGTGCCCGAGCTGGACCCCTGGTACCTCGACCGGATCCGGCCCATGCCGCTTCCGCCGCCGGCCGCGCCGCGCGGCGGCCCGGTGCTGGCCATGGCCGCGCCGGGCGCGGCCCCGCCGATGCAGGCCTACGCCGCCGCCATGGACGCGGAGGCGGCCGCCCCGATCACCGGCGTCTCCGCCACGGTCGAGCAGGGCGTGACGGCCGCCACCTACCAGCCGGCCCGGCCGGTGGCCGTGCCCGCCGACGGCGGGGCGCACCGGGCCACCGTGGCCGTCATCGACCTGGAGGCCGCGCTGGACTACCTCACGGCCCCCGTACGCGCGGCGGAGGCGCACCTGCGCGCGGTCGTCACGAACTCCTCGGCGCACACCCTGCTGCCCGGCCTCGCGGCCGTGTTCCACGGCGGGGACTTCATCGGCAGCACCGCCCTGCAGACATGGGCGCCCGGCGAGGAGGTCGAGCTGGCGCTCGGCGTCGACGACCGGCTGCGCGTCGAGCGGGAGCTGGTGCGGCGCACGTCGAGCAAGGCGGTGCTCGGCTCGTCGCGGCGGCTGGAGACCGAGCACAAGATCATTGTGCGCAACCACACACCCCGCCCGGCACGGGTCACCGTCCTCGATCAGATCCCGGTGGCGAGGGATCCGGACATCACCGTGAAGGACGCGAAGATCGATCCCACGCCGTCCGAGCGCAGCGACCTCGGCGTACTCACGTGGGTTTTCGATCTAGAGCCGGGTGCGGTGCGCGAGATCCATCTCGGGGTGCGGGTGGAGCTGGGCCGCGGCGTGGAAGTGGCCGGCTGGCGGGAGTGAACCTGCGCCGTTTCCCGCGCGTCTATCGGGTTAGCCAAACCTTTTGCTTGGGTATCCCGAATAGCTTGGTGAGGCCGGTCACGGTAAGTGGTGCCCTGAGGTGCGCTCGTCACCCGAATGTGACGCAGACGACGCCGGGAACGGAATCATCGTGGCCCCGGCTCTGTTGTGTCAGGGGCACAGCCCAAGGGCACAACCCGGTAGGGGCGTGCGACGACGGGGAGGGACCCGAGCAGTGGTGAAGACTACGGTACTACGAACCGATGAGGTCGCCGAGGAGCGCGACCTGGTTGGTGTCTACCTGCACGAGATCTCGAAGACTCCGCTGCTCGACGCGGCCCAGGAGGTGGACCTCTCCCGGGCGATCGAGGCGGGGCTCTACGCCGAGTACCTATTGGACGAGGGAAAGATCCCCGAAGGGGCCACAGCGGACGAGCTACGTCGCCTGGTCGCCGACGGGGCCGACGCGAAGGACGTGTTCATCCGGGCCAATCTGCGCCTGGTGGTGTCGATCGCGCGGCGCTACGTGCGCTCCGGTATGCCGATGCTGGACCTGATCCAGGAGGGCAACACCGGCCTCGTGCGCGCCGTGGAGAAGTTCGACTACGTCCGCGGCTACAAGTTCTCGACATACGCGACCTGGTGGATCCGCCAGGCGATCAGCCGGGCCATCGCCCAGCAGGAGCGCACCGTGCGGCTGCCCGTCCACCTGGTGGAGGACGTCAACCGGATGCGCAACGTCGCCCGGCAGTACACCCGCGAGCACGGCGCCGAGCCGGAGCCCGAGCAGCTGGCCAAGGCCATGGGCGTGCCGCTGGAGCGGGTCACTGAGCTCAAGCGGTGGTCGCAGGACACCGTGTCGCTGGACACCCCGGTCGGCGACGACGGCGACACCAACCTGGGCGACCTGGTCTCCGACGCGGACGCGCCGTCGCCGGAGGAGCTGGTGCTCGCGGCCATGGAGCGCCAGCGCATCGAGGGCCTGCTCAACCACCTCGACGACCGCTCGGCCGGCATCATGCGGGCCCGCTACGGTCTGGAGGACGGGCGCGAGCACTCGCTGACCGAGGTCGCGTCGCGGTTCTCGCTCTCCCGGGAGCGGATCCGCCAGCTGGAGATCCAGGCGCTCGGCCGGCTGCGCGAGCTGGCCCGCTCGGAGGGCCTGCGCGCCGCGTAGGACAAAGGACAACGTGAAAGGGCCGGCCCGTCGAGGGCCGGCCCTTTCACGTCGCGAGGTCAGTCCGGGTCGCCGCAGACCCGCCAGGTGTCGCCCTCTTTGACCATGGGGATGATGTGGCGGACCTTGGTGCCGTCGGTGTTGGTGCGCTCGACGGTGACGTTGCCGTCCACCAGGCCGTTCTGGTTGGCCACGTTGAAGCCGACCACCGTGTAGCCGGTCAGCGGCCGGGCGCTCACCGCGGCGACGAACTGCGCCTGGCTGTACTGGTCGCGTACCCGCCCGCACAGGCGCCCGTACGCTGTTTCGTAGTTGTTGGCGCGCAGGTCGTCGAGGTAGCCCGTGGCGGCGTCGCGCATCGGCTGCGTCGCGTTGTCCACCGTGCGGACGATGAAGTAGATGCCCGTGCCGACCGCGCCGCCGCACAGGATCACGACGGCCACGATCGAGATGATGACGATCTTGAGAACGCTGCGCTTCTTCTTCGGCTGGGGCTGATACGGGTCCCAGCCCGGCGGTGGAGGCGACGACATGCGCCGAACCTTATCGGCCCAGCGCACGTCGTCGCCGTCCGTCACGCGACGCGGGCGTACCCGTAAATCGACATCATGTCGACCGAGGCGACCTTCACGACCTCGCCGAACGTCGGCGAGTGGATAACCTTGCCGTTGCCCACATAGATCGCCACGTGGCCCAGCCCGCTGTAGAAGACCAGGTCGCCGGCCCGCAGCTGGCTGCGGCTGATCTTCGGGAGCTGGTTGTACTGCATGGCGGCGTTGTGGGGCAGCGAGTAGCCCGCCGCCCGCCAGGCCGCCAGGGTCAGGCCCGAGCAGTCGTACCCGCCGGGGCCGTCGGCCGCCCACACGTACGGCTTGCCAAGGGCGCCGTAGGCGAAGCGCACCGCCACGCCCGCTTTGCCCGACACGCTCGGTGCCTGGGCGCTGGAGCCGCCCGAGTTCGAGTTCGTACTCGTCGTCTCCTGCGCCGACCCGTACGCCTGCCGGCGCAGGTCGTAGAGGTGATCCAGTTCCTTGGTGATGGTCTTGCGCTTGGCGGCCAGGTCATCGACCGTCTTCTGCTGGCTCTTGACCAGGTCGGCGAGCTTGGCGGCCCGGGCGTCCTTATCGCGGCGTGCCGCGTGGAAGGCGTCGATCTCCCGCTGGTTCGACGTGGCGATCCGGTCGATGGTGGTCAGCCGGTCCACGGCCGTCGCGGCCGACCCGCTCTCCAGCACCGAGCTCATCGCCGCGAAGTCGCCGCCCTTGTAGGCCCGCACCGCGATGGCGGTGACGCGCTCCTGCGCGGCGTCGATCTGCGCCTGCAGCGGCTTCATGCTCTTCTCGAGCGCGGCCGCCTCGGCCTTGCTCTTCTTCAGGTCCTCACGGGCCTTGTTGTACTGCTCGACGACCGCCTCAAGCTTGGTCGACTTGGCGGTGATCTGCTTGCGCAGATCCTCGACGGATGGCGTTGCGTGTGCGGCGCTCGGCGCGATGAACACGCCGGCGATCGCCGCCGCGATGAGCAGCGGTCGCAGCACGCGAGCCACCCGCAGCAGCCTGCGGGCTGGTGGCACGGGGGAACACTCCTTCTCCCACTACCGCCTACCGAGTTAGCTGACGGGTTCGGGCGGGAAGGAAGGTCGCCCTACCGTCCGCGGGCGGACGGATTCACCCCAGGGGAGCCGGAGCGTCGAGGTGACGTTCCGTAAGTGGGTCCCCGGTTCGGGGCCGGCCACACGCGCGGCCCGGGGGAATGGGCCGCGAGCAGGCGGCTTGCCGATTCGGCGGTGCCCGGTCGGGCCACCCGGGGGTGGGTGGCTGGGGCCGGCCAGGCCTAGCCACCGTACGTGAGCTGCCTGGGATTGGGTAGGCCAAGTTGTCGCGTTTGTCGTTCAAAGTCCAACTGATGTGTGAATTTGCTCTTTACTGTCCGTAACGATGCGCCCACGCGACCCAGCTGGGCGGACGCGGCGGTCATCGAAGTCCCAGGGGCACCTTGAGGTATCCCCGGACCCACCAACTGGCCCACAATGACATCAGGGCTCCGGACGCCACAGTGAAACGGTGGCGTCCCGCTGCCCGAACGCCGTCACTCCTGCTCAACCCGCGCGAACGAGTTGTAGGAGAACGATGTGAGCCATAGTCACGCCGACGCCCACCAAGCTGACCCTGAGCGTCCCGGGCCAAGGGAAACGTCATCTTCTCCGCGCTCGGGCGTAGTGCTAACGGAGGGCCGCCTGCACGTTCGCGGGGTCTGGCACCCCCTCAGCGACGTAACGCACCTGTCCGTCGCCAGAGGCCCGAGCCACCCCTCGGCACAGACCCTCTCAGTCACCGCCATCTGTATCGCGATCATCGGCCTTGCCGCCGTCATCGGCATGGACGACCTCCTCTGGCGCTGCGCCGTCGGCGGCGCCTCGGTCTGCCTGGTCGTCGCGCTGACCGGCGCGGCGGTCCACAGCTGGCACACCCGCCCGTACGAACTCTGGGTGCGGTGCCGGGGAGATTGGTTGCATATCTACGCCAGCCGCGACGCAGTCGAGTTCGGCAAGGTTCACCGCATGGTGTACCGGATCATCGACCAGCCGAGAGACGCCTCGGAGTAGGCGGTGTCTTGTCGAGACGTGCTAGCAATGATGTACGTCAACCGATCCTCAGGCGGGACGAATGGTGCACCGTAGATCGGATCACATCCGCGGCATCGCCGGTCGCGGGTTGCGGTGGGCGGTGGTCGCCACGATCGTGCTCAGCCTGGTAGTCGGAGTCCTGCTTTCGCCATTCGCGCTGACGTTGTTTCGCGGCGACATCAGCGAGTGGGAACGGCTCAGCTCCATTGGCGAGACGTACGGCGCCGCCGCGGCCGTTCTCTCGGCCATCGCCTTGCTCGGCGTCGGGATATCCGTCTTCCTGCAGGCCCGCCAGGCGCGGCACAGCCGGATTCTCGCGCAGCGCGAACAGCACGCGGGGCTCATCATGGCGGCCCTTGACGACCCGGTTCTCCTGGAGTGCTGGGGCCACCCGGCCGCAAGCGCAGTGGAAGCGCGCCGCATCACGTATGTGAATCTGATCATTTCGAGCTGGGAAACTTCGTGGCTGCTCGGCCAGATGACCGAGGTGGCCGTCACCGCCGCCGCCATGAGCCTGTTCTCCCGCACCCCAGGCCGTTCGTATTGGGAGAAACACGGTGAGGCGCGTAGGGCAGTTTCTGACCGGCGACTCCGGCGGTTTATCCGACTGGTCGATGACGCCTATGTCGAAGCCGTCAAGCTGCCGGCCCGGCTTGCCTGGGAAACCCCCGCCGAGCAGGACGAAGTGATGGTCAGCCCCCGTACGGAGCCATCGTCCAGGCGGTCCCGTCCCCACTCCGTGAGCTTCGCCGGTGGACTTCTTCTTGGGTATGTATTGTCCAGGAAGGTCGGTGAACGGCAGCCGCACCGGGCGTAGCAGGCGGCTCGCCTGAAGGCCAGCCAGGTTGGCGATGTCAACCAGACGTGACGACGGACCCGTGCGACAGGTGAGCAAGCGCCCGCCGCGAAGCCGGCGTCCCATGGGCTCCGCTCAGACGCGCAACGGCGACAACCGGCCGTCGTAACGTCACCTCGACGGTCAGGTCCCGGATCGCCACGACGCGGCGTACCGAGTCGAGCAGCGTGTCGTCCCCGACGAATGCGGCGACCGTCGTGGCGGTGCCATCCGCCAGCCGGAACGTCAGGCGCACCGGGCGCACCGGCACGCGTGCGTCGACCGCCGCCTGGAACACCGCCGGATAGAAGCGGCCCGCCGTGCGGCCGCACCAGGTGCTGCCCTCCGGGAAGGCGAGCACGCTGTGGCCCGACCGCAGGGCGTCGGCCACCTCGGCGACCGTGCGGGGCAGGCCGCGCAGGCGCGTACGGTCTATGAAGATCGCGCCCGCGCGGGCGGCGAGGGCGCCGACCACCGGCCAACCGCGAACGTCGCTCTTGGCCACGACCCGCAGCGTCCCCACGGCGAGCAGGGCCGGGATGTCCAACCAGGACACGTGGTTGGCGACCACGAGCGCGGGGGAGCGACCGAGCGGCACACCCCGGACCACGAGGCGCACGCCGGCGGCCCTCAGCAGTGCCCGGAACCAGCCGCGCACGGCCGCCCGCCGCACCGGGCCCGGCATCAGCGGCAGGGCGGCGCCGAGCGCCAGCGCGACCGGCAGGAGCAGGGCCATGCCGGCGTACCGGGCCGCGCGGCGCAGCGGCCCGGCGGCCGGCACCGCGCCGGCGCCGGGCAGGCAACCGGCGCCGCAGCCCGGCTGCGGACCGTAACCCACCCAGGCGCCGACCGTGACGTGCTCACCGAGCGGGTTCATCGACGTCGCCGAGGAAGTGGCGCAGGTAGCGTGGGTCGATCCGGTCCAGCGAGAGCAGGATGAAGAAGTCCGCGACCGCGAAGTCGGGGTCGTACGCGGGCGGCCCGCACACCCACGCGCCCAGGCGCAGGTAGCCGCGCAGCAGCGCGGGGGTCAGGGCCAGGGCAGCGGCGCGCGGCAGCGGGTCGTCCTGCTCCAGTGGGTACGGGTTGTGCGGGGTGACCCGCAGGCGGGGCGGGGCGAGGTGCTTCCCGCGGACCATGCCCCACACGGCGCGGGCGGCCACGCCGCCGTCGCCGACGGGCACCGAGGCGCAGCCGGTGAGCCAGCGCTTGCCCATCAGGTGCAGGTAGCGGGCGATGCCGGTCCACATGAGATTGATGACCGCGCCGGAGCGGTGGTCGGGGTGCACGCACGAGCGGCCCGTCTCGACGACGGCGTCGCGCAGCGGCGCGAGCAGGCGCAGGTCGAACTCGCCGTCGGCGTACCGGCGGCCGAGGGCGGCGGCCTTCGCCGGGGGCAGCATCCGGTAGGTGCCCACGGTCTCGCCGGTGTGCTCCTCGCGGACGACGAGATGGTCGCAGTGGTCGTCGAACTCGTCGACGTCCAGGCCCGGGACAGGGGAGCGCAGCCGGGCGCCGAGTTCCTCGGCGAAGCACCATGGTTCTTCGTGCCAATCGCGGATGAACACCGGGTACCCTGCGATTCATGATCGGACTCCCGCCCGGCTTCGTCTGGGGCGTCGCCACGTCCGCGTACCAGATCGAGGGGGCCGTCGACGAGGACGGGCGCGGTCCGTCGATCTGGGACACCTTCACCGCGGTCCCCGGCGCGGTGGCCGACGGCGCGAGCGGCGCGGTGGCCTGCGACCACTACCACCGCTGGGCCGAGGACCTCGACCTGATCGCGGGCCTGGGCGCGGGAGCGTACCGGTTCTCGATCGCGTGGCCGCGGGTGCAGCCGACCGGGCGCGGGCCTGCCAACGCCAAGGGCCTGGACTTCTACAAGCGGCTGCTCGACGGCATGGCCGAGCGCGGCATCGACGCGTGGGCCACTCTCTACCACTGGGACCTGCCACAGGCCCTGGAGGACGAGGGCGGCTGGCGCGCGCGGGACACGGCGCTGCGCTTCGCGGAGTACGCGGCGATCCTCGCCGACTCCCTCGGTGACCGGATCGGGCACTGGATCACGCTGAACGAGCCCTACTGCTCCTCGATCACCGGGTACGCGGAGGGGCGGCACGCGCCCGGCACCCGTGAGGGGCACGGAGCGCTCGCGGCGGCCCACCACCTCCTGCTGGGCCACGGCCTGGCGGTGCGCGAGCTGCGGCAGCGGGTGAGCGCCCCGGTCGGCGTCACGCTGAACATGTCGCCGGCCGTTGCGGCGACCGGCAGCCCGGCCGACCAGGCCGCCGCGCGCCGGCAGGATCTGCTGGTCAACCGCCTGTTCACCGAGCCGCTGCTCGGCGGACGCTATCCGGCGGACGCACCCGAGGTGTGGGGCGATCTGACCGACTTCTCGTTTCTCGTCGACGGCGATCTGGAGACCGTCGCCGCGCCGCTCGATTTCCTCGGCGTCAACTACTACTACCGGGTGCACGTCCGGGACTCGCCGCTGCCGGCCGAAGGCCGCGCGGCGCGAAGCGCGTACCAGATCGGGGTTGAGGCCTTTGTGCCCGAGGCGCCGCAGCGCACCGGGATCGGTTGGCCCATCGAGCCGGAGGGCCTCTACGCGACGCTGACCGGGCTGCGGGAGCGTTACCCGGCCCTGCCGCCGATCTACATCACCGAGAACGGATGCGCCTACCTGGACGAGGTCGGGCCGGACGGGCGGGTCGACGACGCGCCGCGCATCGGGTTCACCGAGGCGCACCTGGCCGCCGCGGCCCGGGCGATCGCCGACGGGGTGGACCTGCGCGGCTATTTCCACTGGTCGCTGCTGGACAACTTCGAGTGGGCCCGGGGCTACCCGCCGCGGTTCGGTCTGGTGCACGTCGACTACGACACCCAGGCGCGCACGCCGAAGGACAGCTACCACTGGCTGAAGGGCCTGATCAACGGCTGAAAACGCGCACGGCCCGGGGATTCGATCGGAACCCCGGGCCGTGGTCGTAGACGCCGGACGCGGGTTACGTGGCCGGTGCGTTCAATGTGAATCTAGCTCGCCTGCGGCCGATGGGCGGGCCCGGGCCGGCTTCCCGTGGTGGGCGTCACGCCGCCGCCGCTGTGGCCGACGCCACAGCCAGCAACTGGTCGGCCGACACAGCCAGCTTCTCGGCGAGCTTTGGGGTGATAGCCGACTCGTAGGCGCGTTGATCCACCTTGGTGCGCAGCAGCTCCAGACCATCGCGCACCTCGGCCGGGCCGCCCGCGCGCAGCGCGTTGTTGAGCACCTGCTGCAGGTCCTTGCCGACGTCGTCGCGGATGGCCCCGTTGGCCATGCCGTCGCGGACGAGCGTGCGGAACTCCTCCGCGGCCTGCTGCAGGGTGACCCGAGGGCTGGGGCGCGGGGTCGTAGGCGGCGGTGTGGTCGTGCGCGGCGGCGTGGCCGGCGGGGTGGTGCGCCGCGGCTTGCTGCTCGGCGACGGCGTGGCGGAATGCACGGCCGGCGAGGTGGCCTCGGACGTCGTCGGTAGGGGAAGCTGCGCGCCCTGGTCGGTCGGTTTGCCGCCGTCCTGGCTCAGCGCCACGAGGATCGCGCCGACCGCCACGACAGCCACCAGCATCCCGCCGCCCACCAGCGCCCGGCGGCCCCACGGGCTGGGCGGCGCGGCGTGCCCGGCCGTGGACGGCGCGGGCACCGTGCGGGGCACCGTCCGGTGCAGGTCGGCGCGGGGCGGCACGGGATGGCACGGGGTCGAGACGAAGTTGCGCAGCCGGTCGACCACCACGTTGGCGGAGGGTCGGCGGCTCGGGTTCGGGTCCAGGCAGCTCTGGCACAGGCGGGCCACGTCCAGCGGGAGGCCGGGCACGTTGCGCGGGCTGGGCGGCACGTCCGAGCGCTGGATGGCGGCCAGGTCGTCCCAGTTGTCCGCGCGGAACGGCGGCTCGCCCATGAGCATCTCGTAGAGCAGGACACCCAGGGCGTACACGTCCGTGGCGGCGTGCGCGGGGGCGCCGTCGAGCCGCTCCGGCGCCACATACTCCGGGGTGCCGAACGTCGTGCCGTCCTCGTCCTCGTCCGGGGCGCCGATGGTGGTCGCGATGCCGAAGTCGAGCACCTTGACGCCCGCGTTGGTCAGCATGATGTTGCCCGGCGTGATGTCGCGGTGCACGATGTCGAGCTCGTGCGCGGCGGCGACCGCCTCGGCGACCGACACGCAGATCTCCACGGCGGTCGTCCACGGCAAGGGGCCGCGCACCAGCCGGTTCTCCAGGGACTCGCCGTCGAGCAGCTCATAGACGACGAAGCCGAGCACGGACCCGTCGCCCGCGACCGCCTCGCCGTAGTCGTGCACCGCGGTGACGTGCGGATGGTCGAGCTGCGCGGTCGCGCGGGCCTCGTCGCGGACCATCGTGCGCCGGCGCCCGTCCGCCGCCATCTGCGGGGCCAGCACCTTGAGCGCCACCGTGCGACGCAGCACCTCATCGTATGAACGCCAGATAACGGACATACCGCCCGCGCCGAGCATGCCGAGCAGACGGTACCTGCCCGCTAGCAGGTGCCCGGGGAACAGCGGGAACTCGCTCATCGTGGCTCGCCCATGTCATACGGGGGACCGGTCCGCAGGGTGGTCTGCGACGGCGTCTGGACAGGTTGCGTGGCCGAGCCTACCCGTGTCAACAGCGCAGCTGAGGGCGCGATACCGAGGTGTTAAGGAAGGTCAGCTGTCCTGGGTTGTGATCCGTTCGGACCGGGTGCCGCGCCGGACATCGGATGCGCCCGCCACACAGCGGACAAGAGTCAGTCGCTTGCGGCTCCGACGGTGCGAAACGGCTGATTGACACCGAGGATGTCGCCTGTGTTAATGAGGCAGCAACACGCCCGGAGCACGCGCAATGATGCGAGGAGACGAAATGGGGTCAGGTCCGGCGGGTGTTCGGCGGCATGCCGCTCCCCGTCGAAGCCGGCGCCCCATGCTGGTCGGCCTCGTCGTGCTCGCCGTACTCGGGCCGCTGGCGTTCGTGGCCGTCCGGCAGTTCACCGGCGCCGGCGGCGCCACGATCAACGTGTTCTGGTGGGGCGGGCAGGCGCGCGCGGACCTGACGCACAAGGCGCTCGAGCTCTACAGCAGCCGTAACCCGCACGTGCGCTTCGTCGAGCGGTGGCAGGGCGACAGCGGATACTTCGACGAGCTCGCAGCCCTCGCCGCCGCGGGCAGTGCGCCCGACCTGTTCCAGATCGACGACAACTGGCTCGCCGAGTACCTCAGCCGTGGCGTGACCATGGACCTCAGCCCGTACATCGGGTCCACTATCGACACCTCCGGGTTCAGCAAGGGCCTCGCCGGTTCCGGCACGGTCAACGGGCGGGTCGGCGGGGTGGCCGCCGCGGGGAACACCCCAGCCATGATCTATGACAGGACCGTCGTCCAGCGGTACGGGCTGGTGGAGCCGAGCGCCGGGATGACCTGGGACGAGCTGATCGCCTGGGGGGTCGAGCTGAACCAGGCCAGCGGCGGCAAGGTCGCCGGCACGATGGACCCCAGCGCCGACTACCAGGCGCTGCAGGTCTGGCTGCGCCAGCAGAACAAGGACCTCTACGACGGTGCCCGGCTCGGCTTCACCCAGGCCGACCTCACCCGGTGGTTCCAGATGTGGGCCGACGCCCGCACGGCCGGTGCCACCCCGCCGCCGGACGTCGTCCGGTCCGCGAACGCGGGCGACATCACCAAGCAGCTCGTGGCGACGAAGGCGGCCGGCACGTCGTTCGTGTGGTCCAACCAGCTGGAGGAGCTGTCCGCGTACACCGACCATGAGCTGGGCATCGCCCCGTATCCCGGCGATCCGGTGGGCCAGTGGGCCCGCGCCTCGATGTACTGGGCGGCCTCGGCGGACACCGAGCACGCCGGGATCGTCGCTGATGTCATCAACTTCCTCGTCAACGACCCGGGGGCCGGCGTCATTCTCGGCGCGGAGCGCGGGCTCTCGCCGAACTTGAAGGTGCGCGAGCGCATCGCCGACACGCTCAGCCCGGCGATGCGTACGTCCGTGACGTTCGAGGCGCGGCTGTCCAGCCGGTTCGGGACCACTCCACCGCCGCCGCCCGCCGGACATTTACAGGTCAAGACCCAACTGACCCAGGCGGCGGAGAGCGTGCAGTTCGCCAGGGCGACGCCCGAGGCGGCGGCGAAGACCTTCTTCGCGCAGGTGACCCAGATCATGTACGGCTGAGGGCCGTTCCTTCGTAGGCCTCCAGCGCCTGCTGTCGGGGCGATCCAACCCAGCCGGCCGCGCCGCTAACCAGGCGGCATCCGCCGTCGTTTAGCGGTATATGCGCAGCTTACTGGGGGTGATCGCGGCGGCTGTCGCGCTCGGCGGCACGTTCGCGAGCGCTCCCGCACCCGCTCCGTCGCCCACGCCGCCCGGGTCGCGGGCGGCGGTGCCGCCCCGCGACAACCATCTGCTCGTGCGCGGCCCGACCTACGTCTACAACCGCGCGTACGCCGGCGCGCGCACCACGGTCGCCGCCTACGCGGGGCGGGGCGGCCGGGCCACGGTGGTGTTCGTCGTGACCGGCATGCCCCGGTCGACGTGGGGGCGGCGCTTCGGGGTGCACGTGCACACCAACCGCTGCGGGCGCGACCCGGCGGCGGCCGGGCCGCACTACGCCAACCCCCGCGCGCCGCGCGGCGCGACGCTGGCCGAACGCGAGATCTGGCTGGACGTCCGCGTACTGCCGGGCGGCATCGGCGTCTCCCGCCACACGTCGACCTATCCGCTGCCGAGCGACATCCAGGCCAACTCCGTGGTCCTGCATGCCCAGCCCACGAACACCGTCACCGGAGACGCCGGCGCCCGGGTCCTCTGCACGACGATCTCCCTGGCCAACATCCCGCGCCCGGCCGTCAGCCGGTCGCGGGGGTGAGGTTCGCCAGGGCGGTCGCCAGGGCGCCCACCTGCTCGGTGAGCTGAGCGGCATGGGCGCGGGCCGCGTCCGCCTCGCGCCGGGCCGCGGTCAGGGCCGCGTCGTGCGCCGCGACCTCCGCGTCGCGGGCGGCCAGGCGGGTACGCAGGTCGGCGGCCTCGCGGTCCGCCTCCCGGCGGGCGTCGAGCGCTTCGGCCAGGCGCCGGGCCAGCGCGTCCCGCTCCTCGGTGGCCGCGTCCCGCTCGGCGGCCAGCCGGTCCCGCTCGACCCGCAGCGCGTCGTGGTCGGAGGTCAGGCGTGCGTGGTCCGCCGAGAGGCGGTCGTGATCCGCCGCGAGGCGGTCGCGTTCGGTCGTGAGGCGACGGTGGTCGGCGGCCACCGTGTCGTGCTCGGCGGTCAGGCGTTCGTGCTCGGCGGTCAGCCGTTCGTGGTGGGCGGAAAGGCTCTTGTGGTCGGCGGCGAGTCGCTCGTGGTCAGCCGACAGCGCGTCATGTTCCGCGCGGAGTCGCTCGTGGTCCGAGGTCAGTCGGTCGTGGTCGCCGGTGAGGCGGTCGTGGGCGGCCGCCAGGCGGTCGTGGGCCGCCGTGGCGGTGGCCACGGCCGCGGTTGCCTCGTCGCGTACCCGGGCGGTTTCCGTTTCCGCCTGTTCGCGGCGCAGACGCTCCGCGGCCTCGGCGCGCACGGCGTCCTCGCGGCGGGCGGCGTGTTCGGCGGCCTGGGACTCGGCCGCCGCCTGCGCGAGCAGGGCGCGCTGTTCCGCCTCGGTCGCCGCGAGCGCCGCGCGGTCGGCCTCGGCGGCCCTCGCCAGGGCCGCCTCCAGGGCGCGGCGGGCCTCGTCGCGTTCGGCGTGGGCGGCGGCGACCTCGGCGGCGGCGCCGGCCCGGCCGGCCGCCAGCTGGGCGTCGACGCCGGCGGGCGACAGCTCGGTGTGCAGCGCCTCGCTCAGCGTCTCCACGGTCTTGTCGAGGCGGTCCACCAGCTCCTGCGCCTGGGCGAGCTGGCCGGCCAGGCCGGGGGCGTTGCGCTGACGCAGGCGGCTGTTGCGGGCCGCGCGCAGGCAGGCGTCGTCGTTGTCGCGGCAGTACCGGAAGGGACGTCCCGCGCCGTCGCGCTGGGGGACCGGCCGTCCACAGTGGGCACACGGTCGGGTGGCGGTCGTGGCGCTGCTGGTCACGGCCGCTGAGTCTAGTGCGTACGGCGCAGCGCGACGATGGCGATGTCGTCGTCCGGCGAGGCGGGGGCGACCTCGGCGAGCAGCCGGTCGCAGTACCGCTCGAGGTCGTCGTCGACGCGCGTGGCCGCCGCGGCCAGCGCGTCGAGGCCCACGTCGATGCCGCGCGTGCGGCGTTCGATCAGGCCGTCCGTGTAGAGGACGAGCACCGCGCCCGGCTCGAGAACGAACGTGCTCTCCGCGGCGCGAATGTGCGGCAGCCCGAGCAGCGGTGAGCGTTCGCGCAGGTAGCGCGCCTGCCCGTCGGCGATCAGCAGAGGAGGGGGGTGGCCGGCGTTGGCCAGGTGGATCACCCCCGTGGCGGGGATGAGGTCGAGCAGGCACATGGTGGCCATCTCGTCCGGGATGAGCCGCAGGAGCAGCTGGTTGAGCCGGTCCAGCACGGCCGCCGGTCGGTGACCCTCCGCCAGGTACGCCCGGGTGGCGTGCCGCAGCTCGGCCATGATCGTGGCTGCGTGCAGGGAGTGGCCGGCCACGTCGCCCACGGCCACGGCGATGCGGTCGTCCACCCCGCACAGCTCGTAGAAGTCGCCGCCGATCTCCGCGTCGTCGCTGGCGGGCACGTACCGCACGGCGGCCTCATAGCCCGGGATGACCGGCAGGCGCGGCGGCAGCAGGCTGCGCTGCAGTGTCAGGGCGAGCTGGTGCTCCTGGGTGTACGCCCGCGCGGATTCGATGGCCGCGACGATGCTCTGCCCCACCTGGGTGAGGACGGGTTCGGCGTCGTCCGAGAACGGCCCCGGCACGACCACGTAGACGGCCGGTCGGTCGGTGCGCGACCGCACGCCGAGCGTCCGTACGTCCTGCCCGCCCGGCCAGGCCACCCCCGGCCACGCGCCAGCAGCCTGATCGACCGGTCGGGACCCGACGCCCACCGGAAAGCCGTGGCCGGTCCAGGTGACGAAGCGCGGCTCGGCGCCCGGCCCGTCGACCGAGACGCACAGGCCCGGCTCGTCGTCCGGGGCGGTGCAGATCATCGCCGGGCCGTCGAAGATGTCGGCCGTGCCGGCCGCGGCGGCCTGGAGGAGCGGGCGCAGGTCGGTCTCGCTGTAGAGGGCGTCGGCGAGGCGGGCCAGCTTCGCGAGCCGGGTGGCCATGCGCTCGGCGCGCTGGCGCGCCCGCGCGTACCGCAGGACGGCCTGCACGGTGGCGAGCAGCTCGTCCGGGTCGATGGGCTCCACGAGGTACGCGTCCGCGCCGCGCGACAGGCCGTGCGTGCGGTCGACCACGTTCACGGCCGCGGCAGACACGTGCACGACCGGCGTGGCCGCGTGTGCCGGGGCGCTCTTGATCCGTTCGCACACGTCAAAGCCGGACATGTCCGGCAGCTTCACGTCGAGGATTACCACGTCGACCGGTTCGGACTCCAGCCTGGTCAGCGCCTCCGTGCCCGTCTCGGCCTCGACGATCGTGAAACCGGCCCGGCGCAGCCAGCTCGCCAGCACGTACCGCTTGGAGGGCGTGTCGTCGACGACGAGCGCTGTGCCCGTCTCGCTCACGTGGGCACCCGCACGGGAAGCGAGACCGTGAACGTACTGCCCTTGCCCTCGGTACTCGTCAGGGCGAGCTCGCCACCGAGGAGGGTGACCAGGCTGCGGGCATAGGGTAGCCCCAGGCCCGTGCCGACGACGCCACGGTGTGCGCCGCCACGGACCTGGTAGAACTCCTCGAACACGCGCTCCTGCTCGTCGGCCGGAATGCCGATGCCCGTGTCGGAGACCACGAGGTGCAGCCGGTCCCCGCCGGCGTTCCGGGCGACCAGGCGCACCTCGCCGCGGAGGGTGAACTTGATCCCGTTCGTCATCAGGTTGCGCAGCACCTGGGTCAGCATCACCTCGTCGGTGATCAGCGGAGGCAGCCCGACCGGCTCCTCCACGACGACCTCCACCTCGGGGCGGCTGACGAGCGAGCGCATCGTGCCGCGCAGGGCGCCGAACACCGCCGAAAGATCAACTTCTGTCGGTACGGGTTCGAGCCGGCCGGACTCCGCCTTGGCGAGGTCGAGCAGCTCGTTGACCCGGTGGAGCATGTCCTGCGCGGAGCCGCCGATCAGGTCCAGCTGAGTGCGTTGCTCGTCCGTGAGGGGATCGGACCCCGGGTCGGTGATGAGGCGCACCAGGCCGAGGATCGCGGTGACGGGCGCCCGCATCTCGTGGCTCACGTTGGCCAGGAAGCGGGTCTTCGCCTCGCTCGCGTCCCGCAGCTTCGCCGACCGGTCGTCCAGTTCGGCGTAGAGGGCGACGACCCCGCGGTTGGTCTCCTCCAGCTCGGCCGAGAGCTCGTTGTAGAGGGCCATGACGCCCCGGTTGGTCTCCTCGAGCTCCTCGTTGAGGCGCAGCAGCTGGTCGCGGTGCCCCTGGACCTCCTGCAGCGCGGCGAGCAGCTGCTGGTTCTGCAGGACGAACTCTTCCACCGGTTGGCTGGGCTGCAGCCGCTCGAGCTCGACGCGGAGTTCGGCAATGCGGTCGGCCGTGAGCGCCGGCGCGTTGGCGGGAAGTCCTCGGCTCATAACCACCGTTACCCGATCGGGCGCCTCATCGATCCTCCACGCCTCCATGAGGCGCCGGGCGCCGTCGATCTCGGTCAGCAACCGCTTCAGGACCTCCCCGTCGGCGGGGACGGGAGCGCTCGCCGACACCGCGAGGGAGTCGACCGGGTCGGTCACCGCTTCGAACGTCACCGCCACCGGGCCCAACCGGGCCAGCAGTTGCCGGCCCACCTCGCTCAGGGCGGTCGCGACGCGGATCTGGTCCTGCCCCTCCAGGCCGATGGCGGCGGCCACCTCCCGGCCGCGCTGGCGGACAGCGAACACATCGTGCTCAACGATGATCGCCGTCCGCAGCAGCTCGTTCATCGGGCCACCAGAACACCCGCGTCGTCGCGGCGCAGGCCAGCGTCGCGCAGCAGGGTGGCCGCGATGGTCAGCGGCTCACGCGTGAGCAGGCCCGGATAGTCGGCGAGGTTCCACCGGTCGGTCAACCCGTCCGTGTGCAGGACGACGACGTCCTCATCGTTGAGCGCGGTCGTGTACTCGCGGATGGTGCGTCGCTGCCGGTCGCCGAGGAACCCGGGCTGCGCCGCGAGACCGCGCCGTCGCTGATGCCCGACGACCCACCCCGCGATGTTCCCCACCGAGGCGCAGGACAGTACGCCCGCCGCGCGGTCCAGCTCGATCACGGCCCCGACGGCGCCCCGGGTGTGCGCGACCGCCCGGTGCAGATGCTCCAGGACGGCGGCCGGGCTGCCGGCGGGCGCGTCGCGGAACGCGGTCGCCGCGGTCTGGCTGGCCCGGGACGCGAGCGGGCCGTGGCCCAGTCCGTCGCTCAGGAAGGCCTGCCGGCGCCCGGACACCTCGCGGACCGAGTACGCGTCCCCGCTGACCGTCTCGCCCGCGATGGGCCGGGTCAGGCCGACGGCCCACGGCTCCGGTGGAGGCCGGCCGCCCCACACCGCGGCGACGAGCACGGTGCCGCGCCCCGGCTCGGAGAACACGTCCAACCGGGTCGCCTGCCGGCTGATCGCGCCCAGCCCGATGCCGAGAGTGCCGGCCGTGGAGTGCCCGTCGCGGCTCGACGCGACCAGGTCGGCCATGCCGGGGCCGGCGTCGATCGCGACCAGCTCCACGCCGGCGGGCCGGCCCGCGTCGTCACGCAGCGCCCGCAGGTGCACCGCGCCGTCGTTCGCGTGTTTGAGCAGGTTGCTGGTGACCTCGGCGGCGACGATGCCCAGGTCTGCCACGCGGCCGTCGGAAAGGCCCAGCTCGGTGCCCAGCGCCGTCGCCGCCCGCCGCACCGCGCCGACTGTGCTCTGCTCGGAAACCGACCACCAGCCCAGGTCCTCGACCAGGACGGTCATCGGGCCCACTTGATGATGGTAATCCGGGTGCCCGCGCCCGGCGCGGTATCGATGTCGAACTCGTCGACGAGGCGGCGCGTGCCGGACAGGCCCAGGCCCAGGCCCGACCCGCTCGTGTACCCGTCCGTCATGGCGAGGTCCAGGTCGGCGATGCCGGGGCCCTCGTCGGCGAAGTACAGTCGCACGCCCGCGTGCCGCTCGTTGCGTACGGTCGCGGCCTCCATGTGGCCGCCGTTGCCGTAGACGAGCGTGTTGCGGGCCAGCTCACTGGCGGCGGTGACGAGCTTGGTCTGGTCGACCAGGGAGAGCTTCGCCGACACGGCCAGCGTACGGACGAGTTGGCGCGCCCGGACCACGTCCTCGTCGGCGAGGATCGGCAGGATCTGCGGGTCCCCGTCCGTCACGGCGGTCATGTCAGTCCCGCACGGTGGCGGGCGTGGTGTCCGGCTCGGGCTGTTCGGGAGCTTCCCCATCGAGGGCGAACAGGGCCGGGCGCGCGTCGCGCAGGAGCCGCAGGCCGTGCTCCACGTTCAGCGCCGTACGGACACCGTTGAGCGACAGGCCCAGCTCGACCAGGGTGATGGCCACAGCGGGGCGCATGCCGACCACGACCGTCTCCGCGTCGAGCACCCGGGAGATGGAGGCGATCGTCGACAGCATCCGCCCGATGAACGAGTCGACGATGTCGAGCGCGCTGATGTCGATGATGACGCCGTGCGCGCCGGTCGCGACGATCCGGTTGGACAGGTCCTCCTGCAACCGCAGGGCGAGCTGGTCCTCAAGGTCGACCTGGATGGAGACCAGCAGGATGTCGCCCAGGGACAGGACGGGAATGTGTTCCATCAGGCCCGCCGTGCCGAGCGACGGCTGATCTCGAACCCGCCGGCCCGCAGGGCGTGCTGTAGCGCGTCGGAGAGGCTGGCCTTGGTCACGATGTCGCCGAACTCGATGCCGAGCGCCACGATCGTCTGCGCGATCTGGGGGCGGATGCCGGAGATGACGCAGTCGGCGCCCATCAGGCGGGCGGCCACCACGGTCTTGAGAATGTGCTGGGCGACCTGCGTGTCCACGGCCGGCACGCCCGTGATGTCGATGATCGCGTACGGCGAGCCCGTGTCGACCAGCGTCTGCAGCAGGCGCTCCATGACCACCTGGGCGCGGGCCGAGTCGAGCGTGCCGACCAGCGGGATGGCGACCACGCCCTCCCATAGTTTGATCACCGGCGTGGAGAGTTCCAGCAGCTGCTCGGCCTGATCGGCGATCAGCTCCTCGCGCGTGCGCGCGTATGCCTCGAAGGTGAACAGACCCATGCTGTCGAGGAACCGCGAGATCTCAACGAACGCCTTCAGGTCCTCGGTAGTTTCACCCAGCGCCGCACGCAGTGGCTCCTTGATCGAGAACACGCTGACGGCGGTCTCGGTCGAGGTGAAGCCGCGCCGGGCGCGCTGGCGGGACAGTTCCGTGAGCGAGCCCCGCAGCTCGGTCGCGGCCTCGTCGTCCAGCGTCAGCTCGCTGCCCGCGGTCAACGCGGCCTGCAGGCCCTGGTAGAGCTCGCGCAACTGGCGGGTGAGCTCGGCCTCGCCGAGCCGTCCGCGGGTCGACGCCGCGACCGCGGCGGTCCACTGCTTGATGATCTCGTCGCCACGCTCGTCCAGGAGGCGCGCGAGGCGGGTGGTGGTGCTGGCGTTCAAGGGGATCCTCCGGCCTGCCGGGGCGTCAGTCGCGGGCCGATCGACAGTACCACCGGCGTGAGCACGCTAAACCGGCTCGCGGGGTTAGCATCGGCGGGCCCGGGGCATTCATGTTGGCGCTCACGCGAGCCCCGGCCGGGGCGAAGGGGTTGGTGTCATGGCGTTCGCGGTTTCCGTCGCCGACGCGGCGTCCGTGTCCGTGTTGGCCGTCGAGGGCGAGCTCGACATGACCACCGCGCCGCAGCTGGCTGAGACGGCCGAGGCGTTGATGGCCGACGGTCATGGTCGGTTGGTTCTCGATCTCGGCGGGCTGACCTTCTGCGATTCGGCCGGCCTGGGCGCGATCGTGCGCATCTTCCGGCAGGCCGGTGACGTCGGCGGATCGCTCGCCATCGCACAGCCCACCCCCATCGTGAGGGCCGTCCTTGACCTGACTGGAATGTCCGAAGTAATCATGATTTATCCAAATGTACCTGAGGCGCGCGCGGCGGTGGGTTAGCGAAGCGTGAGCCGGGTACCAGATGGCATGGCGTACCTGGGGGTAGCGAGCCAGCGAGGGGGTCGAACTGTGAACGCCGACAGCGGCGCGCTACCCGTGGTCACACGGAGGGACGTGACGGTGGCGGAGCTCGAGTCGCTGCGCCGGCTTGTTCGCGGCATCGGCCGCGACGCCGGCCTCAGCCTTCAGCGCGCGGAGGAGCTGACACTCGCGGTCAACGAGGTCGTCACCAACGCGATCCAGCACGCCACCGGCCGGGCCGACGTGTCGATCAGCCGGGACGACGCCGCGCAGACTCTGGTGGTCGACGTCGTCGATGATGGCGACGGCATTCCGGCGAGCGTGACCGGCGAGCGTCCCGAGCCGGTGGCGATCGGTGGCCGCGGACTCTATCTCGTCCGTCTCCTGTGTGACCGGGTACATATCGACACCGGCGCGGAGGGCACCCGCGTGCGGCTGGTGATGGCGCTCGGCTGAGCGCCACCCTTTGACCAGGCGATTGCGCCTGGGTCCCCGGGCCGTGCCGCAGTGCGATCCGCGGCCCGCTGGACGCGCTACTCCGCGTCGACGACATCCTCCAGATCGCCCGCGCGTGACGTGCCTAGTCCGGCGCCGGGCTCCGGCGACGGGCGCGCTGTCGAGCGGTGGTCCGGCGCACCTGGTCCGTGTCCTCATGAACGGCGCGGACCCGGCTGGCCAGGCGCGCGTGGGAGCCGGCGAGGTGCTGGTGGGTGGCGGCCAGCAGCGGAAGCAGGTCGGCGGCGTCGCCATGGCCGAGGGCCTCGTGCAGGCGGTTGAGGCTTGCCTGGGCGGCCGGGCCGAGGTCGGTCAGAGCGGTGATCTGACCGGCGAGTTGCCGGAGGTCGGCGCCGTGCTCACGGGCCCACGCGCCGACGGCGCGGTCGCCGGCCCGGCGGTCGCGCTCGGCCCTTACGCGCCGGTCCTGAGTGGGGTGGTCGTCCGGGGCCGGCTCGCGTAGGCGCAGGTAACGGCGCTCGGCGGCCTGACGGCTGGCGACCCCCAGCGCCGGGGCGATGTCCGCCCAGCTGACCCCGGCGTCGCGGGCGGCCGCGATGAGGCGCGGTTCCCACACGTCGAGCAGGCGCCGCATCTCGTGAAGGGCGGCCAGGCGGGAGAGCACCTGCGCCCGGTCCGGCGCGTCGGCTCCGGCGAGATCGGCGAGCACCGCCAGAACGTTGGCCACCGGGTCGCGCCCAGTGTCGGAGGGGTCCACCGGTACTCCTGTCGTCTTTAGGATGACGTTCTGCTTGTCATCGTTACGACGACATGGTACAACGGAACCAGCGCATTGACGCGACATGAACGCAGCAGCAGGAGGTGGCAGACATGTTGATGCGCAGCGACCCGTTCCGCGAGTTCGACCGCCTCGCCCAGCAGATGTTCGGCGTGACCCAGCCGGGCACCTGGTCGCGGCCCGCCGCGATGCCGATCGACGCCTACCGGGTGGGTGACGAGTTCGTCGTCGCGTTCGATCTACCGGGCGTCGCCGAGGACGCTATCGAGGTCAACGTCGAGCGCAACGTGCTGACGGTGCGGGCCGAGCGCCGCCCGCTCAACCTCGGCGACAACGCCGAGGCGCAGGTCAGCGAGCGACCCCTCGGCGTGTTCGCCCGGCAGCTGTTCCTGTCCGACTCGCTGGACGCTGAACACATCAGGGCGGCCTACGACCAGGGCGTGCTCGTGGTCCGCATCCCCGTCGCGGAGAAGGCCAAGCCGCGCAAGATCGCCGTCACCGGCGGCAGGGCGCCGAGGGAAGTCACCGCACAGAGCGACGTCAAGACCATCGAGGCCTGACGCCCGCCGGTCGTCACCTGGTCGGGGAGGTATGCCGATGGCGGCCACGACTCCCACCCACCAGACCCGTGATGACTTCATCGACCTGATCCTCGACGACGCGGAGTTGCTGCGCCGGGAGTTCGACGACCTCGTCGCGGCGGCCTGGTCGACCCCGCCGCCCGCCGCGCCGCCGCCCAGCGGATCGGCACGGCGGCGGCGCGCGGGTGGCGGACAGCCCGCGCGGGCGCGGTGCGTGCCCCACGGTCGATCGGACGCCGTCCGGCCGGTACTCGAGCGGCAGCGGTCGCCTCCGGCGCGCGTACCCGGCGGAGCGTTCGCGAGCTGAGAGGACGGTGAGGTCCAGCGCGGATCATGGTGATAACGCGATGAGGGCGCGGCTGTCACGCCGCGCCCTCATCGGGAGTTCGGGGATAGTTCATATGCCCAGAGGGGCCTCTTCGGCAGCTCCTCCAAGGCCAAGCTCACCGAGCCTGCATGAAGGACCGGATCCAGGTCTGGGGCCTCGCCTGGCTCGCGCAAACCACTGTGGAACATCGCCGCCGTTCGGATCCCGCCGCCGTGCCATGGTTGGTGCTGGCAGTCGGAGGCGTACTGTCCGACGACCGCGAGTCGGAAGCGGTGAGCAGCATCGCGGTTGCTGTCATGGCCGCCACCGCTGCGTACCGAGGCATGGCCGTGTGGCTGTACGCGCTGGTAGAGACTGGTGCGCCCGGCAGGATTCGAACCTGCGACCTGCGGATTAGAAGTCCGATGCTCTATCCACTGAGCTACGAGCGCGCGCCGAGGTCTCGGCGGAAGACTACCGTTCGGTTACCGGAAGGACCTCTCTGGGATGACTAGCCGATCGACAAATCGACCATATGCCGCCCGATCCATTCGGGGGGTTTCGGAGTGGCCGCTCAGCCGCTAGTTTCGCACTCGTGCAGGTGACACGCGCCACTTTATTTCCCCTGCTCGCTCCGGCCGAAACGGAGAGTCGTGCCGACGCGGTAGTGAGGGACGAGTTCTGCGCTGACCTTGCGGTGGTCTACTCGTTCGGGCCGCCGTTCGGCCAGCGTCTCGTGACGCACGAGGACCTGCGCAAGCAGGACCTGAACGTGCGGGCCCTGCGGCGCACCGCGCAGGAGCAGCTCGAACAGCTCGCCGACCGCGCCCAGTTCCACGGCCGGCCCCCGGCGCTGATGCTGTCGTTCGACGGTCTCGAGTCGAGCCTGCTGCTGTCGGAACGTTTCTGGGCCAGGATGGCCGAGATCGTCCCCGGCGAGATCGTGGTGGGCGTGCCCGCCCGCGACGTGGTGATCGTGACCGGCTCCGAGTCGGCGCCCGGGTTGGAGAAGGCGCGCCGTGCCGTTGACCGGGTGCTGTTCGCCGGCGACGAGCACCCCCTGACCCAGCACCTGCTGGTCCGCCGCAACGGCGCGTGGCAGCCGTTCGAGGCCGCCCCGACCATGCCGGCTCCCGCCCCGGCCATCCGCCTCGACCCGCACGGTCCGAACCACCAGCCTCGGCAGTACCAGGACCACCCGTCCTGGCCCGAGCAGCGGATCCCGATCTCCGCCATGCCGGTCAGCCCCGGCGACCGCGCGGCCTCGCCGCGTCGCGCCCCGGCGCCCGTCATGCCGGCCGCCGCGCGCAGCAGCTCGGCGCGCCCGGCCGCCACGAGCGCCGGCGTCGGCCCGTACCCCGCGCAGCGGCCGCCGATGTCGCCCCAGCCCCGGGCCGTCACGCCCCCGGCTTCGCCGCCCGCGACGGCGCTGCCGTCCGCGACGGCGCTGCCGCCGGTGTCCGGACCCCGCCCGGCCGCGTCGCCCCTGCCGGCTTCCGGCCCCCTCACGGCGTCCTCCCTGCCGGCAGCGGGCGGGCCCCGCCCGGCGGCCGGGTCGCCCCTGCCGGAGGCGTCGCGGCCCCGTCCGGCCACCTCGTCGGTCTCGGCGGCGTTCGGGTCGCGCCCGCCTGCCACGCCCGTGCCGCAGCCCGCCGTGCCGCAGCCCGCCTCGTCGTCACCGCCAGTGGTGCCCGTACCCCGGCCGGCCGCGGCGGCGTTGCCCAACCGTCCGGTCTCCGCGCCGGCCGGGCCCGGTCCCGCCCGTTACGGTGCCGGCCGGCCGGCCGCCGACTACCCACACCCCGAGGCGCCCCGCCGCGGCCCGTCCAGCGGTGACCTCGACCGGTCGGCGTCGGAGCTTCCCGCCGGCGGTCGCCGGCGCGCCCCCGAGCCGGCGACCGGCGGCTTTACGGCACTGCCGTACTCGGTGCCGCCGGTCATGTCCGCTCCCCCCGGGATCAACGAGCCGCCGCGCGCGCTCAACAACGAGCTGCCCGACCGCCGCGCGTCCTACCCGGTCAGCGCGACGCCCGCGACGGACCGGCCACCGACGCGCCACCGGGCCGCGCCGCCCCAGGCTCACTCCGCCGAGTACGAGATGGTGAAACCTTCGTACGGCAGTGGCGCCTACCCGGTCAGCGCGCCCAGCGGCGCGGTCCGCCCCGAGCCGGACAGCTTCGGCCGCCACGTCGGCGACTCCGGCTACGACGATTCCGACTACGGCTTCCGGTCGCGCGGCACGCGCGTGCCTGAGCCGCCCGCGTCCCGGCACGCGCAACCTGCGGAGAGGACCGATTCCGACCCGCTGTCCGGGGCGTGGCCGCGGGTGCCCGCGCCGCGGACCTCCGCCGAGGGCGGCCCCATGCGCCGGCGGGTCAGCCAGGAGCGGCCGGCACCGTCGTACCCGGGTTCGTGGGGTCAGACCCCGCCCGAGCCGGTCGTGCCGGGCAGGCCCACCTGGGACTCGCGCACCGGGGCCAGGGCCCGCTTCGCCAGGTAGGCGGTCAACCAGCGGTCCAGTTCGTCGAGTACGCGTTCGCGCACCGGCTGCCGGGACAGCAGCAGGTCGTGCTTGGCGCCCTCGAAGCGCACGAGCGTGACGTGCCGGCCCACGTACGGGCTCCATCGGGCGATGTGTTCGACGTCGAGCACGACGTCCGCGTGGTGCGCCGCCTCGGCGAACGGGCCCCGAAACGACGCGGTCGAGCAGCCGACCAGCACGGGCACGTCGACCGCCAGCCCCGCGTGCAGCCGCCGGTGAGCGTCGCGGATCGCCCGCACCCAACCGGCCCGCACGGGGAAACTTTCCACGGGCTTCCAGGCCAGGTTGTACTCCCACTCGCCGTCGTGCTCGATGTGCAGACTTCGCCCGTACGTCATGGTGACGTTCTGCGGGATGAGCCGGTAGGGGCGCACGGCCCCGACCCGCTCGATGGCCGGGCCGGCCAGGCGGCGGGTGACCCACGGCACGTTGAAGTCGAAGAACGGGCTGTTGAGGAACATGGCCTGGACCAGGCCGGTGCCCCGGACCCGGTGGGCCCACAGCGCGGCGATGAGCCCGCCCGTGGAGTGCCCGTTGAGGACCACGGTGTCGTGGCCGTCCGTCTCGCGGATCAGGTGGACGGCGGCGTCGAGCTCGGGGAAGTACTCCGAGAGGCTGCGCGTGAAGTTCGGCGTCTGGTGGGCGAGCAGGCTGCGCCCGTACTTGCGTAGGTCGAGGGCGTAGAAGTCCCAGCCGCGTTCGATGTAGAAGTCGGCCAGGTGAGTCTGGAAGAAGTAGTCGACATAGCCGTGCAGGTAGAGCACGGCGCGGCCGGTGGGCTGCGGGGCACGGCGGCGCACGAGCGTCGCCACGACGTCGCCCTCGTCGTCGGCGTCCAACTCGATCGGCAGCTGCTCGTACGGCTCGCCAAGGATGTCGGTCGGCACGCCTTCGACGGTACTCCGCGCTGGTCACAGCCGGGTTGCGTCCGGCCGGACCTAGCAGATCCACGCGGTGTGCGCCCGTTGTCCACAGGCGCCCCGCCCGTCCACAGATCTTGGTCGCGTCGCTGACGGGCCGCCCGGTCGGCGGAAGGCTGTGGGCACCGGACGAGGACGTCCAGAGTGGATACGAAGAACGGGGTCAAAAGGATGTTCGACACGAACGTGACGATCGTCGGCAACGTGGTGACGAAGCCCGAGTGGCGGCGCACGGACCGGACGAAGTCACTGGTCGCCCACTTCAAGGTGGCGTCGACCGCACGCCGCTTCGACAAGGACAACAACCGCTGGGCCGACGGGAACAGCCTGCGCGTCCGCGTGACGTGCTGGCGGGGCCTCGCCGACGGGGTGTGCAAGTCCCTGGCGGTGGGCGACCCGATCGTCGTGGTCGGCCGCATGTACACCCGCGACTGGATCAGCGACGACCAGCAGCACCGGGTCAGCTACGAGCTGGAGGCGTACGCCGTGGGCCACGACCTGTCCCGGGGCACCGGCACGTTCACCCGCCGCAAGGCCGCGGCGACCGTGGCGGTGGAGGACGCCGAGGCGGAGGAGCGCATCGGCGGCGAGACGACGCACCCGGTGCCCTCCCTCAACACCACCCGGACCGAGCCGGAGGCCGACCCGTACGACTACCAGGACGACGTGGAGTCGTTCCCGCTGGGGGGACCGGCCGGCACGGACGAGGGCGGGGCGGTCGACGAGGCGACCCGCCTGGAGGCCATGGAGATCCTGCGCGGCGCCGGCCTGGACGCGCAGGCCATCGGCGGCGAGGACGACCAGGAGGAGCCCGCGCAGGAGTCCGAACCGGCCGAGTCGGCCGCGCGGGGCCGTCGCCGGGGCCGGCAGACCGTCGCGGCCTGAGCGTTTCTCCCTCCCCGATAGGTGGGGATGCGTGGCCCTGGTCGGCCACGCATCCCCACCGCACCTGAGGTGGGCAGCGCTAGGCTGCGGACGATGGTCCCCGGGGGCGAGGCGAACGGAGGCGGCGTGCGGCCCAAGGTCATAGTTGTCGGGCTCGGCACCATGGGCGCCGCCGCCGCGTGGCGGCTCGCCTCGCGCGGGGCGTCCGTACTGGGGCTGGACCGGTTCGCGCCGCCGCACGGGCGCGGCGCGCACGCGGGCGGCACGCGCATCATCCGCATGGTCTACATGGAGGGCGCGGACTACGTACCGCTCGTGCGCCGGGCGTACCCCATGTGGCGGGCCATCGAGGCGGCCACCGGTACGTCGCTGCTGACGCCGACCAGCGCGCTGATGCTGGGCCGGCCGGGCGCCGCCGCCGTGGCCGGGTCGGCGGCCGCGGCCCACGAGCACGACCTGGCGCACGAACTGCTCGACGCAGCCGAGGTGCGCCGCCGGTTCCCGGCGTTCACGCCGGCCGCCGACGAGGTGGGCGTGTACGAGCGGGCGGCCGGGATGCTGCGGCCCGAGGCGGCGATCGAGGCCATGCTCGGGCTCGCCCGCGACGCTGGCGCCGACCTGCGTACGGGCGTCGAGGTGACCGGCTGGCGGGCCGGCCCCGACGGGGTCACCGTGCGTACCGGCGAGGGCGAGCACCGCGCGGACCGGCTCGTCCTGGCACCGGGGGCCTGGGCCGGACGGCTCCTCGACGGCCTCGACGTACCCCTGCGCGTGGAGCGCCGGGTGCAGCACTACTGGCGCCCGGCCGGCCCCGACGCGTTCGCGCCGGACCGGTTCCCCGTCTGGATCTGGGACGCCCCGGACGGGTCCACGGGGTACGGCGTCGGGGCGGTCGACGGCGCCGTGAAGGCGGCCATGCACAGCGGCGCCGGCCTCGTCGACCCCGACCTGGGCGCCGACCCGGCCACGGCGGTCGAGGTGGCCGCCATGCGCGACTGGCTCGCGCCGCGGGTACCCGGCCTCGCGGCAGCCGGGTGGGCCGGCGCGGTCGAGTGCCTCTACACGCTCACGCCCGACACCCACTTCGTGCTCGGCCACCATCCCGGGCACACCAACGTGGCCGTGGCCTGCGGGTTCTCCGGGCACGGATTCAAGTTCGCGCCCGTGGTCGGCGACGTGCTCGCCGACCTGACCCTGACCGGCGGCACGGACGCGCCCGTCGCGCTGTTCGACCCGCGACGCTTCGGCCGGGCGGGCGTGACGCCGGTGGGCGCCGACCGATGAGCGGCCGGCGGGCGGCGGGCCCGATCGCGGACGCGGTGGGCGTACTGGCCGGGTTTCTGCTCGATCGGGCCGTGGGCGACTCGCGGCGCTGGCACCCCGTGGCCGGGTTCGGCCGCGCGGCGGGGGCGCTGGAACGGCGGGTGTACGCGGACAGCCGCGCGGCCGGGGCCCGGTTCGCGGCCGTGGCCGTCGGGGCGCCCGTCGCGGTGGCGGCGGTGGCCGCGTACGCGACCCGGCGACGGCCCGTGGCCCGGGCGGCGCTCGTCGCGGCGACCACGTGGGCCGTGCTCGGCGGGGAGTCGCTGCGCCGGGAGGCCGGCGTCATGGCCGGTGCCCTCGAACGCGACGACCTGCCGGCGGCGCGCCGGCGCCTGCCGCACCTGTGCGGGCGTGACCCCGCCGGCCTGGACGCCGCCGGGCTCGCCCGCGCCACTGTCGAATCCGTCGCGGAGAACACCTCCGACGCCGTGGTCGCCCCGCTCGTGTGGGGCGCGCTGGCCGGCCTGCCCGGGCTGGTCGGCTACCGGGCGGTCAACACCCTTGACGCGATGGTGGGACACCGGGGCCCCCGGTACGGGCGCTTCGGGACCGCCTCGGCGCGCGCCGATGACGCGGCGAACCTGCTGCCGTCCCGGCTCACGGCCGCGCTCACGGTCGTCGCCGCGCCCGGCGTGGCCGGCTCGCCGGCCGCCGCCGCCCGCGTCTGGCGCCGCGACGGGCACCGCCACCCCAGCCCCAACTCCGGCCACTGCGAGGCGGCCGCAGCCGGTGCGCTCGGCGTGCGGCTCGGCGGGCGCAACGTGTACGACGGCCGGGTGGAGGAGCGGCCCACGCTCGGCGACGGGCCGCCGCCCGGGGTGGCCGACATCCGCCGGGCGGCGCGCCTGTCCGGCCTGGTCGGCGCCGGCGCGGCGGCCGTCGCCGTGGCGGCGCTGCTGGCCCGGGGGTGGCGGCGGTGAGCGGGCTCCTGGTCGCCGGCACCACCTCCGACGCAGGCAAGAGCGTGGTCACCGCCGGCATCTGCCGGTGGCTGCGCCGGCGCGGCGTTCGGGTGGCGCCGTTCAAGGCGCAGAACATGTCGAACAACTCCGCGATCGCGATCTCGCCGGACGGGCGGGGCGGCGAGATCGGCCGCGCGCAGGCGCTGCAGGCCGCCGCGTGCGGGCTCGCGCCGGACGTCCGGTTCAACCCCGTGCTGCTCAAGCCGGGCTCCGACCAGTCGAGCCAGGTCATCGTGCTCGGCGAGGCCGTCGGGAACATCGACGCGGCGAACTTCCACGACCTCAAGCCGCGGCTCGCCGGTACGGCGTTCGACACCCTCGCGGCGCTGCGTCGCGAGGTCGACGTGGTCATCTGCGAGGGCGCCGGGAGCCCGACCGAGATCAACCTGCGCGAGGGCGACTTCGTCAACATGGGCCTCGCCCGTGCCGCGAACCTGCCCGTCATCGTCGTCGGCGACATCGACCGGGGTGGGGTCTTCGCGGCCCTGTTCGGCACGCTCGCCCTGCTCGACGCCGAGGACCAGCGGCACATCGCCGGGTTCCTCATCAACAAGTTCCGGGGCGACGCCGGCCTGCTCGACCCGGCGCTGAAGAAGCTCTACGCCCTCACCCGCCGGCCCGTGCTCGGGGTGCTGCCCTGGCAGGTCGACCTCTGGCTCGACGCCGAGGACGCCCTCGCGTACGGGCAGGTGCTCGGCCGGCCCGATCCGCCCGTCGGCGCGCAGTGGCTGCGCGTCGCCGTCGTCCGGCTGCCCCGCATCTCCAACGCCACCGACGCGGAGGCGCTGGCCACCGAACCGGGCGTGCGGGTGCGGCTCACCGTCGAGCCCGCCGAGATCGACGACGCCGACCTCGTCATCCTGCCCGGCAGCAAGTCCACCGTGGACGATCTGGCGTGGCTGCGCGAAACCGGCCTGGCCGAGGCGGTGCAGCGCCACGCCAACCGGGGCAAGCCCGTGCTCGGCATCTGCGGCGGCTTCCAGATGCTCGCCGAGCGCATCCACGACCAGGTGGAGAGCCGTGCCGGCACGGTCGCCGGCCTGGGCCTGCTCCCCGTCGAGATCACGTTCCGGCCGGAGAAGGTGGTCGGGCACTCGGGGGGCACCGCGTTCGGATCCCTGCCCGTCAGCGGCTACGAGATCCACCACGGGTACGTGTCGGCGGCGCGCGCCACCCGCCAGCCCTTCCTCTACTACCCGGACGGCACCGTCGAGGGCGCCGTGCTCGGGCACGTGTTCGGCACCCACCTGCACGGCACGTTCGAGTCCGACGACTTCCGTCGCGCCTTCCTCACCCGCGTGGCCGGGCTCGCCGGCCGGCACGGCTTCACGGTCGCCACGAACAACCGGTTCGGCGCCGCCCGCGAGCGCACCCTCGACCTGCTCGCCGACCTCATCGAGGAGCATGTCGACACGACCGAGCTGTGGCGGATCATCGTCGAGGGCGTGCCGGGCAGCCAGCCGGCCGTCGGCCCCGCCGCGCTGCCCACCCGTACGCCCTGGGTGAGCCGGTGACGGACCTCGTCAAGCGGGTCCTTGAGGGGCCTGCCCGGCTCGGCGCGGTGCGCCTCGTGGTCATCGACGGCCCCAGCGGGGCGGGCAAGACGGTGCTCGCCGGGCAGCTCGTCGCCGCGCTGCGGGCGGCCGGTGCCCAGGTCGCGCTGGTGAGCACGGACGACCTGCTGGACGGCTGGCTCGACACGGTCACGTTCTGGCCGCGCCTCGAATCGGCGGTGCTGGCGCCGCTGCGGGCCGGGCGGCCGGGCGGGTACCGGCCCTACGACTGGGCGGCCGGGGCGTTCGGGGCGCGCTTCGTGCCCGTACCCGTGCCTGATGTCCTGGTCGTCGAAGGGGTGAGCGCGGCGCGGGCGGTGAGTCGCGCGCAGGCCACGCTGTCCGTGTTCGTCACCGCGCCGCCCGACGTCTGCCTCGCGCGCGCCCTCGCCCGCGACGGGGCGGGCATCCGGGACGAGCTGCTCGCGTGGCGGGAACGGGAGGCGGCCTTCTTCGCCGCCGACGGCACCCGGGCCGGGGTCGATGTGGTGCTCGACGGTTCCGGCGAGCGCCTACGATCTGCAGGCATGACGACCGAAGCAGAGCTGCGGGCCGCCGTCGCGGCGAACATGCCCGGCGTACGCGCCGACCTTGAGGCCCTTGTCCGTATCCCCGGCATCGCCTTCGACGGGTTCGACTTCGCGCCGCTCGCCCGCTCCGCCGAGGCGGTCGCCGAACTCCTGCGCGGGGCCGGGCTGCCCGAGGTGACCATCGAGCGGATCGGCGACGGCCACCCGGCCGTCATCGGGCGCCGGCCCGCCCCGCCCGGGGCGCCGACCGTGATGCTCTACGCCCACCACGACGTGCAACCCGTCGGCGACCGCGCCGCGTGGCAGTCCGAGCCGTTCGAACCCGTCGAGCGCGACGGTCGCCTCTACGGGCGCGGGGCGGCCGACGACAAGGCCGGCATCATGGCCCACGTCGCCGCGCTGCGCGCCTTCGGCAACGACCTGCCCGTCGGCGTGGTCGTGTTCGTCGAGGGCGAGGAGGAGTTCGGCTCGGCGTCGCTGGAGGAACTGCTGCGCCGCCACCACGAACGGCTCGCCGCCGACGTGATCGTCATCGCCGACTCCGGCAACTGGGCCGTCGGACAGCCCGCCCTCACGACCTCGCTGCGCGGCATCGTCAACGCCTTCATCGACGTCCGTACGCTCGACCACGCCGTGCACAGCGGCATGTTCGGCGGCGCCGTGCCCGACGCGCTCACCACGCTGGTGCGGCTGCTCGCCACGCTGCACGACGACAACGGCGACGTGGTCGTCGACGGCCTCGTCAGCCGGCCCGCCGCGCCGCTGGACTACCCCGAGGAGCGCTTCCGTGAGGAGGCCGGCCTGCTCGACGGCGTCCAGCTCATGGGCACCGGGCGGATCGTGGAGCGCATCTGGACCCGGCCCGCCATCGCCGTCCTCGGCATCGACGCGCCGCCCACCGCCGAGGCGCCCAACGCCCTCGTACCGTCGGCCCGGGCGAAGGTCTCCGTCCGGCTCGCGCCCGGCGACGACCCGGCCAACGCGTTCCGCAACCTGCGCGCCCACCTGGAGAAGCACGCACCGTTCGGCGCCCGCGTCTCCCTCACCCTCGAACACGACGGCGCGCCCAGCGTCATCGACGCGACCGGCCCGGCGTTCGACGCGGCCCGGGCGGCGTTCACGGCGGCCTGGGACGGTACAGCGCCCGTGGACATCGGGGTGGGCGGCTCGATCCCGTTCATCGCGACGTTCCAGGAGATGTTCCCGCACGCGGCGATCCTGGTCACCGGCGTGGAGGACCCGGACTCGCGGGCCCACGGGCCGAACGAGAGCCTGCACCTGGGCGAGTTCGCGCGCGTCTGCCTCGCGGAGACCCTGCTGCTGGCGAAGGTCGCGGAACTCGTGAAGCCCGCGGGCTGACACCGCGGCGCGCGGGTCGCGACACGAGGTGCGGAAAGGGGCGCGCAGCGCTTGCGGGGCAGGAAGGGCGCGGTAGACTATCGAACATGAGTACGAACCGGGTCCCTGAACTGCCCACCGACACCCTGGCGGCGCTCGTGCTGAGCACCTGTCCGCGGGCTGCCCGGCCGCCCGTCCCGGTCGATCCGATGGAGCAGTTGTGCGCCTCGGTGGCCGCGCTGGCGGAGGTCGACGTGGCCGCCATGCCCGACGCGGTCCTGAGCGACGACATCGACCGGTTGTCGCTGATCCTGATCCAGCTCGATGGGTTCCTCAGCAGCGTGGCCGAGAACGTCCGCGCCCGGGGCTTCCACATCGATGAGGAGTCGAGTGTTCCCCAGCGGCGGGCTGGGGCGCACTCGATGCCCGACCGCGCCGCCGCCTGACGTCCCCGGGCGGCGAGCGGCCGGCTGGCCGCCATCGCATAAACGGCCGTGCGATGGCGGGCCCGTGTCCGGTCCGGCGCGGCGGGCGCCGGACCGGACAGGCCGAGCAGCCAAGGCGGCGGCGAATGTCGGGGGTGCCCGGCAGGATGGAGGCGTGTTGTTCGCCTCCGTCGCCGCCACCTCGGCTGCCGTGACCGCCAGTTCGGGTCGCCGCGCCAAGGTCGGCCTGCTCGCGTCCACCCTGCGCGAGCTGGCCGACGGCGGCGACCCGGACGAGATCGCCGCCGGGGCGGCCTACCTGGCGGGCGAGTTGCGACAGCGCCAGATCGGCGTGGGGTGGGCCAGCCTGCGTGAGCTGCCGGAGCCCGCCGAGGCGGCCACGCTGACCGTGCGGGGCGTCGACGCCCGGCTCGCCGAGATCGCCGCCTGCGCCGGCCCGGGTTCCCAACTGCGCCGCCGGGCGCTCGTCACGACCCTCTTCGGCGAGGCGACCGCGGGCGAGCAGCAGGTGCTGGCCGGCCTCATCATGGGCGAGCTGCGACAGGGTGCCCAGGCGGGCCTGCTCACGGACGCCATCGCGGCCGCCGCCGCGGTCGATCCCGGGGCGGTGCGCCGGGCGCTGCTGCTCTCCGGAGACTTCAAGACCGTGGCGATCGCCGCGCTCACCGGCGGCGCCGCCGCGCTCGACGCGTTCCGGCTCACGGTGGGCCGGCCGCTCGCCCCCATGCTCGCGCAGTCGGCCCCCACGGTGGACGAGGCGCTGACGGCCACCGGATCGCCGGCCAGCGTGGACGCCAAGCTCGACGGGATCCGCATCCAGGTGCACCGCGACGGCGACGACATCGCCGTGTTCAGCCGCAGCCTCGACGACCTCACCGCCCGCATGCCCGAGGTCGTGTCGGCCGCCGCCGCGTTGCCGCTGCGCAGCGTCGTGCTCGACGGGGAGGCCCTCGCGGTCGACGCCGCCGGGCGGCCCCGACCCTTCCAGGAGACCTCCGGCCGGGCGGCCCGCCAGGCGACCGGGTCGCTGACGGCGTACTTCTTCGACGTGCTGCACCTCGACGGCACGGACCTCGTCGACGAGCCCGGCACCGCACGGTGGGCGGCCCTCGACGCCGCCGTGCCGGCCGAGCGGCGCGTCCAACGGGTCCTCGCCGCCACCCCCGACGAGGCGCGGGCCGCGTACGACGCGGCGCTCGCCGCCGGCCAGGAAGGCGTCGTGATCAAGGCGGCGGACGCGCCGTACGACGTGGGGCGCCGGGGCAACGCCTGGATCAAGGTCAAGCCCCGGCACACGCTCGACCTGGTCGTCCTCGCGGCCGAATGGGGCCACGGCCGCCGCCAGGGCCGGCTGTCGAACCTGCACCTGGGCGCGCGCGACCCGGCCGGCGGGTTCGTCATGCTCGGCAAGACGTTCAAGGGCCTCACGGACGCACTGCTCGCCTGGCAGACCGAGCAACTGCTCGCCCGGGCCGTCGACCGGGGCGACTGGGTCGTCACGGTCCGTCCCGAGCTGGTCGTCGAGGTCGCCTTCGACGGGGTGCAGGCCAGCACCCGCTACCCGGGCGGGGTCACCCTGCGCTTCGCCCGGGTGCTGCGCTACCGCGACGACAAGCCGGCCGCCGAGGCCGACACGATAGACGCGGTCCGCGCCCTGCACCGGCCCTGATCAAGCCCGCCCGGCTCGATCACACGCCCGGGTCGATCACACGGCCGGCTCGATCACGCGCCCGGCTCGATCACACGGCCGGGTCGCCCCGGCGTACGTTCGACTCGATCTCCGCCGCGGCGTACTCCAGCAGCTCATGGGCGAGGTTGGACAGCGCGCGGGCGCCGGCCACCTCCTCGCCGATGCGGGCCACCGGGCGATCGACCGGGTTGCGCCGGGCTGAGCCGTGACCGCGCAGCTCCTCGCCGCTGGCCGTACGCACCATCGCCATCGCGTGACAGTGGTCGGCGTCCTCCTCGAAGCGCATCTCCACGGTCCACGTCTTCGTCATCATCGCAGTGGTCATGGTCGGCCCCCTCCCGTTCGGACCCATTGTCCGCCGGGGGAAGGGCGCCGGTCAGGCGCTTCGGGCAGCTGCCTCGGCCTCGTCGGCCAGGGTCAACCGGTCGACCTCGCCGCGGGCCCGCGACCGCGGGTCGGCGTCCGCCCGGGCCCGGGCCTCCCGGCGGGCCAGGTAGCCGAAGCCGACCAGGGTGAGGACCGCGAAGATCCACCACTGGCCGGCGTACGCGGCGTTGAGGGTGGCGTTCTGGCGCGCCGGCTTGATCGCCACGAACCCGTCGGCGGGCGGGTCCATGGTCACGTAGACGGGTTCGACCGGGTACGGCAGGACGGTGCCGATGCGCTCCGGCGCGATCCGGCGCACCTCCCACGGCCCGGACCCCCGGGTCGGTGCGCTCGACCGGCTCTCCGGGGCGTGCACCCGCCCCGTCACGGTCACCTCGCCCGCCGGCGCGGCCGGTACGGCCGGCAGCGCGGCGGCGCCGCCCGTCGTCGGCGCCGGTACCCACCCGCGGTCGATGAGAACGGCCGTGCCGTCGGCCCGGACCAGCGGCGTGACCACCTCGAAGCCCACCTTGCCGTCGACCGTGCGGCCGCGGGCGAGGACCTCGTTGGCGGTGTCGTACCGCCCGGTGACCGTGACCCGCGTCCACGACGGCTGGGGCGGGGACGCCAGGGCAACCGGGGTGGCCCGGCCGCCGGCGTCGATCGAGTCGTTGATCGCGCTGCGTTGCTCGTACCGGCTGAGCTGCCACTGGCCCAGGCCGACCATGACCGCGGCGGCGAGCAGCATCGCGGCCGCGATGCCGAGCCAGCGGGGGGTCAGCAGAAACCGGTACACGTTTCCGCACGCTACCCGCCCCGCTGTCAGCGCCGGCGGGGGGCCCGTTCCGTGATGCGCGGGCGGTTCCAGCCGGGCCCCGCGCTGCCCCAGATGATGCGCCCCGACGGCGGGGTGAAGTACTGCGTCGCCATCGTGCCCAGGCCGTCGCGCAGGGTGACCGCGACGGTCTGGATGGGCTTCCACGAGTTCCAGTCGCCCGCCTTGTGGTTCACGTAGTCCGGGTCGGCGATGAAGCTCGCCGCCGCCAGGCCCGGCGTCATGCCGACGAACCAGGCGGCCCGGGTGTCGTCCGTGGTGCCGGTCTTGCCGGCGACCGGCCGCCCGACGATGCCGTGCACCTGCGGCGCCGTCGACCAGTCGCCGCACGGCCCGGTGGCCGCCTTGTACCCGGTGACGCAGCGGGCCGCGTCGACGGCCGCGCGGGCCGCCTGCACCGAGACCGCCTGGCGGCAGTCCGGGGTGGAGGCCTCCGTCAGCTCCTTGCCGGACAGGTCCGTGATCGACCGTACGGGGATGGGCGTGCAGTAGCGGCCGTCCGCCGCGATCGTGGCGTACGCGTTGGCCATCTCCAGCGGCGTGGTGTCCGCCACGCCGAGGGTGAACGAGCCCCAGCCGCTCGCGCGGGCGGGCGAGGCCTGCCAGCGGTCCACGTCCGTGCGCCAGCGCAGGCCCAGCCGCTCGGCCATGCGTACCGCCCGGTCGGCGCCGATGCGCTGCTCAAGCTGGACGAAGTACGTGTTGACGGACTTACCGAAGCCCGACCACATGGTCTGCCGGCCGGTCATGCCCTTGCTGGCGTTCTGCGGGCACCAACGGTCGCCGCACTTGCGCGGGTCGTTCCAGTCGGCCGGGTAGATCGACTTGAGCCGCATGGGCGAGTAGAACGAGGTGGTCAGCGGCAGGCCCTGGTCCAGGGCCGCGACCATCGTGAAGATCTTGAAGGTGGAGCCGGCCTGGTAGCCGGGCATGTCGCCGCCGCCGAGCAGCGGGTTGACCGTGTTGGGGTAGTTGCTCGGTACGACGCCGCGCTTGCGTGGGTCGGAGTGGCTCCCGTTGTGCTTCTGGTTGAGGCTGTAGACCCGGTTCACGGCCGCCGCCACGATCCGCCCGGTGCCGGGCTGCAGGGCCACGACGCCGTGCGCGAACGACGTACCGATCTTCTGCTGCTTCTTCACTTCGCGGAACGCGACCTGCTGGATGCGCGGCATGAGCGAGCTGACGATGCGGTAGCCGCCCCGGCGCAGGTTCTCCTCGCGCTCGCTGGGCGAGTCGCCGAAGGCCCGTTGCTGGCGCCACCAGTTCTTGAACATGTCGCAGAAGTAGCCCCAGTTGTTGTGCTTGGGGTTGACCCCGACGCAGTCGTTGGGCGGGGTGCTCAGGCGCAGCCCGAGCCCCTGGCGGGTCAGTTTCGCCGCCTGCGCGGCCGGCACGTACCCGAGCTCGACCATCCGCCCGATCACGTAGTCGCGCCGCTCGCGCGCGGCCCGCCCGTCGCGCGCCGGGTCGTACGCCGACGGCGCCTTGACCAGGCCGGCGAGCATGGCCGCCTCGGGCACGGTGAGCTGGCGGGGGCGCTTGGAGAAGTACACCTCGGCGGCCGCGTAGATCCCGTAGGCCCGGTGGCCGAAGTAGGCGACGTTGAGGTACCCCTCGAGGATCTGCTGCTTGGTCATCCGCTGCTCGATCGCGACCGCGAGTTTGATCTCCTCCAGCTTGCGCCGGTGGGTCTGGGCGGTCGCCGCGATGATCTCGTCCGGGGACTCGGCGGAGTCCCGGCGGATGTTGCGCACGTACTGCATGGTCAGCGTGGAGGCGCCCTGGGCGACCTCGCCGGCGCGCTGGTTGGCCACGAAGGCGCGCACCACGCCCTTCACGTCGACGCCGTCGTGCTCGTAGAACCGGCTGTCCTCGCTCGCCACGATCGCGTTGACCATGTTCGGCGAGATCTGGCCGTACGGCGTGAACTTGCGGTACTCCTCGTAGAACTGGGTGATCAACGTCCGCCCGTCGGCCGCGTACAGGTACGAGGTCTGGGCGGGCGGCACCATGCGCACCTCGGCCGGGAGCGACTCGACGAAGCCGGCGGCCGTCTTCGCGCCGATCGTGCCGACGGCGGCGAGCGGGAAGGCGATCGCGGCGACCGCGATACCGGCGATGATGCCGACACGGATCAGGGGTGCCGACCGGGCTACGGCGTTCAGTACAGGGGTCCTCACCACCTCAAGGTAGGTGAATAGCGCGCATATGTGTTGAGTATGGACAAAGAGGCCCGCGTGAGTCTCCGCGCCATTCATGCGGGATGATCAGCTGGATGGAACTGTTGCGGCTGCACGGTGATAGCGAGCTGGCGCCGGGCCTGACGGACCTCGCGGTGAACGTCCGTCACGCGCCCCGTCCGCCCTGGCTCGCCGGACCCATCGCCGACGCGCTGGCCGACCTTGGCCGCTACCCCGACCCGGCCGCCGCGCGCGGCGCCGTCGCCCACCGGCACGCCCGCCCGCCGGAGGAGGTCCTGCTCACCGCCGGCGCCGACCAGGCCTTCGTGGCGCTCGCCCACGGGCTGCGCCCGCGCCGCCCGGTGGTGATCCACCCGCAGTTCACCGAGCCGGAGGCCGCCCTGCGCGCCGCCGGCCACCACGTCGAGCGCGTGATCCTCGACGAGCGCGACGACTTCCGGCTCGACCCGGCCCTCGTCCCCGAGGACGCCGACCTCGTCGTGGTGGGCAACCCCACCAACCCGACCTCGGTCGCCCACCCGGCGGCGACCGTCGCGGCGCTCGCCCGGCCCGGCCGGGTCCTGCTCGTGGACGAGGCGTTCGCCGACACCCTCTACCGCGTGGGCGGGGGCCCCGAGCCGGAGTCGCTGTCGCGCCGGCGCGACCTGCCCGGCCTCGTGGTCGTGCGCAGCCTCACCAAGACCTGGGCGTTGGCCGGCCTGCGTATCGGCTATCTGCTCGCGGACGCGCGGCTGGTCGCGCGCCTGACCGACGCGCTGCCGCGCTGGCCCGTCTCGACGCCCGCCCTGGCCGCCGCGGTCGCCTGCGCCTCGCCCCGCGCGGTCGCGGAGGAGGCCGTCCTGGCCGGCGAGCTCGCCGCCGACCGCGCCCACCTGGTCGCGGGGCTGCGCGCCGTGGCGGGGGTGCGGGTGGTCGGGTCGCCCGCCAGCTCGTTCGTCCTGATCAAGGTGGGCGGCGGCGCGGCCGTCCGTGAGGGCCTCAGATCCCGGGGGTACGCCGTGCGGCGCGGCGACACGTTCCCCGGCCTGGGCCCGGACTGGTTGCGGATCGCCGTGCGCGACCCCGACACCAGCGACGCCTTCGTCGCCGCGCTGCGCGAATGCGTGGCGTCACAAGGACGCACAGCAACTGTCGACCAGTTGTGAGTAGTTCGCGTGGCAACGTCGTGGTTGCCTACACTGCACCGGGATGTGGAGAGCGCCATGCAGCTGAGCAGCACGATCGCCGGAATCGGTCCGCTGGACGCGGACGCGATGGCCGCCGCCCGCGCCCGCCAGGCCAACCTGACCAAGCCGCCCGGCTCGCTGGGCGAGCTGGAGGAACTCGGCGTACGCCTGGCCGGCCTGGCCGGGCGGTGCCCGCCGCCGGTGCCCACCCGCCCGGCCGTCGCCGTCTTCGCCGGTGACCACGGCGTCTACGCCCAGGGCGTCACCCCGTGGCCCCAGGAGGTCACGGTCCAGATGGTCGCGAACTTCCTCGCCGGCGGCGCGGTGATCAACGTGTTCGCCCGCCAGGCGGGCGCCGAGGTCGTCGTCGTCGACGTGGGTGTCGCCGGCGACCTGGACCCGCACCCGGCGCTGCGCTCCCACAAGATCCGCCGGGGTACCCGCGACCTGTCCGTGGAGGCCGCGCTCACCCGCGACGAGGCGCTCGCCGCGATCGAGGTCGGCATCGCCACGGCCGTCGACCTGGTCGACGCCGGCGCCGACTGCCTGCTCACCGGCGACATGGGCATCGCCAACACCACGGCGGCGGCCGCGCTGGTGGCCGCGTTCACCGGCAGCGCCCCGGCGCGCGTCACCGGGCGGGGCACCGGCATCGACGACGACACCCTGGCCCGCAAGACGGCCGTGGTCGAGGCGGCGCTGGGCCGGCTCGACCGGTCGGCCGACCCGGTCGGCGTACTCGCCGAGGTGGGCGGGCTGGAGCACGCCGCGCTCGCCGGGTTCGTGCTCGGCGGCGCGCTGCGACGCGTACCCGTGATTCTGGACGGGGTGATCGCGGACGCCGGGGCGCTGGTGGCGACCGCGCTGTGCGCGGACGCCGCGGGGGCTCTTGTGGCCGGGCACCGGTCGGCCGAGCCGGGTGGGCGGGTGGCGCTCGACCACCTCGGCCTGGTCCCCCTGCTCGACCTGGGACTGCGGCTCGGCGAGGGCAGCGGCGCGGTGCTGGCGCAGCCGCTGGTGGCCGCGGCCGCCCGGGTGCTCGGCGAGGTCGCCACCTTCGACTCTGCGGGCGTGGCGCGCAAGTGAACCCGTACCCCCTTGGTCTGATCCTCAGCGGCCGACGCGTGCTCGTGGTCGGCGGCGGACAGGTCGCCTCGCGGCGGGTGCCCGCCCTGCTCGACGCGGGCGCCGACGTCGACCTCGTCGCGCCGGACATCACGCCCGCGCTGCGCGCGCTGGCCGACGCCGGCCGGCTGCGCTGGACCCCGCGCGTGGCCGTGCCGTCCGATGTGGACGGCGCATGGCTCGTGCACGTCGCGATCGACGACCCGGAGGCGGCCGCCATGATCAGCGCGGTGGCGGCCGAGCAGCGGGTGTTCTGCGTCCGCGCGGACGACCGGACCGCGGCCACCGCCTGGACGCCCGCGGTCACCCGGCACGGGTCCATCACCGTGGCCGTCACCGCCGGGGGCGACCCGCACCGCGCGGTCGCCGTGCGCGACGCGGTCGCCACCCTGCTCGCCAGCGCCGACGCGGCGAGCCGGCAGCGCGCCGTCGACGCCGAGACGCCCGCGCCCGGGGCCGGCTCCGGCCGGCGCGGCACGGTGGCCCTCGTCGGCGGCGGGCCCGGCGACCCCGAACTGATCACCGTGCGGGGCCGCCGGCTGCTCCTGGCGGCCGACGTGGTCGTGGCCGACCGGCTCGTCCCCGGCCTGCTGCTGGACGAGCTGCGCGCCGACGCCGAGCTGATCGACGCCTCGAAGATCCCCTACGGCCCGGCGGCGGCGCAGGAGGAGATCAACCGGCTGATCGTGTCGCACGCCCGTTCCGGGCGGTTCGTGGTGCGGCTCAAGGGCGGCGACCCGTTCGTGTTCGGCCGCGGCGGCGAGGAGGCCGTCGCGTGCGCGCAGGCGGGCATCCCCGTCCTCGTCGTGCCGGGGGTGAGCAGCTCGATCGCCGCGCCGGGGGTGGCGGGCATCCCGGTGACGCACCGCGGCGTCGCGCACGAGTTCACGGTCGTCTCCGGGCACCTGGCCCCCGACCACCCGCAGTCCCTTGTGGAGTGGCCGGCGCTGGCCCGGCTGCGCGGCACGCTCGTCATCCTCATGGGGATGCGCAACCTGCCCGCGATCGCCGCGACCCTGATCGGCAACGGCCGCTCCGGCGACACGCCCGTGGCGGTCGTCGCGGACGGTACGACCGGGGAACAGCGGGTCGTCCGCGCCACCCTCGCGACCGCCGCCGACACCGTGACCAGGGCCGGCATCCGACCGCCGGCCGTGGTCGTCGTCGGTGACGTGGTCGGCGCGCTCGACGACGTCCTCGCCGCCGGCGTGTGGTCGAACGGTCACCCTGCGCGCCCGAAGCCTGAGACCGGACGGCCATCGCCGGCCGAAGGTCCTACCATGGGTCGCTGACCGGGGGAGCCGCCACCCGCCGTCCGCCCCGGCCTGGACACGAAGTGAGGAGCCCACGCCGTGACCTCGCCGAGCCACCCCGCAACGCCGGTCTCACCGATCGGGCCGCCGCCGTCAACAGCCCTGCAACTGAGCACGCCGACCGGTCAGCAGGTGGTCGTACCAGCGCAGGCGGCGCCCATGGGCACCCTGAGCCCGGCCGAGGTGCAGGCGTTCGCCGACGTGGCGTCCCGGCTCACGAACAACATCTCGTCGGTCGTGCTCGGCAAGCCCGAGGTCGTGCGGCTGGCCCTCACCGGCCTGTTCGCCGAGGGCCACCTGCTGCTGGAGGACGTGCCCGGCGTCGGCAAGACGACACTCGCCCGGGCGATCTCGGCGTCCGTGCGCGGGCAGTGGCGGCGCATCCAGTTCACGCCCGACCTGCTGCCCTCCGACGTCGGCGGCGTGACCATCTTCAACCAGGCCAACCGCGAGTTCGAGTTCCATCCCGGCCCGATCTTCGCCAACATCGTCGTCGCCGACGAGATCAACCGGGCCTCCCCGAAGACGCAGGCCGCGCTGCTGGAGGTCATGGAGGAGCGATACGTCACAGTGGACGGTGTGCGGCACGCCGTGCCGCGGCCGTTCCTCGTCGTGGCCACCCAGAACCCCGTGGAGATGGACGGGACCTACCGCCTGCCGGAGGCGCAGCTCGACCGGTTCCTCATGAAGATCTCCATGGGGTACCCGGACGAGCAGGTCGAGGTGGAGGTACTGCGCGGCGCGTCGGCCGGCCGCTCCCCGGACTACCTCGGCGCGGTCACCGACACGGACACGATCGGCCAGCTCATCCGCCTGGCCCACCGCGTCTACATCGCCGACCCGCTCTACGTCTACGCCGTGCGGCTGGCCGCCGCCACCCGCGACCACAAACAGATCCGGGTCGGGGTCAGCCCGCGCGGCGTCATCGCCCTCACCAAGGCGGCGCAGGCGTTCGCGCTCATCGAGGGCCGCGCCTTCGTCATCCCCGAGGACATCAAACAACTGCTCGTACCCGTCTTCGCGCACCGGCTGCTGCTCGCGCCCGACGCCGCCATGCGCGGGGTCACCCCGGCCGAGGTGCTCGACTCCGTCGTCGGGTCCATCCCGGTCCCCGTGCCGCAGCGGGGCTGAGCCGCCGTGAGGGTCACGATCCGGGGCTGGGGCCTGCTGGTCGTCGCCGCCGTCCTGCTCGGGGTCGGTTTCCGCTTCGGCTACCCGGAACTCGCCGCGCTCGGCGGGGCCGGGTTGGCGGCCTTCGCCGCGGCCGTGGTCTTCGTCGCGTGGCGGCCCCGGCTGGCCGTGCAGCGGGCCGCCGAACCCGACCGGGTCACCCGGGGCGAGGCCAGCCACCTGCGGTTGCGCATCGGCAACGCCAGCCGGCTGTTCGGCGCGAGCGTGGTCGCGCGCGACCGGGTCGGGCCGCTCGGCGGCCGGCGCGCCACCACGCCCGTACCGCTCGTGCGCCTGCGGCCCGGCCGCGCCACGGACGTGTCCTACGAGGTGCCCACCGCGCGGCGCGGGGTTGTCGAGGCCGGGCCCCTGGAGATCACCCGCCGCGATCCGCTCGGCCTGGTCGGCGTCGTGCGCCGGTACGGCTCGACCGTGCGCGTCTGGGTCCGGCCCCGCGTGCACCTCATCGCGGCCGTGCCGGTGGGCCTGTCGCGCAGCATGGACGGCAGGGTGGAACGGGTGCCGCACGGCAGCATCACCTTCGCGGCGCTGCGCGAGTACGTCGTCGGGGACGACCTGCGCCGGGTGCACTGGCGCACGTCCGCGCGGGTCGGCGAGCTGATGGTCCGCGAGAACGTGGACACCAGCCTGCCCCGCATCGTCGTCCTCCTCGACGACCGTGCCGGTGCGCACGGCCGCGACGCGGCCGGGGAGTCGACGTTCGAGGCCGCGTGCGAGGCGGCCGCGTCCATCCTGGTCGCCGCCGTGCAGGCCGACGTGCACGTGGAGCTGGCTCTCGTCAGCGGCGTCGCTACGGGCGGCGGGGGCGCGAGCGGCCTGGCCGCGCTCGGGCCGATGCTCGACCTGCTCGCGGAGGCGGTCCTGGCCGGCGACGCGGGCGGGCGCGACGCCGAGGCGTTGAAGGAGATCGTGCAGGGCCTGCGGCTGCGCCGGCTCGGCGACACGCTGATCGTGCTCACCGGGCCGCCCGACGACGAGGAGATGGGGCTGGTCGCCTCGCTCAAGGGCGCGTACCCGTCGATCATCGTGGGCGTGTTCGGGGCCGTGGAGAGCGGGCTCGGCGCGGTCGCCGGGCTGCTCGTGGTCGGCGCGACCGACGGCGCCGACTTCGCGGCCGCCTGGGACGGGGTCCGCGCGTGGTAGCGCCTGCCCGGCCGTCCAGCGGCGCGTCCGCGCCCGGCGGCG
Source organism: Luedemannella helvata (assembly GCF_039528415.1). Classification (NCBI taxonomy): domain Bacteria; kingdom Bacillati; phylum Actinomycetota; class Actinomycetes; order Micromonosporales; family Micromonosporaceae; genus Luedemannella; species Luedemannella helvata. The sequence continues at coordinate 59,023 of NZ_BAAALS010000026.1, forward strand.
GGCGGGCGCTCGCGCGGGCCGGCGGCTGGCTGGCGGCGCTCGTCCCGGCCGCCGTCGTGGCCGGGCTGGTGTCGCTGGCCGGCCTGGCAGCCGGGCGGGTCTACAGTGGAACGCTGCTGCCGCAGCTCATCGCGGGGGCCGCCGTCGGCGCGGTGCTGATCTCGCTGGCCCTGCGCCGGGCGCCGTCCTGGCTCGTGGCACCCGTGTCCGTGCTGGCCCTCGTGGGCTACCTGCTGCTCGCGGTGCGCCTGTCCGCCGCGAGCGCGCTGATCACCGGGCCGCTGGCCGAGGTCGCCCGCGACGCCGCGCGAAACGCCGTACCGCGCCTGCTCACCGCCCTCATCCCGATCGAGCCGCAGCCCGACACCGTGCTCGCGCCCATCGTGCTGGCCTGGCTCGCCGCCCTCGGCGGCGCCGAACTGACCGCCCGGCTGAGCCGCCCCGCGCTCGGCCTGCTCCCACCGCTGTTCCTGTACGCCTCGGCGCTCGTGCTCGTCGGGCCCAACGCCAGCCTGGTCATCTGGCAGCCGCTGCTGTTCGCCGCGCTCGCGGCCATCGGGGTGGCCGTCGCCGGCCCGCCGTCGCCGCGCGGCGCCGCGGCCACCGCGCCGGTGCGCGTACCGCTGGCGCTGCGGGTGCGCACCGCCACCGGACTCGGCGCGGGCCTCGTGGCCGTACTCGTGCTCATCGCCCTCGTGGCGCCGTTCGTGGCCAGGGCCGTCGTGGCGACACCCACCGACCCGCGCACGTACGTCGCCCCGCCCAGCCTCGACATCCTCGACCAGAACCCGCTCATGCGGGTCGCCGGCTGGGCCGCGTACCCCAAGCAGCACCTGTTCGACGTGTCGCTGGCCGGCAACGTGCGCGCGACCGCGGCGGCCGACGCGGAGGTCGCCGCCCACGACACGCGGCTGCGGCTGGCCGTCCTCAGCGACTGGGACGGGGTCACCTGGCATGTCGGCGGGGACTACCTGACGGCCGGGCGGGTGCTGCCGGACCCGGTGCCCCCGCCCGCGGGCGACGGGCAGTCGGCGCCGGAGGCCGGCGAGCCGCGCGAGATCAACCAGCGCGTGACGATCGCGGAGCTGAACGGGCGGCTGCTGCCGGCCATCGCCGCGCCGGCCAAGGTGGACGGCGTGCGGGTCGCCTACGACCCGCTGACCGGCACGATGATCCGCCCGGACGGGCTGTCTCCCGGCGTGACCTACACAGTGGACTCCGTCAACCCGGCCGTGGACGTCAACCTGCTGCCGGCCGCCGACGTACCGTCCGGCGAGGCGGTCGCCCGCTACCTCGCGGTCGGCGACACCGTACCGACCGACCTCACCCAGTTCGCCGAGAAGATCACGAACGGGGCCGGTTCGCCCTACCTGCGCGCGCAGGCGCTGGAGACGTTCCTCGCCGACCACTACACGTACGCGCCCGACGCGCCCAGCGGGCACGCGTACCCGAATCTGAGGTTCTTCCTGCTCCAGCCGACGCGCCTGGGCGGGCAGCGGGGCACGTCCGAACAGTTCGCGGCGTCGTTCGCGGCGCTCGCCCGGCTGGTCGGCCTGCCCAGCCGCGTCGTGGTCGGCTTCCGCCTGCCCGCCAAGGGCGGCGCGGTGCGCGCCTCGCACGGGATCGCCTGGCCGGAAGTGCTGTTCAACGGCGTCGGGTGGGTGCCGTTCAACCCGATGCCGGAGCCGAAGGCCACCCCGGAGCCGATCGACGAGGAGTTCATCCCGAAGGTCAAGCCACCGTCCGAGCCACCCGTGACGGTCGACCCGCCGCAGGAGTCGACGACCGCGAGCCCCCCGCCGCGCAGCGTCGCGGTCGCCTCGTCGGAGGCGGGCACCGCGACAGGGCTCATCGCGGGCGGCATCGGCGGGGGCGTCGCGCTGCTGGTCGTCGTGGTGTTGCTTGCGCTGTTCCTCCTGCGCGCCGCCCGACATCGCGCGCTGGCGGCCGGGGACGCGCAGCAACGGGTGCTCGGCGCGTGGGACGAGGTCGGCGACGCGCTCACGCTGGCCGGCGTACCGCCGCCGGATCATCTGTCGGCGCGCGAGCTGGCCATGTACGCCGCCGAGGTCGCGGAGGCCTCCCCGCGCCGCCAGCACACCCGTCACCCCCGCCCGGCCGTGCCACCGCTGGACGACCTGGCCGACATGGTCAACGCGGTCGGCTTCGCGGGGTCGGCGATCGGCGGCATGGGCGCGGGCGACGAAGCGGCGGCGGAGGCCGCGCGCCGCACCGCGGCGCAGTACGCAGCCGCCCTGCGCGCCCGCCGCTCGTGGTGGCGACGCCTGTTGTGGCGAGTGGACCCCCGGCCGCTCCGCCGCCGCTGAGGGGTCCACGGGGTGCTATGCCACCTCGCGTTGCCCGGGTACGAACGTGCTCCCGCTGGAAGATCGCCGTTTCGTGTACCAGGGTGTAGCCCAGCTGCACTCTGGTACACAAAACGGCGATCAAGGACGCGAGGAGCTTGGCGGCTTTCCTGTCGACCTCGACGCGGTATGTGGGCGGGGTGGCCGGCCCGGGCGATGTACGCCACCGGCTCAGCGGGTCGTGCAGACCGGCTTGGCGGGGGCGAGGGTGTCGGCGGAGTAGATGGCCGTGACGATGAAGCAGTAGTTCTGCTTGGTGTCCAGGCCGCGGACGGTCGCGCTGCGCCGGCCCGCCGGTACGGTGACGGCCGGCAGGTACTTGCCGTCGTCGCCCCGGGTGGAGACCGCGAACGGCAGTGTCCCCGCGGTCGACGGGTCCACCCACGTCACCGTCACCGAGGTTCCCCGGTCGGTGAGCTTCACCTTTGTCGGCGCGCCCGTCCCCGCCGGGGCGACGAGGCGGGGCGACGCCGGCACGTCCGTGGGCAGGGCGGGCAGGGTCGCGACGGCGGCGTCCGTGGGGCCGCCCGCCGCCTGCTCGCCTCTCTTGCTGGTCGTCGTCAACACCACCGCTACGGCGCCCGCGATCAACGCGACCATCAGAACAGACCCCACGAGTACGCCCCGGCGGCCCTTCGGCTGGCCGGTCTCGTGAGGCGCCGGGCGCGGCGGGGTGGGCGACGGCGGCTCGGCGGCCCAGCCGCCGGACGGCTCGGACGCCATGTCGTGGAACGGGTCCGTCGGCGGGGTCGGCGGCCGCCTGTCGGCCCGGAGCGGCGCGTCGCCCCGCGCCGGCGGTGCCATTGCGCGCGGTGCGGCGGTGCCCGGTCGGGGGTCTGCGCGCGGCGCGGTGACCGGGTTGGGGTCCGCGCGCGGGGCGGTGACGGGTCTCGGGTCCGCGCGCGGGGCGGTGACCGGTCGGGCGTCCGCGCGCGGGGCGGCGGGCGATGCAGGGTCGGCGCGTGGTGCGGCCGGCGGCCGGTAGGGCGCCTGCTGCGGGGACGCTTGGCGGCCGCGCCAGGCGTCGGCGAAGGGGTCCGCGGTCGCGGCCGGGGGCGCCTGGTCAGCGGGCGCCTGCGGAACCGGGGGAGCGGGCGGCGCGACCGCTGGTGGGGCGGGGGCCTCGGGCGGTTCGACCGGACCCGAGGCGGCCGGCGCCGCCCACGGCCCCGTGGTGACCGGCGTCGGGGTGGCCGGCGGCGGGTTGGTGAAGGTCAGTGCGGCGGCCGCGCTTGCCGGCCAGGCGTTCGCGGGCAGGCCCGGGTTGTGCACGCGGGGCGCCCCCGACGTCGGTCCGGACCGGGGGGCGACGACCGCGGGCCCGGGCGCGGGGGCCGCGACGCCCAGCGACCCGCGCCGCAGCGCGTCGGCGAACTCGCGGGCCGTCCCGTGCCGCTGCGCGGGGATCTTCGCCATCCCGCGGGTGAGTTCGCCGACCAGCCACGCGGGCACGTCGTCGCGGGGCAGGCGCGGCAGCGGGTCGTGCAGCACCTTGTCGCGGAAGGCGTACAGGTCCATGTCGGGCTGGCCGGGGTTGACCATCGGCGGGTGGCCGGCCAGCAGCGTCCACAGGGTGGAGGCCAGGCTGTACACATCGGACGGCGATGACTGGGCCTGGTGCAGCAGTGCCTCGGGGGAGGCGTGGTGCGGGGTCATCATCTCGCGGGTCAGGGTGCCCGCCAGTTCCTCGGGCGCGCGGGCGATGCCGAAGTCCGCCAGGGCCGGGCCGAAGCGCGAGCGCAGGATGTTGGACGGTTTCACGTCGCGGTGGATGATGCCGGCCTGGTGGGCGGCGTGCAGCGCCTCGCCGATCGCGATGCCGACCTCGACGACGTCGTCGACCGGCAACGGCCCGCGGTCGGACAGGATCTGGGCGTACGACCCGCCCTCGCAGTACTCCATGACGGTGTAGTGGCGGCCCTCGGCGGTCTGCCCGGTGTCGATGATGGACACGATGTGCGGCTGGGCGGACAGGCGCACCATCGTCTCCAGCTCGCGGGCGATGGCGGCCTCCGTGGTGCCACCGGTGTCCATCCCCGAGCCCAGCAGCAGCTTGATGGCGACCGTGCGGTTGAGCCGTTCCTGCGTGGCCCGGAACACCAGCGACGTGGTGCCGTGGGCGATCAGCTCCAGATCGCGGTAGCCGTCCAGCCGCGGGGTGAGCGACGACACGTCAGTCCTTGACCTCCCCGTCGAGGAGCAGGGCGCAGCGGATCAGGCCGAGGTGGCTGTACGCCTGGGGCAGGTTGCCCAGGCCGCGCTCGGCGAGGGGATCGTACTGCTCCGGGAGCAGTCCGGTGGGGCCAGCCGTGCCGAGCATCTGCGTGAACAGCTCCTCCGCGTCGGCCCGGCGGCCGACGCGCAGGTACGCCTCGATCAGCCACGCCGTGCAGATGTGGAACCCGCCCTCGTTGCCGGGCAGCCCATCATCCCATCGATAACGGTAGACGACCGCCCCGCCACGCAGGTCGGCCTCCACCCGCCGGACGGTGGCCACGAACCGGGGGTCGTCGACCGGCAGCAGGCCGGACAGCCCGACCCACAGCGCGGCCGCGTCCAGCTCCGGCTCGCCGTACGCGACCGTGAACGCGCCGGCCCGCTCGTGCCAACCGTGTTCGAGCACGTGCGCGCCGATGCGGTCGCGCAGCTCCGTCCAGTCGGGACGGTCCTCGCCCCGGTGGTCGGCGGCCACCCGCAGGGCGCGGTCGACCGCGAGCCAGCACATCACCTTGGAGTACACGTTGTGGCGGGGCGGGATGCGCGCCTCCCACAGCCCGTGGTCGGGCTCGTGCCAGCGCCGCCGCACGGCGGTGACGATGTCGCACAGCACCCGCCACTCCTCGTCGGCCAGCCGGCCGCGCGCGTCGGCGACGCAGGCGATGAGGTCCGCGATCGGGCCGAACACGTCGAGCTGCAACTGCCGGTGGGCGGCGTTGCCGACCCGTACGGGCCGGGAGCCCGCGTACCCGGGCAGCGTGTCGACGACGGCCTCGGGGCCGAGTTCGTGCCCGTCCACGGCGTAGAGGGGGTGCAGGCGTTCGGGGTGCCCGCCGGTGTCGGCGATGCGCCGGTCGACCCAGCGCAGGAACGCCGCGGCCTCCACGATCGTGCCGAGGTCGACCAGGGCCCGGGCGGTCATCGCGGCGTCGCGCAGCCAGCAGTACCGGTAGTCCCAGTTGCGTACCCCGCCGAGCACCTCCGGCAGCGACGTGGTCGCGGAGGCGAGGATCGCGCCGGTCGGCTCGTGACACAGCGCGCGCAGCACGAGCGCGCTCCGTTCGACCTCGTCGCGGGCCAGCAGCGGCAGCCGCAGCCCGGCGAGCCAGTCGCGCCAGCGCTGTTCGACCGTGTCCAGAGGGAGCGCCGCCGAGGCCAGGTCGTCCGTACCCATGCGCAGTTCGAGGACGACCCGGCCGCCGTGCGCCGACAGGTTGAGTTCGGCGCGGGCGAGCGGCTGGTGGCCGTCCGAGATGATCTCCCAGTCGATGCCGGGGGAGTGCAGGGCGTACGGGTGGTTGGAGCCGACCACGAGCAGGCCGTCGCCGAGCGGCTGGAGCCCGATGTTGACCTGGCCGAACTCGGGCCGGGGCGCGAACTCGACCGCCACCCGGGCGGTGCCCGTGAGCACCCGCACGAGCGTGTCGGACCCGTCCGCGTCGACGAGCGCGTCCGTCACGGTCAGCCCCGACCAGCGGGTCTCCAGGGTCATCGTGCCGGGCCGGTACCGCTGGCTGAGCGGCAGCTGCCCGTCGCGGGCGGGGGACACGGAGAAGTGCCCCGCCGTCGCGCCGCCGAGCAGGTCGGCGAAGACCGCCGAGGACTCCGGGCGCGGGTGGCACAGCCAGGTGACCCGTCCACCCGGCGTGACCAGGGCGACCGTACGGCCGTTGGCCAGCATCGAGTGGTTCTCGATCGGCACGGCGCGCTCGCCGAACAGCCAGTGGCGGCGGGTCTCCAGCAGCAGCGCGAGCGTGCGGACACCCTGCTCGGGGTCCTCGACGCGGTAGCGGGCCTTCGTCTCGCCGGGGCCGATCTTGATGCCGACGTCAGGGCCGCGCAGGTGGCCGAACGCGTTCTCGTCCGTGACGTCGTCGCCGATGAACAGCACCGCGCTGGCGCCGAACTGGGCGCGCAGGATGTCCACGGCCGTGCCCTTGTGGGTCGAGATCACCGACAGCTCGATGACCTCCTTGCCGGCGGTGGCGGTGATGCCCGACCAGGTGGCGGGGCCGGAGCGGACGGCGGCGACGGCGGCCGCGCCGACCTCCGGCGAGGCCGCCCGCCGGGTGTGCAGGGCGACGCTGGCCGGCTTGGACTCCAGGCGTACGCCGGGGTGGTCCTTGGCGATGTCCTCCAGGGCCGCCAGCATCCGGGCGCGCAGCTCCAGCTTGTCGGGCTCCAGGGGCTGGACGAAGCCGATGTCGAACTCGGAGCCGTGGCTGCCGACCAGGTGGATGTCGGCCGGCAGGCGGGACAGGGCGGCCAGGTCGCGCAGGGCGCGGCCGGAGACGACGGCGACCGTGGTCTGCGGCATCTTGGCCAGGGAACGGACCGCGGCCACGGCCTCGGGCAGCGGCCCGGCCTTGGTGGGGTCGTCCACGATGGGGGCGAGGGTGCCGTCGTAGTCGCAGATGACGAGCAGCCGCGGCACACGGGCGAGGCGACCCAGCGCGGCATGTAGCGCGGGGTCCAGGGAATCGGTCACGGTGTTTCCTCCGCGGGCACGCCGAGTTCACTGAGGAACGTCCGCGCCCAGCGGCTGACGTCGTGGGCGCGGAGGTGGCGTTGCATGATACGCATACGCCGGTTGGCCTCCGTCCGGTCCACGTTGACCGCGCGTAGCAGGGCGTCCTTGACGCCGTCGAGGTCGTGGGGGTTGCAGAGGAACGCCTGACGCAGCTCGCTGGCCGCCCCCGCGAACTCGCTGAGGACGAGTGCGCCGCCCCCCGCCCCGGTGCGTGCGGCGACGTACTCCTTGGCTACCAGGTTCATCCCGTCTCGGAACGGTGTCACCATCATGACGTCCGCGGCGCAGTAGAGCGCAACCAGTTCGGTGCGACTGTAGGACTGGTGCAAATAATGCACGGCGGGCTGGCCTACCAGGCCGTACTCGCCGTTGATGCGGCCGACCTCGCGCTCGACCCGGATGCGCAGGTTCTGGTAGTGGCCGATGCGCTCCCGGCTCGGCGTCGCGACCTGCACCATGACCGTGCCGGGCGCCTCGAGCTTGCCGTCGGCGAGCAGCTCCCGGTAGGCCTTCAGGCGCAGCTCGATGCCCTTGGTGTAGTCGAGGCGGTCGACCCCCAGAATGATCTTCTCAGGGTCGCCCAGCTCGGCGCGGATCTGCTTGGCCCGGGCCTGGACGGCGTCCGTGGCGGCGAGCCGCTCGATCTCGGCGACGTCGATGGAGATGGGGAACGCGCCGGCCTTGACCTTGCGGCCGTTGACGTCGATCGTGTTGCCCTCGTACCGCAGGCCGAGCAGGTGGCGCGACAGGCGCACGAAGTTCTGCGCCGCGAGCTTCTGCTGGAAGCCGACCAGCTCGGCGCCGAGCAGGCCGCGCAGCACCTCGGCGCGCAGCGGCATCTGCATGAAGAGCTCAATCGGCGGAAACGGGATGTGCAGGAAGAAACCGATACGAAGATCCGGCCGGCGCTCGCGCAGCATCGCCGGGACGAGTTGCAGCTGGTAGTCCTGGATCCAGACAGTGGCGCCCTCGGCCGCGACGTCCGACGCGGCGTCCGCGAACCGGGCGTTCACCACCCGGTACGCCTCGCGCCAGCTGCGCCGGAACTGCGGCTGCTCGACCGCGTCGTGATAGAGCGGCCAGATGGTCGCGTTGGACTGGCCCTCGTAGTACCGCTCCAGTTCGCTGTCGGACAGCGGCACCGGGTGCAGCTTGATCCCATCCAGCTCGAACGGCTCCGGGGCCTCACCCGTACCCCCGGCCCAGCCCACCCACGTGCCCTGGTGGCTGGCCAGCACCGGGTGCAGGGCGGTAACGAGCCCGCCTGGGCTGCGCTGCCACTGCGTGGCACCCGTCTCGTCAACCACCTGGTCAACCGGCAAGCGGTTGGCTACCACCACAAACGAGCTGCGTGTCGACACGCCGCACCCCTCTTCGGGCCGATGAGATTCGGTACGTTCGAGCGTACTGAGGTGGCCGAACGCCCGATCCGGGGCCTTGGCCATTTCGTGGAGCGGACCCGGACCGGGGCGCTCCTTACCCGATCTTCGTGCGGGTCACGCGGCGGTGTGGCCCGCGCCGCGTCCGCCTCGGGCCGGTGCTCGCGCCCGCGCGGGGCCTGGAAAGATTGAGCCCCGGCGCGCGGGGCGCCCGAGGCGACAACCCATCCGGAGGTACGGCGCACAGTGGCTCAGTTCATCTACACCCTGGAGAAGGCGCGCAAGGCGCACGGCGACAAGGTCGTGTTGGACAACGTCACGCTCAACTTCCTCCCCGGGGCGAAGATCGGCGTGGTCGGCCCGAACGGCGCCGGCAAGTCGAGCCTTCTCAAGATCATGGCCGGCCTCGACCGGCCGAGCAACGGCGAGGCGCGCCTCATGCCCGGCTACACGGTCGGCATGGTCGCCCAGGAGCCGCGGCTCGACGAGTCCAAGACCGTCCTCGGCAACATCGAGGAGGCCGTCGCCGACACGAAGGCCAAGCTCGCCCGGTTCAACGAGATCGCCGAGCTGATGGCCACGGAGTACTCCGACGAGCTGATGGAGGAGATGGGCAAGCTCCAGGAGGAGCTCGACCACGCGGACGCCTGGGACATCGACTCCAAGCTCGAACTGGCGATGGACGCGCTGCGCTGCCCGCCCCCGGACGCCGAGGTCGGCCAGCTCTCCGGCGGCGAGAAGCGCCGGGTGGCGCTGTGCAAGCTGCTGCTGGAGCAGCCCGACCTGCTGCTGCTCGACGAGCCCACCAACCACCTCGACGCCGAGAGCGTGCAGTGGCTGGAGCAGCACCTCGCCAAGTACCCGGGCACGGTCGTCGCGATCACCCACGACCGGTACTTCCTGGACAACGTCGCCCAGTGGATCCTGGAGCTGGACCGCGGCCGGGCCTACCCGTACGAGGGCAACTACTCGACGTACCTGGCGAAGAAGGCCGAGCGCCTCGCCGTGCAGGGCCGCAAGGACGCCAAGCTGCAGAAGCGCCTCACGGACGAGCTGGACTGGGTGCGTTCGAACGCCAAGGCGCGCCAGACGAAGTCCAAGGCCCGCCTGGCCCGCTACGAGGAGATGGCCAGCGAGGCCGAGAAGACCCGCAAGCTCGACTTCGAGGAAATCCAGATCCCGCCGGGCCCGCGCCTGGGCAACACGGTGATCGAGGTCAAGAACCTCGACAAGGGCTTCGACGGCCGGGTCCTCATCAAGGACCTCTCCTTCACCCTGCCGCGCAACGGCATCGTGGGCATCATCGGCCCCAACGGCGTCGGCAAGACCACGCTGTTCAAGACGATCGTCGGGCTGGAGCAGCCGGACAGCGGCACGGTCAGGATCGGTGAAACGGTGTCGCTGTCCTACGTCGACCAGAACCGGGCCGGCCTGGACAGCTCGAAGACGGTCTGGGAGGTCGTCTCCGACGGCCTGGACCACCTCATGGTCGGCAAGGTCGAGATGCCCAGCCGGGCGTACGTGGCCGCGTTCGGGTTCAAGGGCCCCGACCAGCAGAAGCCGGTCAACGTGCTCTCCGGCGGCGAGCGCAACCGGCTCAACCTGGCGCTGACGCTCAAGATCGGCGGCAACGTCCTGCTGCTCGACGAGCCGACCAACGACCTCGACGTGGAGACCCTGTCCAGCCTGGAGAACGCGCTGCTGGAGTTCCCCGGTTGCGCCGTGGTCATCTCCCACGACCGGATGTTCCTCGACCGCGTCGCCACGCACATCCTCGCGTGGGAGGGCGACGAGGACGACCCGTCGCGCTGGTTCTGGTTCGAGGGCAACTTCGAGTCGTACGAGAAGAACAAGGTCGAGCGGCTCGGCGCCGACGCGGCCCGCCCGCACCGGGTGACCTACCGCAAGCTCACCCGCGACTAAGCGGTGCGTTACCGGTACGAGTGCCCCCTGCGCTGGTCGGACCTTGACGCGTACGGCCACGTGAACAACGCGCGGTTCCTCACGCTCTACGAGGAGGCGCGGGTGGCGCTGATGTTCGTCGACGCGCGCTCCGCGGGCGTGGCCACGTTCGACAAGGGCGTGGTCATCGCCCGCCACGAGATCGACTATGTGCGGCCGGTGGACTATGCCGTGGCGAAGGCCGCCCCGCCGACGGTGCGCATCGAGCTGTGGATCTCCGATCTGCGGCCGAGCCGCTTCACGGTCGAATACGAGCTGTTCGACGGCGACGTGCTCGCGGGGCGGGCGTGCTCCGTGCTCGTACCATATGATCTTGAAAACGGGCGGCCCCGGCGGCTGAGCGAGGCGGAGACGGCGTTCCTCGCCGACTGGGCGGTGCCATGATCGCCGCGACCGCCCGGGCGGACGCGGGCGCCTTCGCGTACCGGTTGCTGCGCCTCGACCCGCAGGCGGTGATCCGGCTGCGGCCGCTGGCCGGCGGGCGCGCGCAGCTGTGGGCCATGCTGCCGTTCAAGGTGCTCGCCACCCGGACGGTCGCGACCGACCTGACCGCGGACACCACGGTCGCCGCCGCCGACCTGCTCGCCCGCCTCGACGACCCGCAGCTGCCGCCGCCCACGCGCCGCGACGCGCAGTGGCGCTGGCCGCTGCCGCCCGCGCGGGTGCCCGTGGTGGAGCGGCTGCCGGTCGACGACGTCGTGGGCCTGGCCCGGGCCGCCGAGGCGACGCTGCGCACCGCGGCGGCCGAGGGCGTGGGCGCCCGGCCGGTGGGGGAGCGGGTGCTGCGCGACGCGCTTCTCGATCATGTCGCAGTGGTAGTTACCGCGCCCGACGGGCAGTCCGCGCAGGTCCCGCAGCGGCTTGTGCAGGGTCTCGTGAGGATGAACTTTCACGGAAGCGGTCGTGACGGTATGGTCACGGTCCGTGCTTCGGCGGCGTGGACGGGACTCTCCGGCGAGTACGGTTCAGTCTGGTTGGCAGGAACCTCCCCGCTCAGGTTGAGTTGAGGGCCGGTTGGCTGTTAACTGTTTGGCTGATGCGCTGTCGTCCTTTTGGATCACAACTTTGCCTCAAGGACTTGCGTCATGAGCCGATCCAAGTAGCGTCGGGCCCCTGGCCCAAGTCGACGTGGGGAGGGGGTCCGTCAACGATGGCGTGGTGGCCTTGGCGGGGAACTCAACGGACGCGTTCGCGCACCGGTGGTGCGGCGGGCGGCGTCACGGAACTCGGTGCGCTGGCCGAACGCGATCTCGACGCGGAGACGGCCGCGCTGCTTGAGTCGAGCGGCGCCCTCGACACCGCGGTCCGCCGCGTCGAGTTGCCGCAGCAGCGCACGCCCGAGCCGACGGCGAAGCCCGTCACGATGGCCCGGGTCGCCGAAGCGCTCGACCGCCTCGAGATCCGCTACCTCACTGACGGCGACGGCAGCCTGCTGGCCATGTGGGAGCGCCACGCGCTGCTCTTCGCGCTGGAGGGCCCCGACGACGAGATCCTCGTCATGCGTGGCCGCCCGCACGCCACGACCCCGCCCGACTGGGTCGACCGCGCCTACCGCGTGGTCAACGAGTGGAACCACACGCGCCGCTTCTGCAAGGCGTACGTGGGCGACCCCACCGAGCGTGGCCAGCTGCCGATCTACGCCGAGGTGCAGGTGCCCCTGCTCTCCGGCGTGCACGACCAGCTCCTCGACGAGCTGCTCGACTGCGCCGCCGCCGTGACCAGTGCCTTCGTGGACTGGCTGCACGAGGACGGCGCCCTGCTCTAGTCCGCTACGGCCCGTCCGGGGTCGTCGGCGAGTCCAGCCACTCGTTCATCACCGGCACCAGGTCCGGGTGCCGCTGCTGGACGAACGCGGTGAAAGTTTCGCGGTCGACGGGCTGGTTGCGCTGGGTTTGTACCCAATCGCGCAACAGCTTGTCGACCGCCGTGGCGCCGATCTGGCGGCGGAACGCGTACAGCATGAGCGCCGGCCCCACGTAGATGTTGTTCTCCGCGAAGTGCTCCTTGTCCCATTTCCCGGGCGGTCCGGCGACCGGGCGGGACTCCTCGTCCTGCTGCCGCAGCCACGCTACCCAGCTGCGCCGGTCCGCGAACCCGTCCGCGATGAGCCACTCGCCCTCGATGTACATGGCCATGCCCTCGTTGAGCCACACCGAGCGCCAGTCGCGTGGCGTCACCGCGTTGCCGAACCACTGGTGCGCCAGCTCGTGGGCGATCACCTCGGCCAGGTACTCCCGCTTCTCCACCTCGCTGCCGGTCAGCTCCTCGACCAGGTCGCCGCCCATGGTGATCATCTGCTGGGTCTCCATGGCCGACGTCGAGGTCACCGAGACGATCCCGGCGGAGGCGAACGGGTACGGACCGTAGCGCTTCTCCAGCCACTCGATGATCTCCGGAGTGCGTTCGAATACCGGCCGCATGCCCTCGTCGCGCCCGGTGCGCAGCCAGTACGTGATCGGCAGCCCACGCGGGCCCGTGTCGGTGACCTTCGTGTACCGCCCGACAGCCAGCGTCGTCAGGTAGCTCGCCACCGGGTCGCGCGAATGCCACGTGAACGTCGTGGTGTCCCCGTTCTCCGTGGTGTTGGTCAGCTGCCCGTTGGCGATGCCGGACCAGCCCTTCGGCACGGTCACGTCGATGTCGTAGAGCGCCTCGTCCGACGGGTGGTCGTTCACCGGGTACCAGGTGAACGCCCCGTACGGTTCCTGCATCGTCCACGCCGACCCGTCCGGCTCGGCCCGCAGGCCCAGCCCTTCGGCGAAGTCGCCCCGTTCCGACGGCATCCGCACCGGCTTCGGTACGCCGGAGTACTCGACCTTCAGCAGCACGACCTCGCCGGCCCGGGCGGTGGCGTCGACCGTGAGGTCGCCTTTGGTGACCTTGCCCGGGGTGGGGGCGCCGTTCACGGTCACCGACCCGATGTCGTACGCGTCCGAGAAGTCGAGCTTGAGGGCGGTGACCGGCTCGGCGACCCGGATCTTGAGGGTCGCCACGCCGTCCAGCCGCTTCCGGGTGGGCTGCCATGCCAGATCAAGATCGTAGTGCAGCACGTCGACGCTCGGGTTGCCGTAGTCCCGGTACACCGGGTCGCTGACCGGCTGCGACGCGCCGGGCTCGGCGGGCGGCGCCGCCGGGGTCGAGGCCGACGGGGCCGCCGACCCGCGCGGGACTGTCCACTCTGGCTCCACGCCGTCCAGTTGGCAGCCGCCCAGGGCGAGGGCGGCGGCGGTCACGAGGGCGAGCGCGCGCACGCGCGGGTGGAACCGAGGGGTCATGCCGGTAGACGGTAAGCGATGCTCACCAGCCGCGCTGTCGCCCTATCGGCCGGCCGGCGCGGGCTTGGTGATAGGAGTGTTATGTCGCTTTACGCGTTGTAGCGGCGCTCACGAATGCTGAGCAACGGGGCCATTGTCGTGACTTTGGCGAGGGGATGGGGTGCTGGCGTCGCCAGAGTCGCGACTTTGGCGGGGTGTGGGGGCGGCCTGGTCGCCATTGTCGTGACTTTGGCGAGGGGATGGGGTGCTGGCGTCGCCAGAGTCGCGACG
>NZ_BAAALS010000026.1:73118-99807 GCF_039528415.1 Luedemannella helvata
ACTTTGGCGGGGAGTGAGGGCTGCTTGGTCGCCATTGTCGTGACTTTGGTGAAGGGCGAGGGCCGTTTGGTCGCCATAGTCGTGACTTTGGCGAGCGGATGGGTGCCGGCGTCGCCATCTCGTGACCTTGGCGACGGGCGGGCGGGGCGACGGGCGGGCGGGGCGGCGGCCGGCCGGGCCGTTGCCCGCGTGCCTGCTGCGGCCGTGTTAGGGCAGCGGGAACATGCCGACGCGGGCGTGGTACTCGCCGCCGAGCTGGTCGGTGTCCGAGCCCAGGATCAGGCCGTCCGGGGTGGCCAGCATGGCGCGGACCCCGACGCCGCGCGACCGGGTCGGGTTCCACGGCAGGGCGCGGCCCGTACGCGGGTGCAGGGCGGAGATGCCCGGGCGGAAGACCGCGCCCGGGCCGGGAGCCTCGTAGCCGTGGGTGTTGTTCATCCAGCGCTGGTGCCCGCCCACGTAGACGGCCGCGCCGGTGACGCTGACCGTGTAGAGCGAGTCGCCGCCGGTGTGGTTGACCCAGGTGGGGCGGTGTTCGCCCGCGCCGGAGGTCTCGAAGCGGGCCGCCGTGTCGCACATGCGCTCGGCGCCGCCCAGGCGGCCGGTGGAGACGACCACGAAGTAGGAGCCGTCGGGGGCGAAGTCGACGCCGCGCAGGTAGGTGTCGAACCCTTCCCGGCAGGCGCGCGCGTACACGTTCGTGAACCACGGGGCGAGCTTCGCCGGGCGTACCCCGGTATTGATCATTGCCAGCTGGGCGCGGACCTGGCCGGCCACGCGGGTGATCGCGCCGACGGCGACGAGGCGGTCGCCGGCCGGGCTCAGGGCGAGGTCCTCGACCTTCACGCGGGTGAGTTCCCGAGCGCTGAGGTCGAGCCGCAGATCCTCGTCCACCGCGCCGGTCGTGGCGAGGACGCGGGCGAGGCCGGTGCGCCGCCAGCCGCCGATCGCGGTGAACGTGCCGCCCACGTAGACCTCGCCGCGGTGCTCGATGAGCGCGCGGACGTCACCGGAGTCGATCGTGGCGCGGAATTCGGGTACGGCGCGACCGTTGGCGAGGCGCAGCCGGGCCAGCCCGCGGCGCGGCGCCCGGTCGACGTGCCGGAACGAGCCGCCGGCCAGGACGGTGCCGGCCGGTCCGGCGGCCAGCGCGAGCACCGGCCCGTCCAGGCGGGGCCGGAACGGCAGCAGCGCACCCGTACGGGCGTGGAAGGCGAACAGGTAGGGCTGGCGACGGGCGCGGCCGGTGCGGGCGTCCTGGACCCACCCGAAGTCGCCGCCCACGACGATGACCGAGCCGAGGCGCGCCACGGCCCGGACGGTGCCGTCCAGGACGTGCGGGGTCCAGTCGACCGGGTCGGCGGAGACGACGGCGGGCTGGCGGGTGTCGGCGTGGGCGGGCGCGCCGGCCCACGTGACGGCGAGGGTCGCCGCGAGAATTGCGGTTGGCCAGCGCATGCCTGGCTCAACGAACCGGGTCGGGGCGGGGTGTGCCCGGTCACTCCATCGTGTTGACCATGAAGTGCGCCGCGCGTTCCAGGTAGTCCCAGAGGGTCCTCTCCTGGTCGGCGGGCAGGTTGAGGGTCTCGACGGCGTGCCGCATGTGCCGCAGCCACGCGTCGCGCTCGGCGGGCCCGACGGTGAACGGGGCGTGGCGCATCCGCAGCCGGGGGTGGCCGCGCTGCTCCTGGTACGTGCTGGGGCCGCCCCAGTACTGGATGAGGAACAGCCGCAGGCGCTCGGCGGCGGGGCCGAGGTCTTCCTCGGGGTACATGGGGCGCAGCAGCGGGTCGTCGGCGACGCCGGCGTAGAACTCGTCCACGAGCAGCCGGAACGTGTCCTCGCCACCGACCGCCTCGAAGAACGTGATCGTGGGGTCGGCCGGGGCCGGGGTCAGCCGCATCGGCACATCGTTCGTCACGATTCCATCGTGCCAGCCGCTGTACGGCGACCGGACGGGCGTGCGGCCAGGGTCACACTGTGGGCGTGTCGGGCTGGTTCGCGCGGTTCGCGGCGTCCCGCGCGTCCGCGAAGGCCTGCGGTGTGGGCCACCGCAGGCTCACCCCGATCATGATGACGAGCGCCACCGCGCTCCAGGCCCCCACGACGAACGACAGCGGGACCGGCAGCCACTGGGTGAGGGTGGCGGCCGCGAGCAGCGCCGCGCCCTGCAGCAGTTGGATGCCCGACTGGACGACGCCGAACGCGCGGGCCCGGTACCCGTCCGGCAGGGCCTGGACGAACAGGCCGTTGGACGAGGGTACGAGGCCCCCCATGAACATGCCGCAGCCGAAGCCGAGCGCCACGACCGTGGCGAGGTTGGGGGCGAGGATCGCCGGGATGAGCGACACGGGCACGGTGACGGCGAGGATGCGCACCATCCGGGTCCGTACCCCCGGCGGGGTCAACCGGGTGAAGAGGAGACCGCCGAGGAAGTAGCCCACGGGTACGGAGATCATGATCGCGCCCTGCGCCCACCCCTGGTGGGGCCCCGGGCTCACCTCGGCCGCCCACGGCGCGGCCAGCCCTTCCGGCAGGATCACCACGGTCACGGCCGTGAAGACCGTGATCGCGATGATCCGCAGGACGGGTGTGCCGAAGACCAGGCGGAAGCCGGCGACCATCTCGGTGCTCAGCGCCTGCCGACGGGCGCCGCGCACGGTGGGCAGCCACCGCACGCCCGTCCGGATCAGCAGGGCGGACAGGCCGAACGTGAGCGCGTTGAGCAGCAGCGCCGTCCGGGGGTGGTGGGCCGCGAGGGCGGCGCCCAGGAGGTAGCCGAGCACCTGCGCCGGTTGCGCGGTCGTGGTGTTCAGGGCCAGCCCGACTACGTACCGGTCGCCGTCGAGGACGCGCGGCAGCGTGGCCGACCGGACGGCCTCGAACGGCGGGGTGAGGGTGGCCGCCGCGAGCAGCACGATCAGCAGGCCGGCCGGGGGCAGCCCGGGCAGCGCCGCCATGGCCATGAGCGCCATGCGCGCGAGGTCGCAGCCGACCAGCGTGCGGCGCGCCGGGTAGCGCTCGGCGAGCGCGACGAGCACGGGCGCGCCGATGAGCCAGGGCACGTAGCTGATGGCGAACCCAGCGGCGGAGGCGACCACGGAGCCGGTCGCGCGGTAGATCAGCGCGGTCGCGGCCGCGCGGGCGAGGGCGTCACCGATCCACGACAGGGTGCTTGCCGCGTACAGGTACCGGAAGTCGCGGCTGGCGAATACTTCCCGGAAGGTCGCTGGCCGGTCGTCGAGGGGGCGCCGCACCGACAACGACCCTCCGAATGTTTACTCCTGCATCGACAAACGGACGATAACGAACCAACCGTCCGGTCCGCGACCCCCGATAGCGTTACGGAGCCATCCCGGAGCGTCACATATACGTCAGGTTGCGCCGCCCACACCCGGATGCGGCGTATCGGTCGGGTTCGACGCCTCGGCGGCGATAGTCCCGTCGCCGGGCGTGGCCGGGCGCAGATGCAGGCGCGACGCCCCCAACTGGCTCGTCATGCCCACGCGCTCCAGCGCCTCGGTGAGCCGCCGGCGCAACTCCCGGCCGATGCGCCACTGCGCCTCGGACGTCGTCTTCGCACTGACCCGCAGCACGGCGCCGTCCACCGTGAGCTGCTCGACGCCGAGCACGTCCGGTGTCTCGATGAGGTCCCCGGCGTACTCGGGGTCCTCGGCCAGCGACGCCGCGGCCGCGCGCAGCACGCCGGTCGCCTCCTCCACCCCGGCGAAGCCGATCGGGGTGTCCACGACGACCACCGCCCAGCCCTGGCTCTTGTTGCCGACCCGGACGATCTCGCCGTTGCGGATGTACCACAGCACGCCGTGCCCGTCCCGGATCGTGGTGACCCGCAGGCCGACGGACACGACCGTGCCGCTGGCCTCGCCCACGTCGACCACGTCGCCCACGCCGTACTGGTCCTCCAGGAGCATGAACAGACCCGCGATGAAGTCCTTGACGAGATTCTGCGCGCCGAAGCCGACCGCGAGGCCGGCCACGCCGGCGCTGGCGAGCACGGGCGCCAGGTCGAGGCCCAGTTCGCTGAGGATCATCAGGAACGCGATCGAGAAGATCGCGGCCGACGCCACGCTGCGCAGCACGGAGCCGAGCGCCTCGGCCCGCTGGCGGCGCCGTTCCGAGCGGGCGCCCGTCGCCTCCTGCAGGGCGGCCGGCATCTTCTCGCGCAGGGGGTTGAACAGCCCGTGCACGCCACCGTTGCTGACGTTGCCGATGATCTTGTTGATCACCCGGTGCAGCAGCCAGCGGGCGATGAGCGCCAGCAGCGCGATGCCGAGGATCGTGACCGGCTTGGCGAGCACGTAGTAGCTGCTCTCCGCGAGCCACTTCTGCCCGGTCAGGTCCCACACGTACTCGCACACGTCGCTGGTGCGCTCGCAGTCGGGCGTCGGCTCGGGGCGGGCCGTGAGGGCTGGGAGGGGCGTGGGTTCGGCCAGGAGGGCAATGCTCACGGCTCATTTCGTACCGTACGCGCCCGCCAGCGCCAAACGCCGCCCTGCGATATCACCATTTGGGGCTCGCCAACTGGCGCTTCGTCAGGGACCATTGGTTCGGGAGGTGCGTGACGATGTCCGGCATACGACCCAGGGGCGACTCCGCCGCGCTGATGCTCAACGCGACGTACGAGCCGCTCGGGGTCGTGTCCGTGCGCCGCGCCGTCATCCTCGTCCTCTCCGGCAAGGCGGTCTGCGTCGAGGACGGCGAGGGTGTCCTGCACAGCGAGCGGTCGAAGATCCCGATACCCCTGGTGGTGCGGCTTACCCGCTACGTCCGGGTGCCCTACCGCAACCATGTGGGCCTGTCGCGGCGGGCGATCTTCGCCCGCGACGGCGGCAGGTGCGCCTACTGCCGGGGACCGGCCGAGACGATAGACCACGTCATGCCGCGCAGCCGTGGCGGACGACACGCGTGGGAGAACGTGGTCGCCGCGTGCGCCCGCTGCAACCACTCCAAAGGCGACCGGACGCCAGCCGAACTCGGCTGGCGTCTTCTTGTTTCGCCCGCGGCCCCGAAAGGCGCCGCGTGGCGTGTCCTGGGTCATCGCACGCCCGATCCCCGCTGGGCCAGCTGGCTTGACCTGGCGACCGTCGTGCCGGCCAGCGAGGCGTCGCAGACCCGCGCCGCCTGACGCCTCACGCGGGCACCCGGGTGGCGAACACCATGACGTTGTCGGCGTAGCCGGTCTCGCCGCCGACCCACCGCCCGCCGCACGTCACGAGGACCAGCCGGGCCCTGCTGTGGTCGCCGAAGATCCGCTTGACCGGGAACTCGTTCTTCGGGAACGTCTCGACGGAGTCCACCCGGAACGCGGCCGTGCGCCGGTCGCGCCGGTGCACCTGGATCAGGTCCCCCTCGCGCACCTCGTCGAGGCGGTGGAACACGCCGGCCGCCTCCCGGGTGTCGACATGCCCGACGAGCACCGCCGAGCCGCTCTGCCCGGGCGACGGGCCGTGCTCGTACCAGCCGGCCGTGGCGCCGCGCGAATCGCGGGGCGGGGCGATCGACCCGTCCTCGGCCAGCCCGACGGGTACGACCTCCGCGCGAACGCCGATCGAGCCGATCACGACGACGCTGGGCGCGGACGGGCGGTGCAGCCGGTCGGTGTCGGCGCGGGCCGCGTTCGGCCAGCCGCCGAACGACGGCAGGCCGGTGAGCTGCCCCACCCCGATGCCCACGGCGAACAGGCCGAGGACCGTGAGGGCGAGTGACACCACGCCCGCCCTGGGGCGTCCGAGCATGGGTTGTCAGCGGGTACGGGCCGGGGCCCGCCGCCGCCGCGAGACGAGGCCGAAGGCCGCGCCCGCCAGCAGCGCGCCGGCGCCGCCGGCCAGCCACACCTGGGCCGCGGGCGAGTCACCCGCGCCGGCGAGGAAGCCGCCGCCCGTGTGCGGGCCGTGCTTGCTGGGCATGTACCCGTCCTCGGAGTACTCGCGGTTGAGCACCCACATGGTCGTCGTGGCCGTGGAGCCCGTACGGCAGGTCAGGGTGACGTCGTAGCCGCCCTCGGCGAGCGAGGCCGGGACGGTCACCGTGGCGGCCAGCAGGCCGTTCTCCGGCTGGACCGTGACCGTGCCGAACGCCTTGGAGCGCACCTCGGCGCCGTTCGTGTTGTCCTGGCAGCTCGCCTTGATCTTGGTTTGGTACCCGGCCGTGACGCTGCTCGGCGTCACCTGGATCCAGACCCCGCCGGCCCGGGCCGGGGCGGCCAGGAGGATGGTCGCGATCCCGGCGGCCGCGAGGACGGTGGTGAGCCTCACCAGGCCGTGTCGGACTGTCGGAATGCGGGGAACTCTCATGGCTCGCACACCCCTTCGGGCCCGTGACGCGCTCGTCGGCGCGTCGCCATCAACCTGCATCGTCCCAAGAACTCAGCCGAACAAGGCGCGATTTACCCTAAAGGGTGTAAGGCTCGATTGTCGGTTATGTGAGTGCTTGCGCGTCGTGTCCGGCGGATCCCGGCACCCCGGAGATCGCGGCGGGCCCGCCTGCGGCTACCGTGAGACCCATCTGGGACTCCCTAATACGTGTGGGGGCGTTGAGCTTGGCTTTCTTGGAGACAGTGGCGGTTCCGCTGGCGATATCGCTCGTTGTCATCGTCCTGGTCTACGCGATCGTCTACGCCGGCAGCGCCAAGCGCTCGAAGCGTTACCGGCCGGGTCGTCCGTTCACGTTCGCCCCGGTGTGGTTCCTCGCGGCGCCGGACAAGCAGTTCCCCGAGCACAAGGAGCTGATCGCCGTCGCTGGCGCGGCAGAGGTCACCCACGGGCAGACCGGAGGCGCAAGTGACCGCTGGTGAGCTTTCGACCGTGCCGGGCGGGCCGGCGACCACCTGGCACCCCGAGGTGCTGGACGGGCCGCTGACCACCCGCCAGCTGCTGCGGGTCGACGAGGCGCTGCGCCTGGCCGACCGCTCGACCGGCCTGACCTTCAGCGTCTACATCGGCGAACTCGCCGAGCCGGTGCGCGGCGACGCCGAGCGCCTGCACGGCGAACTGGCCGACCCCGACAACAGCGTGCTGGTCGCGATCTCGCCCAACCAGCGCCTGCTGGAGATCGTGACCGGCGACCGCGTGCGCCGGCGGCTGCCGGACCGCGACTGCAAGCTCGCGGCGCTGTCCATGGCGGCGGCCTTCGGCGGCGGCGACCTCGCCGGCGGCATCGTCTCCGGCCTGGCCCAGTTGGCTGACCACGCCGGCAGGGCGTAACCGTTCGCTACGACGGAAGGGCCGGGTCCCGCACGGGACCCGGCCCTTCCGTGCTGCCGCTCAGGCGGCCGTCGCGTCCTTGGCCCGGGCGGCCAGCGCGCGCACGACCCCGTCCTTGCCCTCGGCGACCAGGCGGCGCAGCGGCGCCGGGTGACCGTCCGTGGCCAGCCACGCGTCCGTGGCCGCGACCGTGTCCTCGCTGACCTGGTTCGACGGATACCCGTACACGAGGAACTCCTGCGCCGGCTCGCTGTCGCGGGTCGCCCAGATGTCGGCCACCACCTCGAAGAACTTCGGCACGTACGGCTTGGTGAGCGCCCGCTGGGCCGGGTGCTGGAAGCCGATGAGCAGGGAGCGCTGCAGCCAGTTCGGCAGTTGCTCCGTGGCGGTGAGCTGGCGCCACACCTCCGCCTTGCCGGCCTCCGTGGGGATCAGCGCGCGGGCCGTGGCGGCCTCCCGTTCGCCGCTCGCGGTGCGGTCCCGGTCCAGCTCGGCCTCGATCTCGGACTCGCCCGCCGCGCCGTTGGCGACCAGCGCGCACAGCAGCGACCAGCGCAGCTCCGTGTCGATCTTCAACCCCTCCGGCACGTCTGTGCCGTCCAGCCAGCCGCGCAGCACCGCCAGGTCAGCCTCCTCGCGGGCCGCGCTCGCGAACGCGCGCGCCCAGGTGAGCTGGAACCCGCTGCCCGGCTCGGCCGCCAGCATGGCGCCCTTGGCGGTGTCGGCGAGCAGCTTGCGTCCGACCGGCTCCCACTCCGGCTGCACGTACGAGCCGAGCGCGAGCTGCGCCTGCCGCAGGGTCATGGTGACCAGGTTGATGTCCGTCTCGGCGGGCAGGCCGGCGGCGACGAGGCGCACGTAATCCCGGCCGGCCAGCTCCGCGTCGCGCACCATGTCCCACGCGGCGGCCCAGGACAGGCCCCGGGCGAGCGAGGAGTCGAAGCCCGCGATGTGGCGCACGACCGTCGCCATCGAGCGCTCGTCGAGGCGCAGCTTGGCGTACGTGAGGTCGTCGTCGTTGAGCAGCAGCACGTCCGCCGCGCGTACGCCGGACAGCTGCGGCACGAGGGTCTCCGCGCCGGCCACGTCCAGTTCCAGCCGCTCGCGGCGGACCAGCCGGTCGCCGTCCAGGTCGTACAGGCCGATGGCCAGGCGGTGGGTGCGCAGCGTGGGGTGCTCGGCCGGCGCGGTCTGCTCGATGACCACCGAGGAGTACGTGCCGTCGTCGGCGATCTCCACGCGTGGGCGCAGCGTGTTGACCTGCGAGGTCTCCAGCCACTGGGCCGCGAAGTCGCGCAGCTGCCGGCCCGAGGCCTCCTCTAGCGCCGAGAGCAGGTCGTCGAAGGTCGCGTTGCCCCAGGCGTGCGCCGTGAAGTAGGCGCGCAGGCCGTTCACGAACGCCTCCTGGCCGACGTACGCGACGAGCTGCTTGATCACGGAGGCGCCCTTGGCGTACGTGATGCCGTCGAAGTTGACCTCGACCGCCTCGACGTCGGTGATCTCGCAGTACACCGGGTGGGTCGACGAGAGCTGGTCCTGCCGGTACCCCCAGTTCTTGCGCAGTGACTGGAAGGTCGTCCACGCGTCCGTGAACCGGGTCGCCTCCGTGTTGCACCAGTGCGAGGCCCACTCGGCGAACGACTCGTTGAGCCACAGGTCGTCCCACCAGCGCATGGTCACGAGGTCGCCGAACCACATGTGGGCCATCTCGTGCAGGATCGTGTTGGCGCGCTGCTCGTACTCGAAGTCGGTGACCGCGGAGCGGAAGATGTAGTACTCCTCGCCGTGCACGACGCAGCCGAAGTTCTCCATGGCGCCCGCGTTGAACTCGGTGACGAACACCTGGTCGTACTTGGGCAGCGGGTAGCGCACGCCGAACTTCTCGTGGAAGAAATCGAAGCCCTGCTTGGTGACGAGGAAGATGTCGTCGGCGTCCAGGTACTGCTTCATGGTGGCGCGGACGAAGATGCCCAGGTCGATGCCGTCGTGGGTCTCGCGGACCTCGTGGTACGGCCCGGCGCACACCGCGGTGACGTAGGTGCTCATCTTCGCGGACTCGGCGAAGTGCACGACCTTGGCGCCCTCGACGTCGGCGGGCTCCTCGCTCGCCACCGGCGAATTGGAGATCACCTTCCAGTGCGCGGGGACGATCGTGTGCCAGGTGTAGACCGACTTGAGGTCCGGTTGGTCGAAGCAGGCGTACGCGCGCTGGGCGTCGGCGGTCTCGAACTGGCTGTAGAGGTAGACCTCCTTGTCCACCGGGTCGACGCTGCGGTGCAGGCCCTGGCCCGAGGTGGAGTACGGGAAGTCGGCGTCCACGACGAGGGTGTTGGTGGCCGCGAGGCCGGGCAGGGTGAGGCCCTTCTCGCCGGACCAGCCGCTGGTGTCCACCTCGGCGCCGTTCAGCGTCGCGCTGCGCACCCGGTCGGCGGCCACCTCGATGAACGTGGTGGCGCCCGGTTCGGCACACGTGAAGGTGATCGTCGTCGTGGAGCGGAACGTGCCCTCGCCCGGTCCGCCCGTGCCGTCGGTCAGGTCGAGGGTGATGTCGTATCCGGTCACGTCCAGCAGGCGGGCGCGTTCCTCCGCCTCGGCCTGGGTGAGGTTGCGCGTACCTGCCACCTGTGGTTCTCCGTCCCATCCGCGTTGCGTCGTCGGCGTAGACGCTACGGCCGAAGTCTGCCACGTGTCGCGGGGTTTGCTCGGGGTGGCGGATTTCACCGCCGGGGCGGGTCCCGGAATATATCTGTACGGCACCGGGTCCGTAAGGGATGGAAGCTTTGTCGACTCTGTCGCTAGGAGAAGCCGTGAGCGATCGCACGCCCGTCACGATGTACTTCGACCCCTCCTGCCCCTGGGCGTGGCTCACGTCGCGCTGGCTGCTCGAGGTCGAGCGGGTCCGCCCGGTCGACGTCAGCTTCCGGGTCATGAGTCTCGGCGTGCTCAACGAGAACAAGGAGATCCCGGAGAGCTACCGTGAGGTGATCAAGGAGACCTGGGGTCCCGTCCGGGTGGCCATCGCGGCCGAGCTGAAGTACGGCCCCGAGGTGCTCGGGCGGCTCTACACCGAGCTGGGCAACCGCATCCACCTGGCGCGGGCCGGCCGGGGCCGGGACGTCATGATCGACGCGCTGCGGGCGGCGGGCCTGGATGAGTCCCTGGTGGCCGCGGCCGATTCCACGGAGTACGACCAGCGCCTGCGGGAGAGCCACGAGGCCGGCATGCGCCCGGTCGGCGAGGACGTCGGCACCCCGGTCGTCCACGTGCCCGGCCCCGACGGCAGCGTGGTCGCCTTCTTCGGGCCGGTGGTGACCCCGGCGCCGACGGGCGAGGCGGCCGGCAGGCTCTGGGACGGCGTGCTGCTCGTGGCCGGCACGGACGGCTTCTTCGAGCTGAAGCGCACTCGCGACCGCGAGCCCTCGTTCGTGTAGGGCGTGTTCCATACGTAAAACTCATATACGGACATAACATGCCGGCGTGCCGATAAAGGTCAGCGTCATCGTGGCCGCGTGCAACGCGGGCCCGGGCCTGATGATCACGCTGCGGTCCCTGGACGCGCAGACAATGCCGCGGGACGAGTTCGAGGTGATCGTCGTCGACGACGGGTCGACCGACGACACCCCGACCGTCCTGCGCGCCGCCGTCGCCACGCGGCCCTGGCTGCGCGTCGAGGAGATCGCGTGCTCCGGGTCCGCGGGCCGCCCGCGCAACGTGGGCACGGGCGTCGCGCGGGGGGAGTACGTCCTGTACGCCGACCCGTACGACGAACTGTTCCCCGAGGCGCTGCTCCGAACCTGGGAGTACGCCTCGGGCAACAACGCCGACGTGCTGATCGCCAAGGAGGTGCACCCGCAGGGGTGGGAGACGTTCCGGTTCAACGAGCCGCGCGTACCCGTCCTCGATGAGCACGTCCTGGCCCTGCTCACGGCGCACAAGCTCTACCGCACGGCGTTCCTGCGCGAGCACGGCATCCGGTTCCCCGAGGGTGCCACCGCGCTGGTCGACCACGGCTTCAACGCCCTGGCGTACGCGCGCGCCGAGGTCGTGTCCGTGCTGGCGGACTATCCCTGCTACCGCCCGGCCACGGCCCGCCCCGATCCGGCCGACCCGCGGCTGCTCTGGGACGCGGTGCGCCGCGACGTGCGGGCCGTGGCGGCCGGGCCGCGCCGCGGTCCCCTCCTGACGCGCTGGTACCGGGGCTGCCTGCTGGCCCGGCTCGGCCCGCCGCTGCTCGGGCTGGGCTCGGCCGCCCGCGACGCGACCGTCCGCCTGGCCCGTGACCTGCATCGCGAGTACTTCGGCCCGGAGCTGGACACGGTCCTGTCGGCGGTGGAGCGGCCCCGGGCGCGGCTGTGCCGGGCGGGCGACGTGTCGGCCCTGCTGGGCCTCGCGGCCGTGGACCGGGGAGTGACCGCGCGGCCCGAGGTGATGGAGGCGGCCTGGCGGCAGGGCGCGCTGGAACTCGTCGTCGCCGCCACGCTCGTCGACACCGACGGCGTACCGGTGCTGTTCCGCCGTTCGGGCGACCGGGTGTTCCGCCTCGTCCCGGCGGCGCTCGCCGGCCTGCTCACCGACGACGAGCTGGACGTGACCGACCTGTTGCGCGGCCGGGTGGAACTCGGCGTGCGCGGGCGCACCTCGCGTGTCGAGTGGCCGCTGCCGTCACACGGTCGGGTGGAGTTCGTGGACACCCCCGCCGGCACGGTGGCCCGTGGCTGGTGCGCCGCCCGCCTGTACGTCGGCGCAGCCGCGTACGGCGGGCCGCTCGACGAGCCCATCTGGGATCTGACCGTCCGCTTCACCGCACTGGGCTACGTGTCGCACCGTGGCGTTCCGCCGGCGGGCGTCTCGGCGGGCCCGGCCCTCGTGGAGGACCGCGTGGTCGTGCCGTTCGCGGCGAACGGGGCCCAGCTCAGCGTGGACCTGAGCCGCGGTACGCCGGGACTGCTCCCGCCCGGCGGCCTCACGCCGGCCGACGTGACCCGCGCGGATGCCCGCCTGGAACTGCGCCTGCCGCCGATCCACCTGGACGGCTTCGCCGCGGCGCCCGGCGAGGTGATCGTCGGCGGCGTCGCGTACCCGGCGGAGTGCCGCACCATCGACGGCCGCTCGATCGTGCGCGCCCCGGTCGCCTCCATGGCGAACGGCCCGGTGACGCTGCGCCTCGCCGACCCGCCGGCCGATACGGGCCTGGTCCTGGTGCCGAGCATCGGCGGCCTTTCCCACGCCCGCCGTCGACCGCCCGCCGGCGCGCCGTCCCCGCAACCTGTCGGAGCGTCACCCCACCAGCCGACGCCCGGCCTGTACCTGAGCAGGGAGGGCGGGCATCCCCGCCACCACGGCCCGCCCCGTACCGCCGGCGGCCTGGTCCGGCGCGTCTACAACCGACTGTCGCACTCCGTGATTCGCGCGTCCCGTGACGGGTGAGAGGTCGTCACGCCACCCGGCACATGTCGTTACGAAGAGTAGTGACGCCGGCACGGTACGGCGCCCCCGGTGAGGGAGGACTCATGGTCTCCGAGCGCGAGTGGTGGGCCTGGCAGGACATGCCGACGGCCGGCGGCCGGCGCGACGACCCCGACTGGGACGAGTTGGCCACAGCGCTGCCGCCCGAGGTCGCCGCGTTCCTCGGTCGCACCGGCGAGTGGGGCGGGCCCGACGGCGGCGACGATGAGGACGACGCCGAGCGGTGGCCGGCGCCGGGCGACCCGTGCGCGGCGCTGCGGGGCAACCACACCGCGAGCGCCACCTACGCGGCGTGCACCCCACGGTTCCTCGCCCCCGCGCCGCTGCGGTCCCGGTCGCGGCGGGTGCGGCGCAACGCGACCCGGGTGCGGTGAACCCGGCTTCCCACGGTCCGGACACCGCCCGGCGTACCGTGTCCGGCCGACCCGGCCAGCCGTTAGCGTCGCGGTTATGACCGTGGTCCACCCCATCGCCCGCGCCTGGATCTCCACCGGCGGCACGGGCGCGCGCAACTACGACGAGTTCGCCGACGACGCCGAGATCACCGAGATCATCGAGGCGAATCCCGAGAGCGCGCTCGCCATCGAGATGCCGCACCGGGCGCCCGAGAGCGTCGGCACGAGCTTCCTCGACGCGCTGCCCGACGCCGTCGCCCGGCTGCGCCGCCAGCGGGAGGACGGCAGCTACGCCGCCGCCGAGCAGGTCGTCGCCCTCTACCGCATCGGCGAGCCCGACCGCCCCGAGGAGGCGGCGTACGGCATCTTCGCGATGGTCGACACCGACCAGATCTCCACGAGTGCCGACGAGCCGGGCCTGGTCATCCGCAACGAGGACGTGTTCATCGAGAAGGTGCGCGAGCGGGTCGCCCTGGCCGACGCCACGCAGCACCTGCTCTCCCCGGTGCTGCTGCTGCAGACGGGCTCGGGCGACGAGCTGCACGAGGCGCTGCGCGCGGCCGTCGACGCCGCCGGCACGCCGGCCGTCACGGACATCGACCACGTCGGGCGCACCCACGCGGTGTGGCCGCTGCGCGGCGACGCGGCGAGGGACATCGCCGCCCTGGCCGGCGCGGGCGAGCTGGTGGTCGCGGACGGCAACCACCGCAGCCTCGCCGCGCAGACCGGCGGCCTGCGCCGGTTCCTCGCGGTCGTCACCACGCCGCGCTCGGTGCAGATCCAGCCCTACCACCGCCTGGTCACCGAGTCGACCGTCGGCCCCGACGAGCTCGTCGAACGGTTGGTCGCGGCCGGCGCGGTCGTCACCGACCTCGACGCGCCCGCGGGCATCCCGCCGCAGGGCACCATTCACGTGTACGGGCGCCAGCGCGCCTTCGCGGTGCGACTGCCCGCGGCCGGGGCGGGTGCGGAGTCCATCGTGGACGGCATGGACCACGCGGCCGTGGAGCGTTCGCTGCTGCGTGACGCGCTCGGCCTGGACCCGGGCGACAAGCGGATCGTCTACGTCGGTGGCGACTACCCGCCGCAGTGGCTGACCGGCGAGGTGGACGCCGGCCGGTCCGACCTGGCGATCCTCATCGCCCCGGTGACGGTCGACGAGTTCGTCGCCGTCAACCTGGCCCGGCTCAAGATGCCGCGCAAGAGCACCTGGTTCACCCCCAAGGCGCGCGGCGGTCTCGTGCTGGCCGATCTCAGCGCCGAATAGCCCTCTGGAAGACTGGCGACATGCGCGTTTACATCGGGTCCGATCATGCTGGGTTTGAGCTGAAGCAGCACCTCGTCGACTACCTGACCGGTCAGGGGCACGACGTCGTGGACGTGGGCCCGCACGTGTACGACGCCGAGGACGACTACCCGGCGTTCTGCTTCCACACCGGCGCGCGCGTCCTCGACGACCCGGGCAGCCTGGGCATCGTCATCGGCGGCTCCGGCAACGGCGAGCAGATCGCCGCCAACAAGGTGCCCGGCATCCGCGCCGCGCTGGCCTGGAACCTCGCCACCGCCGGCCTGGCCCGCCAGCACAACGACGCCAACGTGGTCGCCATCGGGGCGCGGATGCACACGCCCGAGGAGGCGGCCGCGATCGCGACGGAGTTCCTCGGCACCTCGTTCTCCGGCCAGGAGCGCCACGCCCGCCGCATCAAGCAGGTCGCGGCGTACGAGGGCGATCACGAGCTGCCGCCGCTGCCCTCCTGAGGCAGGGTCGTCTCCCGCGGCGTCCAGTACCGCCGCACGATCGTCAACTCCGCCTCCGCGCGCGCCATGTCGGCGGCGCGGGGGCGGGTGGCGTCGCGGGCCCGCATCGCCGCCCGCACGTTGACCTGCGTCGCGCCCCCGCCGACGAGGCCGCGCAGCCCTCGTTCGGAGACGGTCTCGCCGTGCGCCGCCTCGTGGTGCCAGCGCACGTGCTCGTCGACCGGCCCGTCCCCGTCGGCCGTGCCCCGCGTCTGCGCGATGGCCGGGCCGGCCACCGGGCGGGGCCCGCTCACCCGGCCCGGACGCGGTGACGACACCCGGCGCGGCATCGCGGACGTGCGCTGCACGGGCGGCGGCGGAGCCGGCACGGGCGGCGGGGGAGCCTCATCGGGCGCGTGGCGTACCCGACGGCGGCGCCGCTGGGCCGGGGCGGAGTCGGCGCTGTCCGGAACCTCGGGGCCGGGAGTCATCCCCCGAGGCTAGAACACCTCGATGCCGTGTGGGGCCCGGTGCCAACCGAACCCGGCGCTCGCGCGCGCCACGGCGCCCGGCCGCTCCTCGACCACCAGGCCCGCCTGGGCCAGCGGCCCGAGGCTGCCGTCGCCGAGGTACGCCGATCCCAGCGCCTTGACGTCGAGCGACAGGTCGGCCGCGTCCGTGGTGGCCTCGCAGGTCGCGCCGTCCGGCCCGCCGGCCAGGCGCCACCGGCCCGCGTTCTCCGGGATCAGCTCGTCGGTCACATCGAGCACGAGGTCGACCGGCGCCGCGTACCGGCGGGCGGCCAGCGCGGCCGGCAGGTCGACGATGCGGATCCACAGCGAGTCGCCGACCCGGGCGCCGAGCCGGCGTGGCTCGTTGACCAGCCGCAACAGCGGCTCGTCGATGGCCGCCAACCACCACGACGTCGTGCGCGTCAGGTCGTACCCGATGAGGAATCTCCAGAGGGCGGCATAAGCGCCCGGGCTCGGGGCGACCACCTCGATGATGTCGACCGTGCCGTTGGGGCCGTTGGCGTCCCAGTCGCCCTTCGTGCGGTAGAGGGCGTACCCGATGACCTCGCCGCCCTGCTCCGCCAGGACCGCGCGCCGCGGGCTGGCGCCTTCCAGGCGCGAGGGCGGGTCGGCCAGCCGGTAGGACCAGGTGCTCTCGTGCCGCTGCGACCAGCCGGGCCGGTCGGGCCAGGCCGCGTCGTAGACCCGGGCCAGCTCGTCACGCACCTCCAGCGGTACCGCGGGGCGCACCCGCACGGACGGGTCGGCGGGCGCGGTGAGCGTCACCTCGCGGGCGTCGATGTTGACGGACATGCGCCGGGCGGCCAGCCCGTACCCGAAGCGCTGGTAGATGCGACCCTCGCTGGCCCACAGCGCGGCGACCGGCTCACCGGCGGCGCGGATGTCGGCCAGCTGCGTCTTCTTGAGGGCCGTGAGCACGCCCTGGCGGCGCGCGTGCGCGACGACCGCGACCTGGGTGACGTGCCCGCACGCGACCGTGCCGCCGGGGACGGCCATGCGCCGGGTCAGCGCGGCGGCCGAACCGATCAGCTCGTCGTCGCGCCTGGCCAGCAGGGTGCGTTCCGGCTCGAAGTTGTGGCCCTCGGCCTCCTCGATCGCCTCGTCCGGTTCCTCGAGGAACGAGTAGGCGATCATCCGGCACAGGGCCGGCCAGTCGTCCTGCTTGGCGGTGCTGATGACAAAGTCCGGCATCCCCTCGTTGTACCCGCTCCGCAGCGCCGGGGGCGACCCATTTGCTACATGGCGTGATCGTTCGGACACGCTCGGGCTTCGTCCGGCGTGGGGTGAAGTGACCGGATACTCTCGATGTCGTGCAGGACCCCGTCTCCCCGGCCGGCAATGACGCCACCCAGCCGATCTCCCCGGCCCGCCCGGACACGATCTACGCCCGGGCGTCCGTCCGGGTGCCCGCCACCCCGCTGCGACAGGCGACCGACGAGTACCCGTTGGTCCACGACCCGCGCGGCGACGTGGCACACCCGCATATCCCCGGCTTCCGCCAGCCCAGCCCGGGCGCGCGCCGCCTCTCGCTCGGCTGGGGCTGGTCGTTCACCGGCTACCTGCTGATGTTCATCGGCTGGGGCGTCTGGGCGGCCTCGGTGCGCGGCCAGATGGTCATCCCGCTCATCGACCTGGGCATCGTGACGGTCGTCGCGGTCGGCCTGTTCGCGGTGTGCCGCCTGTTCGGCCGCGTCGTGTGGGAGGGCACCTTCAACCGCCCGCGCCGCTCCGCCCGGCTGGCCCACGCGCTCACCGGCCTGTTCCTGACCGCCGCCGGCATCGGGTTCCTGGCGCACACCGTCTGGATCGCCGACGCCATCACCTGGATCAAGACGAACTTCTAAGCCGTACGCGCGAGCAGCGCCCCGCCGTCGCGGGAGCGCACCACCCCGGGCGCGGCGCCGATCACGGCCAGCGCGGCCGGGTGCTCCGCGTCCGGGTCCACGTCGACGAGCGCCAGAGCCGCGGCCAGCTCCGGGCGCTCCGCGTGGCCGAGCAGGCGCGGCGGCTCGCCCGGCGCCGTGACCGTGACCCGCGCGGGTGCGGTGCGCAGTCCCTCCCCGGTCGCCTTGAGTACGGCCTCCTTGCGCGCCCAGTACCGGGTGAAGGCCGCCGCCCGGTCCCCGTCGGGCAGCGCGGCGACGATCGCCCGCTCGGCCGGCGCGAGCGCCAGCCGGCCGAGCCCGGCGACGTCCACGTCCGGCCGCACGCGCTCCACGTCCAGGCCGACCGCCGACCGGGCGAAGGCCACCCCGACCCAGTCCCCGGAATGGGTGACGGAAACCTCCAACCCGTACTCCGCCGGCAGGCGCACCCGCCCGTGCGGGCGCCCACAGTCCGGGCACGACCGGTCCAGGGCGATGTCGCGCGCGCTCTTCCCGACGTACCCGCTGGTGGCGAGCCGGACCACCGCGGACCCGGCGGCGAAGCGCCGCGCGTCCTCGACCCGGACGTAGCGGTCGAACCGCTCCCGTTCCTCGGGCGTGAGCAGCTCAGCTCGCGCGTCGGGCACATCGCCCAGCCGCGCCCACCACACCTCGACCGTGTCCTCCCCGAGCACGTCCGACAGTCTGACGTACCCGCGCCCGCGCGCGGGCCCCGCGACCCTCCCGGATGGACGGACGCGCCGATCGGGTCCCGCATCCGCGGCGCTGGCCGGCGGGAGGAAGATGAACCCGTGAGCCGTGCAGTGAAGATCAATGAGTACGGGGGACCGGAGGTCCTCACGATCGTCGACGTGGCGGAGCCCGCCCCCGGCCCGGGCGAGGTGCGGGTGCGCGTCAAGGTCGCCGGCGTGCAACCGTTCGACATCAAGACCCGGCGGGGCGACCTGGCCGAGCGGATGCCGCTGACCTTCCCGGCGACGCTCGGCAACGAGTACGCCGGAGTGGTCGACCAGGTCGGCCCCGGCGTCACCGACCTGGCCGTCGGCGACGAGGTGCTCGGCTCGGCGTCCGCGGTCGCCTACGCCGAGCACGTCGTCGTCCCCGCCACCGACGCCGTCCGCAAGCCCGACGGCCTTGACATCGTCACCGCCGGCGCCCTCGTCGCCGCCGCCCAGACAGCCTCCGGGGCGCTGCTGGAACTCGGCGTGAACGCCGGCGACACGCTGCTCGTGCACGCCGCGGCCGGCTCGGTGGGCACCCTCGCCGTCCAGCTGGCCCGCGAGGCCGGCGCGACGGTGATCGGCACGGCCAGCCCGGCCAACCACGAGTACGTCCGGTCCCTGGGCGCCACCCCGGTCGCCTACGGACCCGGCCTGGTCGAGCGCGTCCGCGAAGCCGCCCCGCAGGGCGTCACGGTCGCGTTGGACGCCGCCGGCCGCGACGCGATCCTGGCATCGGCGGAACTCGTCGCCGACAAGTCCCGCATCGGCACGATCGTCGACCCGGCCACGGCCGAGTCCGTCGGCGGGCGCGCCGTCTTCTCACCCCGCTCACCGGCCAGGTTGGCGGCGGTCGCGGCGCTCGCGGCGAAGGGGACCGTCATCCTGCCCGTCCGCACGTACCCGTTCGAGGACGTCATCGAAGCCCACCGCGCCGTGGAGTCCGGCCACGGCCGAGGCAAGGTCGTCCTGCTCCTCTGAGCGCGCGGGGTCACGTTCTGCCTGTTGACGACGCGGACCGGCAAGGATGTCACCGCAGCACGCTAGGGTCCGCGCCGTGAACGACACCGCCACGACCCGCCAGGCCGCGTACGACTACGTCGATCATCTGGAACGCCGCGACTGGACCGCGTTGGCCACCCTCCTCGCGGACGATGTGAGCTACGAGCTGCCGCAGACGCGGGAGCGCGTTCGCGGCAGGGAGGCGTTCCTACGGTTCAACGTCGAGTACCCCGGTGACTGGCACCTTCGGGTGCGCCGGGTCGTCGCGGACGGCCGGTCCGCCGCCCTGCTGCTCGACGTTCAGGTGGGAACCGAGCGGCAGGACGCGTGCGTCTGGTTGGAGGTGTCAGACCGCGGATTGATCAGCCGGATCGTCGACTACTGGCCCGAGCCCTATGAGCCGCCGCCGGGTCGCGAGCATCTCGTGGAGCGGTGCTGACGACCAACAGGTGCACCTCATCGGACCGGCGACGGGAATCGAACCCGCACCATCAGTGTGGAAGTCGCCGCCGAGCCGGGGTGGTTCGTCCGGATAGCCTGGCTGGCCGGGGAGGTCGCTGCCCGTTCGTGCCCGCTTGTGCCCGTGTGGGGCACCGCCGTGATGGCACGTGTATGGCACGTTCGATCTTGCTGTGTGGGGGTGGGCTTCCCGTCGCGCAGGGCTTGCCCCGACCGGGCCGCGCCGAGCTGGTCCAGGTGGAGCGCCCCACCGGACGAACGACCTGGACCAGCTCGGCGCGGTCTGGTGGCCTTCGGTGCGCGAGGGGAAGCCCGCACGCGGGCCGGGTCTCCCCGAGCGCCCGGGTCCAGGGCGGGACGCCCTGGCCGCCGGAGGCAGGCCAGGCATCGGGCCATGCGACGCCGGCCTGTTCATCGGCCGGGCTGACCTGCACAATCGACCGATGCATGACCTGGTGAGATTCCTTCGCGCCCGCACCATGGAGGACAACCACGCCTACGCGGAGGTGTCATACCGCTTCGGAGGCGAAGCTCTCCTGGACAGCCACTTGCCGATGCTCGACATGGTCGAAAAGCTGGCCCAGGACTTCGAGGCGATGGATGCTCCTGACGAGCGGTTCGCGGGCCTCGCGTACGCGGTAAGGGTGCTTGCGCAGTCGTACGCCGACCACCCTGAGTACCGCGAAGAGTGGCGCCCCTAGAGGCCTGCCGAAAGAGCTGCCCAACAGCCCGACGAGCGCTAACCCCGGTCCATTGCTCCGTTCCAGCGGCCCGCTGGCGGGCCTCCTTGAAGAAGAATTGAAAGTTCTCACCGAGCGGGCGGGTCCACAGTGTCCGGTCTCGGGACCTGCGTGACCGGTCACGATGACCAGGGCGAGGGTGCGGGACATGCGCCACGACCAGCGGTGGAACGAGTGGAGCGGGCGACGGGAATCGAACCCGCACCATCAGTTTGGAAGTCGCCGCCGAGCGGGGGTGGTTCGCCCGGATCGCCTGTCTCACAAGGGACTTCGTCGCCCGGTCGTGCCCGCTGGTGACCGTCTGCGGCAGCTCCGTATGGCACGTAGATGGCACGTTCGATCTTGCTGGGTGGGGGTGGGCTTCCCGTCGCGCAGGGCTTGCCCCGACCGGGCCGCGCCGAGCTGGTCCAGGTGGAGCGCCCCACCGGACGAACGACCTGGACCAGCTCGGCGCGGGCTGGTGGCCTTCGGTGCGTGACGGGAAGGCCGCACGCGGGCCGGGCCTCCCCGAGCGCCCGGGTCCAGGGCGGGACGCCCTGGCCGCCGGAGGCGCCGTCCGTGGCCGGCGGACCCGGCTCCGCGTCGCGGCCCGGCCGCCGTGATGCTCGCGCCGGTTGCGGGCCGAACTGCCCAGCGTCGCCGACTCGGTGGACGCTGGGCTTCGTCGTGTCCGCAGAGGGTCTGGCGTGCCGGGGGCGGCGCCGTGGCCGAAGGCCTAAGGCGACCGACCCCCGGGCCGAGCGCGACAGCGGCCCGCTTGCGGGCCGCCTTGAAGAAGTACAGAAAGTTCTCACCGCAGCCGTGGAGCGGAGCCGTGGAGCGGAGCCGTGGAGCGGAGCCGTGGAGCGGTTGGATGCGCCATCGCCGGGGTCTAGCAGAACTGTCCGGCTGTGCGGGTATGGCTGACGGCCAAGTTGGCGCCCGATGCAGTACAAGTGGCTGACCGGGTGGGGCGGCTACAACATCTACTGTCAGTGATCGTGGATTGGGACGCCATTGGGAAGGCTGGAATCGCGGTTCTCGGCGTTGCGGGAGCTGCGCTTCAACTGCGGTCCGAGGGTCGTGGCCGGCGTGTGCAACTACGCAAGGACGCGGAACTTCTCAAAACGCTGCCAGAAAATTCGAAGGCGTACGAGATGCTTGCTGCCCACATCGATCGACAGGTGGACCAGCTGGTAGAACGCGAGACACTTCGGACCCGGGAACCGTTCAGTATCGTCCTGGGTCTCGTAATCTTGGTGGCCGGTATCTATGTGGGCTACCTCGGAATCGCTGGCGGCAGCTGGTGGCTGCTTGTTACGCTACCGACCGCCGTCTTCCTGATTTTGCTGGCGATTGCAGGCCTCGCACGTGGCATACCGAAGAAGGTTCGCGATGCAGCCGGTCGGCCAATCGAAGACAAGAAGCCGGAGCAGGCACAGGAGTAGGTGCCTGGATCCTGCCCAGCTCGGTGCTCGCGATGTGCATGATGCGCTCGTGTGTGGCGACCTGATCGAGGTGGACAGCAGGCGCTGCTGGCCGAGACGAAGCACGCCAAGGCACCCGGTCATAATGATCCGCGTGAGTAGCGACGCGACGACATTGCTAACGGACTCGATAAACGCAAGCGGGCGGGCTGCCGTGTTCTTCTCGAAGGATGCGCCGACGAGCAAAGCGGCCTTCCAGCAAGCCAAGCGCCTGTGTAAGGAGTTGTTCCCTGTCAGAGCAGCCGGCCGAGTGACCTTCTACGACGATGGCGGCACCATCAAGCTATTAGGCGGTGCTCTGCTGATATTCGTACCGAAGCCGGCGAATCTCTCCGATTTCGACGTGTACTTCTATGAGGCCGACCTCGGGTCTGCGGCAGCCAGCTTCACAGAGGTTACCTATAACGACTGGCCCGACACGTAGGCCGCCTGGCGTGTGACCGACGGCCGTGGCGGGACGTCTGGGGACGTCGTACGCTCTCATGGTGGCAACCCTGACGGACCAAGCGCGGCACTTGGCCGAGCAACAGTTGGCGACGGCGCTTCCGCGCCGGTGGTCGCACGTGCAGGCGGTCGGCATGAAGGCAGAGGCGGTGGCCTCGATACTCGCTGATAAACAAGATTGCGATGTTTTGATAGCTGCCGCATGGCTTCATGACGTTGGCTACGCGCCTGGTCTTGCCACCACGGGATTCCACCCCCTGGACGGAGCGAGATGGCTCCGACACGTACGGTTCGACGACCGGGTTGCGGCGCTCGTGGCGCACCATTCGTGCGCTCAGCTTGAGGCCGACGAACGCGGGCTGCGCAGCGACTTGGACGCGGAGTTCGACCGCGAGCAGTCCGCCGTAGCCGATGCCTTGTGGTACGTCGACATGACGACCGGCCCGGACGGCCAGGACTACGAGGTGACCGCGAGGCTTGACGAAGTCAGGTCCCGCTACGGTCCGGACCACATCGTGACGCGGTTCATCGACCGCGCCGAGCCCGACATCGTCGCGGCCGTCCGACGCACGGAAGACCGACTGAAGGCTGCCGGCAATCAACCGATGTAAGGCTCCGCCCGCTTCTCAAACCCATGGTCAATCCTCAGTCGCATGGACGGATGGATCGGCAGAGCGTCCAGCTCGTCACGGCTGACCCAGCGGACCTCGGACGATTCGCTGCTCGTCGCGGTGTCGCCGCCGAGGTAGCGGGCACGGAAGCAGATGGAGAACTGCTGGCGGACCTCGCCGTCGGAGTACTCCACGACGTGGTTGGGGTTGGTGTAGATGCCCACGACGCCGGTCACCTCGACGTCAACCCCGGCTTCCTCCTTCGTCTCGCGGACAGCGGTCTCCGCGATGTACTCCCCGAAGTCCTGTGCGCCGCCCGGCAGCGCCCACAGGCTGTTGTCGGTCCGATTGATGAGCAGGACCCGGTCCTCGTCGTCGGTGACGAACGCGGTCGTCGCGACGACGATGCTGTTCGCCTTCGGGGCCTTGGGGTCGTTGTAGTGCTCGATGCGTGCCACGGATCTACCCTGTCACGATTCCGGCCAGACGGCGCGTGACACCGCCCGCACCCGCTCGAAGCTGTTCGCGTAAGCCTCGAACAGATCCCCGCCGGCCAGCTGGCGAAGGTGCAGGACCGGCGCGTAGGCGGCCGGCGTGCCGTACAGGTGGGTGTTGACCAACATCTCGTCGTCAAACCGGTAGATCGAGTTGTACAGCGTCGTGGAGTGGTAGCAGACGTCGACGCTGTCATGGCCGCGCAGGTCTTTATAGAACGCCAGGACGTTACGGACCTTGCTGCCCATGGCGTCGCCGATGCCCTCGTCTTTGCCTCGCTCGGCTACCTGGGCGCTGTCTGGGTCGCCAAGCAGGATCTCGACCTGGGCGCCGAGGTCCGCCTTGGCCTTCATCGTGCTGACCCATCGCGGGTTCTGCTCGGGCAGGAACAGACCGGCGTACGCGAGGACGCCGATGCGGCTGGTCGCCTTGTCCAGGAGCCGTTGCCAGATGTCAGCCGGAACCGCGCTGCGTCGTGGGTAGATGTGCACAACCTCGGACTGAGCGATCTGCGCCGCTCGCTCGGGCATTAGCGCGTCCGGCCATAGGTAGGTCTCGCTCTCGCGGACGGCAGCGGCCAGGGCGTGGCGGTGGCGCGGATATGGGACGCGGTTCTGCGTGATCCAGCGTTCGACGGTCTTCGGGTCGACGCCGATGCTGTCGGCGACGGCGGCCGGTGTCAGGCCATTCTTCAGGATCGCGTCACGGAGCCTGTCGTTTGCCATCGAAGCGCCTCACGGTTAGGACGACTTGCAGGACGACTAAGTCTAACATGGACGTCCCTAGTCGTCCTACCGTGTGGTGAACCTGTCACGCCTCGTGAGCGCACTGTGGACCTCGCAGCGAACTCGGAACGGCGGGAGGTTCTTCGGATGGGGCGGCTCTTCGGCGACAAGCCAGCGGGACAGGTGGCGCTCGTAGAGGCGCCGATGTCGCGAGTGTTTGCGCGTAAGGCGCGGGTGGCGTTCTTCGCGACGGCGCCGGTTGTCGGTGTGGTCACGTCGGCGTTGGCATCGGGTGTGCTCGCGTGGCCGCTTGCGATAGCGGCAGGGGTAGTCGCTGGCCCGGTGGTCGGTTTCACGGTCGCGGTACTGGTTCGCGCATGGCCGGTGCTGCGGGTGCTGTGGTGGTGGTCGGCCGAGATCATGGCCGGACTGCTGGTGCTGCTGGGCCTGTCGACCTTGACCCGGGTGACGTCGCCGCTGGTGCCCGCGCTGGTGGCGGTGGCGGCGCTCGGCGCCATAGCGGCGGTGCCGCCGGTGCGCCGCTTCGTCGTCGCGTGGTGGTGGTGCGCGGTCGTGCGTCACCGGCTGCGGGTCTGTTTCGCGCAGTTCATCCGCGCGGCCGGTAAAGGCACTCCGGTCTCGCTGCCGTTGATCCTGGTCGCTCGTCCGACGCCGGCCGGCGAGCGGGTGTGGGTGTGGTTGCGTCCCGGTCTCGACATCACCGACCTGGACGGGCGTACCGGAAAGATCGCGGTGACCTGCATGGGCAGCTCGGCCCGCGTGGTGGGTGCCTCGGCCCGGTGGGCGGCGCTGGTGCGGGTCGACATCACCCGCCGCGACCCCCTCGCACGCCTGGTGTTGTCCCCGCTGCCGGCCCTGCTCGGCGAGACGGCGCCGGCGCCGGTGTCGCCGGGCATGCCGCCGCTGGGCGGTCTGGACCTGGATGACGTTCCCGAGCCCGCGCCTGAGCCGGACAAGCGCGAGCGGCGCCGCTGACCGCTTCCGTGCTGACCGGACTACGGCCCGGTCGGTGCGGTGGCCGCCAGACCTGGCGTGTCCAACCAACAGCACAACGACTGTTTGAGGGAGTGACGTTCGGTGGCGAACGAGACGACGTTGACGGTGGTGGGGAATCTGACCGCTGCCCCGGATCTGCGTTACACCCCGGCGGGTGTGGCGATGGTCAAGTTCACGGTGGCCTCAACGCCCCGGGTCTTCGACCGGCAGGCCAACGAGTACCGCGATGGCGACCCGCTGTTCATCGCGTGCACGGCGTGGCGGGAGATGGCCGAGCACATCGCCGAGTCGCTGACCAAGGGCACCCGCGTCGTCGTCGTGGGCCGGTTGCGGTTGTCGCGGTGGGAGACCGAGGACGGGGAGAAGCGCTCCGCGTACGGCCTGGACGTGGATGAGGTCGGCCCGTCGCTGCGGTTCGCCACGGCGAAGCTCACCCGCGCGACCCGCACCCGAGGTGATGGGTTCGTGCCCGACCACGTGCCCGATGAGACGTGGGAGTCGGCGACCCCGGCCCGGACTGCGGCCTGACGGGAAACGAGACCATGCCGACGTTGATCGCTTCGACCCCGGGCGGTGACATGCCGCTCGGGCCGGCCCTGTCCATCTACGACCCGGTGTTCATCGGCATCGACGAGTTCGGCCACCGGGTCACCGTGCCGCTGATCTACCGCAACATGCTCATCGGTGGTGAGCCCGGCGCCGGCAAGTCCGCACTGCTGAACCTGTTGGTCGCGCACGCGGCCCTGTCGTTGGATGCCCGGTTGTGCCTGCTTGACGGCAAGCGGGTCGAACTCGGGCAGTGGCGGCGGTGTGCGGACGTGTTCGTCGGCCCGGACCAGGGCCACGCGATCCGCACGCTGCAGCGGTTGCAGACGATGATGGACAACCGGTACGCGTTCCTGGAGTGGTTCGGGCACCGCAAGGTCGCACCGGATCACGAGTTCTCCCCGGTCGTCGTCGCGGTCGACGAGATCGCCTACTTCTCCGCCACGGCGGGGGACAAGAAGACCCAGGAGCAGTTCTCCGCCCTCCTGCGCGATTTGGTCGCTCGGGGTCGGGCGGTCGGGATCATCGTCATCGCCGCCACCCAGCGACCCTCGTCGGACATCATCCCCACCAGCTTGCGGGATCTGTTCGCGTGGCGGTTCGCCGGCCGGTGCACCACCGACGTGTCCTCCGACATCGTGCTCGGGCACGGGTGGGCCAACCGGGGCTGGTCGGCCAACACGATCAGCCCGAACAACCAGGGCGCCGGCCTGCTCATCGCCGAGGGCGGCATGCCCCAGCTGGTGAAGACCGCCTACCTCGCTGACGCCGACTGCGCCCGCATCGCCGCCTACGCGGCAACCCTGCGCACCGCGGCTACCCGCACCCGCCGGACCACCCGGCCGGCTGACCCGTCCGGGCCGGTCGCTGACCTGCCCGCCG
Organism: Luedemannella helvata; assembly: GCF_039528415.1. Lineage (NCBI taxonomy): Bacteria > Bacillati > Actinomycetota > Actinomycetes > Micromonosporales > Micromonosporaceae > Luedemannella > Luedemannella helvata. Next base: position 99,465 of record NZ_BAAALS010000026.1, read on the forward strand.
CCGCCTGATGGAGACCACTGCCATGAACCCGATCACCCGCATCCTGACCGCCATCGCTGACCGCCAGGGCGACGACGACGCCGACCGCGCTCGCGGCCTTCACGTCACCTACGTCAACGGCAAGCGCACCGTCCGACTGCCCCAACTACCCGCCATCGCGGCCGAGTACCGGTCGCGGCTGCTCGCCGAAGGGCGGCTTGACGACCCGGTCGCCCTGGCCGTCGCCCGCTACGAGGCCGCGTACCTCGCCCGCGCCACCTCGGCGGGCCGCACGGTCCTGCACGAGGCCGCCTGACCGCTTCCGTGCCGGCCGAGCGAGTCCGTTCGGCGGGTGCGGTGGCCG
>NZ_BAAALS010000027.1:0-92791 GCF_039528415.1 Luedemannella helvata
ACGACGAGAACTCATCGAGTCCGAGCAGCTCAACGGGTGAACCGTCACTGCCGTACTAAGCGGGGTGGGCGGACGCCGTCGCCGAATAACGCGCGCTCCGCGCGACAGCCCGCCGGGTCGGCGAGGATGGGGACGGAGGAAGGGAGCCTGCCCATGACGGCCTGGACCGCCGACGAACTGGACGACATCGGAAGCGTCGTGGAGATGCGGATCGCGGCCCTGCGGCCCGACGGCACACCGCGCTCGTCCGTGATCGTCTGGGTCGTCCGGGTCGACGACGACCTCTACGTCCGTTCGTACCGGGGCGCGGACGCCGCCTGGTTCCGGGGCACGCGGGCGCGTGCCGAAGGCATCATCGAGATCGACGACACCATCCGCGATGTCGCGTTCGTCGACGAAACGGACCCCGCGACGAACGACCGCATCGACGCGGCGTACCGCGTCAAGTACAGAAGTCATGGTGCCCAGTACGTCGACGCCATGGTCACGCCGGAGGTCCGCGCGACAACGATCAAGCTGGTTCCGCGATGAATCGGGAGGCACCCAGATAACCCCGCGTGGCACGATCGCGGGATGGCGCACAAGTCCAGGCTGCGAAAGCTGCAGGAAAGAACAGCCGCGCCCTCCAAGGCGACCTGGTTGAACGGTTCCAGCCGCCCGCGGCCGAGGAAACCTACCCCCACCCGAGGGCCGCGACCGTACGGACGCTGATCCGGTACGCCATGAGCACCGGCTGGTTGCCGGAAGCGGTCGGCGGCACGTTCCACATCCCGGCGACCGCGAGCGTCACCCTGCCCGGCTTCGCGGTCACCGAGCTCCTTGCGGCGCCAGCCCCGAGCGGCGGGTCCTGATCGTGGCCTTCGCTACGCCCGGCACATCAGGATGGACGGGCGAGGTAGGCCTTCTTGGCGTCCGGCGAGAACCCACAACTCCGGTAGAAGGCGTGCGTCGAAGGCGTACGGGAGCCGGTCTGCAGCATCGCCTTGTAGCAGCCAGCGTCCCAGGCCGCCCGCAGCGTCTCGGCCATGATCCGCTTGCCGAGTCCCTGGCCTCGCAGCGTCTCCTCCACCACGACGTTCTCAATGACGGCGTACGGCGACGCGGAACGGGTGAGATTCGGAATGATGTTCAGGTACGTCGAGGCGACGATGACCCCGTCGACGTCAAGCACGAACAGACGCAGGCGGGGTGAGGCGAGTATCTCCGCGAAGGCCGCCGCGTCCGACCCATCCCGTAGGACGGGGTCGTTGGGGTGCAACTGCCGGTAGAGCCGGAGAATGCCGTCAAAGTCATCTGGACCGGCCTCACGGAAGATGAGCACAGCCCGCACGTTACTTGCTCGACGCATGCCGTCCGGTCGTACGGGTGGTGGTCTGGTGGGTGGGCCGGGCGACGTTCAGGCCAACGTGGAACGATCACCGTCTCGGGGAGTCAGCGTCGAAGTGCCGAGTTCTTGTCGGTTGCGCTGTAACGCCACGATGGTGTCCCAGGTCGGGTCAGCTGTGGCTTCGTTGCGACGCGCAAAGAACACGAGTGTGTCGTCGGATCTCATGAGCACGGCGATCCAGATCAACAATACGAGCATAAGAGCCTCAGCACTGTAGAGAACAGCTGACCGACCCGGTGCGATCAGCAGGTCATTCACCAATGCTTGGCGGGCGGCGTCCGCGTCCGGATCGGTATACGCGGTAAGGCCGACGGACGTGTCAGCGACCATCAGCAGATTGCCCACCAGCGCGGCGGTCCAGGGAACCCACACGATGAACGGCGCAACCGGCAGCGCTCTGCGTACCACGAACCGGCCCACCACCAGAAGTATCGCGAGGCCACCAGCGATCATGCTGACGACTGCCGACTCCTCGAGATTCCTGATGGCGTCGTGAACCTCGATGGAAGACATGGGGGCGGCGGCAAGTGCGGCGGACGTGTTGGCGGACAGATGTCTGACCTGAATAGCGCCGATCGCGACTTCCACAGCGCCCATGACGGCGGCTGCGGGAAACAGAATTCCGAGTCGATTGATAGATCTTGGGGTAGGCCGCATGGCGCAACAGCTTAACGATCCCGTCGAGTCGACGGGTACCTGTCGCCAACAGGTCCGGACTGAAGTCCCGGTGACGAGGTGGCCTGGCACCAAAGTGGGGCCGAGGAGAATCGAACCCCTAACTCCGTGATGGCGGTCAGCATCATCCCGAATCGGGCGGATCGCCGGTCCGACCAGCGTTGCAGTATCCATCGACTCTCGTTGCTACTCATCGCTTTTCGCGCGCCGTTGTACTGAATTTGTACTTGATGATCTTCCCTGTCAACCGCACCGGGTGACCGATTCCGGTGAGGCCACACGTGCCTATACCGTGCCCGCATGCCTCAACCGTCTACTCATCTGGCCGCTACGTTGTCGCTCCTATGTTGCGTGCTGCTGGTTGGCTGCTCCAGCACTGACGATGCCCACCAGCGAGCTATCAGTCGCGCAGACTTGGGCGACAGGTGGCCGCTCACGATCGACTCGGGCACTCTCGAATGCCGAAACGGTGCTGAGGTAGTCCTCAGCAGTGGGGGAACCGTCTACGCGCTCAACGGGACGGCCAAGAGCAGCAAGCGGTATGCCGACGTCTCGTCTGTGTGGGCTGATGACCCGAGCACGGCCGGTCTAAAGGTCAGCATCGGTCCGCTGATTGATGAAGGTCTGGCTCTCTGCTGACGGGTCGCTGACTCGGACTCCAGCCGGCCGTTACGGGTGGGTCGACGCGCGAGATCGGCGTCAAGCCGGACTTGACGCCTACGTGTCAAGACGGCGTGCGTAAGCACGCCAGGGTGAACGGCTCGGGATCTCCTCGGTCGGGCAGGCTTGCCCTGCACGAGGTTCCCCGGCCCGCGCAAGGTTCGCGAAGCGATCGTTTACGGCTTGACCTTGCGCGGGCCGGGGGTTCTCGTGCAGCCGTCTCGGTGCCCGACCGAGGAGATCCCCCGCACCGATCCGCCCGGATCACCGAGGGAGGGCCGCGGTCCGGGGCGGAGCCCCGAATCAGCCACGCTGTCGGACTGGCGCGCCGGATGTACCGTGCTGAACTGGTCCGCCAAGCGCCCACTACGAATCGGATGGGATATGCCTGATTCACCGGACGAAGGCCCCATGGATCCCCTGCCCTGGTGGGCGCGGAGTCTCGCCGCGCTGATTGGTCTTGCGGCTGGGTCGTTCGGGACGTTTGCAATCTTTAGGAGCGACAACCAGGCGGGGACCGCCGCGTTGCTCGTACTTGCAGCTGCCTTCATGCTCATGGGCCTTCAGGGCACTCCGCTGCTCCGTTTCGGAAGTGGCGACGCAAGCGTGCAGCTTGCGGCGATTCGCAGGCGTGCTGTGCAGGTCGCGGAAACTGCTGCGCAGAAGGAATCACCAGAGGTTGCGGCAGCAGTGGCAGACGCGGTGGAGTCAATCACGCCTGGCGTTCTGCATCCCGCGATTCGTTATGAAAAGCAGCTCATCGCCGCCATCGCCCAAATTGATCCGACTCTCGAAGTCGTCATGCCGCCCCATGACAAAGGCATCGACCTGGTCGTTCGAGACCGCCACAATCGAGCGGCCGTAATCGAGGTTAGGTACCTGACGAGGCAGCGGCTTGAGCGCCACGCCATCGTCGCCGCCGAAGAACGGCTACGCGGCACTCCGTTCGAGGGTCGCTTGATCTTCGTAACTAGCGCGCCGCCGGACAGCCAGGCGGAGCGATATCTGAGCGAGCGTCAAGGCGATGATCCGATCACGCAGCTCGTCGTATGGAACGGCCCGGATGACAACGGCCGGCTGGCACGGGCGTTAGCGCAGCAACTGCGGTTCTGACAAGCCCTCGGAGTATGGCGGCAAATGCGGCGCGGGCGGGGCCGTAGCCTCGGCGGCTTGCCCTGCCGCCGCCGCCGAAGGCAGAGGCGGCAGGGGCGCGATGCGCCCGCCGAAAGGCCGGCTTCCCGCCACGGTGCGCCGCGTCAGCGGCGCCTTGATACCCATGAGAACAATTCGGCAGTTGAACGGCCACGATGCGCGAGTCGCGTCACGGACAAGGTAAGCGCTGGCGCGTCCGGTACAACGACGCCAACGGCGAGCCGCACACGCGCTTCTTCGAGCGGAAGGCCGACGCGGACGCTTGGGACGCGGCGGCCCGCGCCGGCACGGTCGATGAGGTTCGCGTCGACCAGGCCGAACGCCGGCTCGTCTTCCAGGAGTACGCCGAGCGCTCTCTACCCGGCTTTCGGCAACCGCGTCATGCGCAACATCAACCTGACCGACGTGCTCGAATGGCTCGCCGAAGTCGACGCTACGGCTGCACTTCGACCTGCTAGACACTGTGCTCACGGCAGCAGTCGGCGACAGCGTGATCGGGGAGAACCCGTGTAACGGGATCAAGCCCAACCAGGTGTTCCAAGGGCTGTCCCGAGCGCCGAAGTGGGTACCGACCGAACGTGAGGTGCTCGCGCTCCTGGACCCGGTGCCGCGCCGGTACCGGGCCGCCATCTGGCTCGGCGCCGGGCAAGGCTGCCGCATCGGCGAGGCGCTCGGGATGGAGGACGGCCCGGCCTATGTCGACGCGGCGCACGGTGAGCTGCACATCATCCAACAGTTGCAGTACTCGCCGCAGTTCCACGGCGGGCACTACCTGTGCGAGCCCAAGTCCGGCTCGTCCGGAACCGTCGTCCACTGGTGGCCGAAGCAGGAGCGCCGCCGAGGGCTGGTCGGTGCCGTGCTCGGGGCCGCAAGGGACGCCCGTTAGGCGCAAGATCAGACGCGAGTTGTACTGGATTTGTACTTGAGGATCTTGCTCGCCGAAACGCCCTGGTCAGGGCCAGAAAAAGTGGAGCCGAGGGGAATCGAACCCCTAACCCCCGCCTTGCAAAGGCGGTGCTCTGCCAATTGAGCTACGGCCCCGGCGGAGGTGGCGCCGACCTGCCTAGCGCAGGTCGGGAGCGGTGGTCGCCTCGTGCCAGAGGGCACGCTCGTCGTTGGCGCTCTTGACCTTCTTGGCGACGTAGGCACCAGCGCCGACGAGGGCGGCGAGAATCAGCAGCTTCTTCCACATGGCGCGAACCACCTCTGGCTTGCGGGCGGGAAGTGGGGCTAGCTGGAATCGAACCAGCGACCTCAGAGTTATCAGCTCTGCGCTCTAACCGACTGAGCTATAGCCCCCTGCCCCGACCGGTGAATCCGGACGGGCGGCGCGAGGAGAAACGTTACCGCACTCCTCCGCGCTCACCAAAACGGGTATCGGCGTTGGCCCCGCCGGTGTGACGGGGCCCTCGTCAGTCCTTCTCCGACAGGGTCAGCTCGATGCCGCCGACGAGGTCGGCGCAGACGTTGTAGACGAACGCCCCGAGCGTCATGAGCGCGGTGAACAGAACCATGTTCACGGCGCCGAGCAGTACGGAGGCACCGATGACGCCCTTAGCCGTGATCTTGACGCCGTCCTGGCCCACCATGTCGGCAAGGGCCTTGTTCACGCTCTCGAACACGCCCATGGCGTCCAGCGCCAGGTACAGCACGGAGGTCGCCACGATCGCCACGATGAACAGCACCAGTGACACCGCGAACGCGAACTTCATGACCGACCACGGGTCAATGCGCTTGAGGTGCAGGCGCGCGCGTCGCGGGCCACGGGCGGTGGCACCCGCCACGGTGGCCCGCGCCGTACGGACGGCGTCGCCGACCCGGGCGGCCCCGACGGCGCCCGTACCCAGGGACGGACCGCTCGTGGGCGCCGTGGCCGGCTCGGTCGTCGGGTTCACCATGGTCGACGACAGTGCCGGCGGCGTGGTGCTGGACAGCGGCACGGCGGCCGTGCCCTTGACTGGCGTGCCCGCGTACAACGACGACGACACCCCGGGCCGGCGGGTGCCCGCGTCGGAGGATGACGACGTGGGCACGGACGCCTTACCGGACGCGGCCGGGTTCGATGTCGCGGCGGACGCGCGTGCGGTCACCGCGGGAGTCGGCTCGTCGGCCGGCTTGACCTTGGCGGTGCCGGTCGCGGCCGGCGCGGGCGGCACGGCGGGCGGCGGAGCAGCGGGGGCCGGTGCGCCAGCGGCCGGCTTGGTGGCCGCCTCCTCCGCGCCCGTACTGTCCGCGTCTGCCTTGCCGTTCGCCTTGGCCGTGCGGCTTTCCTTGATCGCGGCAGCCGCGACCCGCGCCGCGACGCCTGCGCCCGGAGTGGGCGCTGGCGTCGCGAGCGACCCGGCGGCGACGCCGCCCGCGTCGGGCGAGGCGTTCGAATCGGTCTTCTCTGGCGAAACCGACGGCGTACCGGCCGACGGTTTGGCGGCGGACTCGGGAGCGGCGGCATCCGACGCGGCACCCTCCGGCGCGCCCGGCTTCTCAGCCGTGGGCACGACGGTCTTGGGCTCCTCGTCCGACGGTGCCGTCGAGGTCCCCGTCATCCCCGACTTGGCCTGCGTCTCCGTCATGGACTAATCCTGTTCGTCCGGCTCGTCTGCGTTACGAGCTATCGCCACCAAAGTCACACCATCCGGCAAGTCCATCAGCTTGACCCCCATTGTGTTCCGGTCGCGCGTCCTGCGCACCGGCTTCACAGGAGTCCGGATAACTCCACCGTTGGAAGTTATGGCAAACAGCTCATCATCCGGGCTGATCACCACGGCGCCCACAAGTCCACCACGTCGCTGGGTGATCTTCGCGGTGAGGACGCCCTTTCCGCCCCGGCCCTGGATCGGGTACTCCTCGATGGGGGTCCGCTTGGCGTAGCCGCCGTCGGTCGCGGTCAACACGTCCATGCCGTCCCGGACCACCTCCATCGCCAGCAGCTCGTCCCCGTCCCCGAACCGCATGCCGATCACCCCGGACGTGGCCCGCCCCATGGGGCGCAGCGTCTCGTCCGTGGCCGAGAAGCGGATGGCCTGGGCCTTCTTGCTCACCAGTAGCAGGTCGTCCTCCGGTGCGAGGAGGGCGGCGCCCACCAGCTCGTCGTTGTCCCGCAGATTGATCGCGATAATGCCGCCGGTGCGGTTCGAGTCGAACTCGCTCAGCGCCGTCTTCTTGACCAACCCGTTCTTCGTCGCCAAGACAAGATACGGTGCGACGTCGTAGTTGGGAATCTCGATGACCTGAGCGATCTGCTCCTCCGGCTGGAACGCCAGCAGGTTCGCCACGTGCTGACCCTTGGCCGTCCGCTGAGCCTCCGGCAGTTCGTACGCCTTGGCGCGGTAGACGCGACCCTTGTTCGTGAGGAACAGGATCCAGTCGTGCGTCGAGCAGACGAAGAAGTGGCTGACGATGTCGTCCTGGCGCAGCGTCGCCCCGCTCACACCCTTGCCGCCGCGGCGCTGGGACCGGTACAGGTCGGTCTTGGTCCGCTTGGCGTACCCGGTCCGCGTGATCGTCACGACCACGTCCTCGCGGGCGATCAGGTCCTCGACCGACACCTCGCCGTCGAACGGGACGATGCGCGTACGCCGCTCGTCGCCCCACTTCGCCACGACCTCGGCCAGCTCGTCCGAAACGATCTTCCGCTGTCGGGCCGGGGTGGCCAGGATGTCCTTGAAGTCCTTGATCCGGATCTCGATCTCGGCCAGCTCGTCGATGATCCGCTGCCGCTCCAGGGCGGCCAGGCGGCGCAGCTGCATGTCGAGGATCGCGGTCGCCTGGATCTCGTCGACGTCGAGCAGCCGCATGAGGCCCGTCTTGGACTCCTCGGCGCTCGGCGAGCGGCGGATCAGAGCGATGACCTCGTCCAGCAGGTCCAGCGCCTTGACCAGACCGCGCAGGATGTGCGCCCGCTCCTCCGCCTTGCGCAGCCGGAACGCGGTGCGCCGCTGGATCACCTGGATCTGGTGGGCCACGTAGTGGCGCACGAACTGGGCCAGGTTCAGCGTGCGCGGCACGCCGTCGACCAGCGCCAGCATGTTGGCGCCGAACGTCTCCTGCAGCTGGGTGTGCTTGTAGAGGTTGTTGAGCACCACCTTGGCGACCGCGTCCCGCTTGAGCACGAGGACGATGCGCATGCCCGTACGCCCGGACGACTCGTCGCGGATGTCCGCGATGCCGGCCAGCTTGCCTTCGCGGATGAGGTCCGCGATGCGCTCGGCCAGGTTGTCGGGGTTCACCTGGTACGGCAGCTCGGTCACGACGAGGCAGGCGCGGCCGCGCTTGTCCTCCTCGACGTCCACGACCGCGCGCATCCGGATCGAGCCGCGGCCCGTCCGGTACGCCTCCTGGATCGGGGTGGTCCCCACGATGAGGCCCCGCGTCGGGAAGTCCGGACCCTTGACGATCTCGATGAGCTGGTCGAGCGTGGTCGCCTCGTCGGCCTCGGGGTTGTCCAGGCACCATTGGACGGCGGCGCCGATCTCGCGCAGGTTGTGCGGCGGGATCTTGGTGGCCAGGCCGACCGCGATGCCCTCGGAGCCGTTGACGAGCAGGTTCGGGATGCGCGAGGGCAGGATGGTGGGCTCCTTGGCCCGCCCGTCGTAGTTGTCCTGCATATCGACGGTGTCCTCGTCGATATCGCGCAGCATCTCCATCGCCAGCGGCGCCAGCCGGGACTCCGTGTTGTGGCTGACGAAGCCGTTGGTGACGAACGCGTGGTCGTCGGTGTCCACCCGGAGGCTGAAGACTGGCTGAACGCCGGCGTCGGTGATCTCGGCGACCGCCGCGTAGTAGAAGCGACCGTCGACGAGGGGCGTCACGATCTCGCGTACCTCGGCGTCGGAGATCCGCGACAGAATCTCGACCCGGTCGCGCTCCCAGCGCTCAACCCGGTCGATGTTGTGCTTGCGCAGCCATTGCCTGTCAACGCCAGTCGCGGCGCCGGCCGCCCGGATGAACTCGGCGACGAAGGGCACGTGGTCGGCGCTCAGGGCCGTGCTGGCGACCGGGATGGTGGCCAGGTCCGCCTCAAGCTTGGCCTGCTTACGGCCGAGGAAGCCGACGGTCTGCGCGAAGATCCGCGCGTCCCGGCGGTTGGTGATGACGACCTTGATCTCGCCGTCGTCGTATGCCACCTGGCGGGCGATGACGCCGAACTCCAGCAAGAGCTGCTGGACCTCGGCCGCGAGGCGCGCGCTGCGCGTCGAGTACGAGATCTGGATCGTGTTGCGCGGCAGCAGCGACGACGACCCGTCGCCCTCGAACAGCGACTGCAGGAAGGCGCGCTTCACGGCGCTCGACGATGCCCAGACAAACCGAGGAACAGCCTTGTCCGCGCTCCGAAGGCCCACAAGATCTGCCAGTACGCTGCGCCGCAGCGCACTCACGTCCTGAACGTCGAGTTCGTAGAGGGTGCTGCCGGACGCGATGGTTCGGCTCTGCACATAGCGCCGCCCGCCGACGGCCAGGTCGTACGCGGCGACGACCCGCTGGAAGTAGTCCCGGTCGACATTGTTGAAGCCCGCCCGGGTCTCGGACGCCCACCCCTCGCTGACGAAGGCGCCGGCCAGGACGGCGGATTCGACCGCCTCCAGGGACGGGTAGCCGATCTCCTCGGGGGTGACGCGCTGCATGACCACGCGGTCGCCAGCGGCGATCTCGCCGAGCAGTTTCCACAGCAGGGTCGGCACCCCGCCCACGTCGACGAGGCAAAGCACGGGGTGGTTCGTCGTACCGGTGAGCTCGTAGCCCTCGCGGGTGCGCAGGCGCAGCGTCGGGTGCTCCCCGGAGTGGAACCACCTGCTGGCGTGCGCGAGGTCGCCGTTGCGGTCGACGACCTTGAGACTGATGTCGTGGTCGGAGTTCGGCAGCGCGCCCGGAACGATGTCGCCGATGCGGACGGTGCCCTCGGCGGTACGGACCAGCGTGTCGCCGGTGACGCAGTAGCGCATCGCCGCCGGGGGGTCGTTGCCCGGGGAGCCGAAGTTGCCGTTGCCGTCGACCAGCGGGTACCGCATGGACCAGTCCTGGGCCATGCGGACGAGCGCCATGTAGATCGACGAGTCGCCGTGGGGGTGGAACTGGCCCATCACGTCACCGACGACGCGGGAACACTTCACGTACCCGCGGTCGGGACGGTAACCCGAGTCGTACATGGCATAAAGGATCTTGCGGTGTACGGGCTTGAGCCCGTCCCGCACGTCCGGCAGGGCACGGCTCACGATCACGCTCATCGCGTAGTCGAGATACGAGCGCTGCATCTCCACCTCGAGCCCGACCGGCTCGATACGGCCGTGGATCCCGAAATCGGCGCCCGGTTCGGTCGGCTCGCCGCCAGGAGTTTCCGTCACGATCAACCCTACTTTGTCACTAATTCGGCAACGGCTGTGGATAAGTCAGTGGGTCTGACTGTGGATAACGCTGTGGACGGTGTGGAAAACTGTGGCAGCCTCAGATGTCCAGGAAACGCACGTCCTTCGCGTTGCGCTGGATGAACGTGCGCCGGGCCTCGACGTCCTCGCCCATGAGGACGCTGAACAGCTCGTCGGCGGTCGCCGCGTCGTCGAGCGTGACCTGGCGCAGGGTGCGCGTGGCCGGGTTCATCGTCGTGTCCCACAGCTCCGGGTAGTTCATCTCGCCCAGACCCTTGAACCGCTGGATGTCGTCCGGCTTGGCGTTCGGCTTGGTCTGCTGGCGCAGCGCGATGAGCCCGTCGCGTTCCCGGTCGGAGTACGCGTACTGCGCGTCGTCGCCCTTCTTGTTCCACTTGATCTTGTAGAGCGGCGGGGCGGCCAGGTAGACGTGGCCGAGCTCGACCAGGGGGCGCATGAAGCGGAACAGCAGCGTGAGCAGCAGCGTCTGGATGTGCTGGCCGTCGACGTCCGCGTCCGCCATCAGCACGATCTTGTGGTAGCGCAGCTTCTCGATGTCGAACTCGTCGTGGATGCCGGTGCCCAGCGCGGTGATCAGCGCCTGGACCTCGTTGTTCTTGAGCACACGGTCGATGCGCGCCTTCTCCACGTTAAGGATCTTGCCGCGAATCGGCAGGATGGCCTGCACCCTCGGGTCGCGGCCCTGCTTGGCCGAGCCGCCGGCGGAGTCGCCCTCGACGATGAAGATCTCCGAGACGCGCGGGTCGGTGGACTGGCAGTCGGCCAGCTTGCCCGGCATCGAGCCGGTCTCCAGCAGCGACTTGCGGCGGGCGAGCTTGCGGGCCTGCTGGGCGGCGATGCGGGCGCGGGCGGCCTGGGACGCCTTGGTGATGATCACCTTGGCCTCGGCGGGGTTGCGCTCCAGCCAGTCGACCAGCCACTCGTTGCAGGTCTTCTGCACGAAGCTGCGCATGTCGGTGTTGCCGAGCTTGGTCTTGGTCTGGCCCTCGAACTGCGGGTTGGCCAGCTTCACCGAGATGATCGCGGCCAGACCCTCGCGGATGTCCTCGCCGGAGAGCTTCTCGTCGTTCTTGAGCAGCTTCTTGTCGGCCCCGTACTTGTTGATCACGCCGGTCAGCGCGGAACGGAAGCCCTCTTCGTGGGTGCCACCCTCGTGGGTGTTGATGGTGTTCGCGAACGTGTAGACGCTCTCGCCGTACGACTCGTTCCACTGCATCGCGATCTCGACCGCCATGCCGTCGCCCTCGGCGCCGAACTCGACGACCGAGCGGTGGATCGGGCTCTTGGTCTGGTTGAGGTGGCGCACGAAGTCCGCGATGCCGCCCTTGTAGCAGAAGGTGACCTCGCGCTTCTCCTCGGCGGCGTCCTCACGCTCGTCGCGCAGGGCGATCGTGAGGCCGCGGTTGAGGAAGGCCATCTCCTGAAGGCGCCGGTAGATCGTCTCGTACGTGAACTCGGTCGTCTCGAAGATCTTCGGGTCCGGCCAGAACGTCACCGAGGTGCCGGTGCGGTTGGTCGTCTCGCCCTTCTCCAGCTTGTTCGGCTTGGAGTTCTGGTAGTGCTGGCGCCAGGTGTAGCCGTCTTTCCAGATCTCCAGATCGATCGCCGACGACAGCGCGTTGACCACGGAGATGCCCACGCCGTGCAGACCACCCGAGACCGCGTACGCCTTGCCGTCGAACTTGCCGCCCGCGTGCAGCACCGTGAGGACGACCTCGACCGTCGGCCGCTTCTCGACCGGGTGGATGTCGACCGGGATGCCGCGGCCGTTGTCGACCACGCGCACCCCGCCGTCGGCGAGCAGCGTCACCTCGATGGTGTCGCAGAAGCCGGCGAGCGCCTCGTCGACCGCGTTGTCCACGACCTCCCACACGAGGTGGTGGAGCCCTCGCTCACCGGTCGAGCCGATGTACATACCGGGCCGCTTGCGTACGGCCTCCAGGCCCTCCAGCACCGTGATCGACGATGCGTTGTAGTCACCAGGCTTCTGCTTGGGCGCTGCCACCTTCAGTCGCTTTCTCCGCGGAGGCACGCGGGGGGCGTGCCGGCCGGCAGGGGTCGTACGAGGAGCCGTGTCGCGGTCCCACGTCGTCAATGGGTCGGGTCGATGACGCGGTCAGCTAAAGTCGTCCGGCGCGCTGACCAGTCGGTTGTTCGGTCCACCGCCATCCTACTGTGCGGGGGCGACGAGACTGCCCTACGGCACCCCGCAATCGCGCTGCTGACCCACCTGTGACCGCCACTGCGCCTCTTTTGGCGGCGGAGCCAACCCCCCTATCGCACCGGGTGGGTGCGGACGGCGCAGCGCCGTCGTGGGTCGAGGGCGTACGTCCGCCGGCGCCCCCGTCGCTCATCGAATGCTGCCGGTTCGGGGGTCGCGGAGTGTGACTGCCGTGACGTATGTTGCCCGCTGCCGCTCGTGTCCGCGCCCCGGCGCCCGGTGGGCGGCACGCCCCGCCTCGGTGCCCAGCGGGCGCAGCAGCGGGATAGGGAGGTAGCCCCGATGGCGCTCGACAACGTGGCCGTCCAGTGGCCCAGGACCGGCCGCTTCTACGAACCGGTACCCGCGGACGAATTCGCCGATTTCGCCCAGGTGGCCGCCGGCGCCCCCGCGCACGCCGGCCCGGCCGCCGCGCTCGCGGCCCACATCGCCAAGGCGTCCACCGTGCGCGCCGGCGCCTACACCGACCTGATCGACCTCCTGCTCGGCCTCGACGGGGTGTTGTTCGCCACGGACGCGGCCGCCGAGGACGAGGACCCGGTGATCGACCCCGACGGCTGCGCCTGGATCGCCGGCGGCCTGGAGCGCTTCATCGCCGGCCACGAGGCCCACCTGCCGGCGGGCGACGAGGTGACCTTCGACAGCGTCGCCGCCGTGCTCCGCGCGGCGCTCACCCAGGGTCGCCTCGCCGAGCAGCAGTTGCGCTGGCTCGACCAGCGCCTCAACGCCCTGCGCGATGAGGCGGGCAACCCGGTGCAGTGGAACTTCACGCTGCTGGAACTGCGGGTCCTCGCGGTGTTCTACCGCCGCTGCGCCGACCGCGGCTTCGCCGTCTACGCGGACTTCTAACCCCCGGCGCCCCGCCGCCCCGCCGCCACATCCTGCCCTCGCCGCTCGCCGCCCATCGCCAAGGTGCGCACTTTGGCGGCTTCGGAGGGCGCGGAGCCAGCCGAAGTGCGCACCTTGGCGGGGCGGGCGCGGCGTTGACGCCACGCGATATCACATATTTATGCCCGCAAGTCCGGACAAAGCTCCCCGCTGGCCTCATTACACAGGCGTAATCCACAAGCTGTGGACACAGCTGTGTATGAACGCCACTAGATGTGGGATCGCCTATCCGTACGTGTCGCGTGGGCCGCGCCCCGGAACCCGCCGGGGACCCCGGCTCCACGACGGCGCGACCGGCCCGTGGATGGTCAGCCGAGTGACGACGTTGTGGCCGACCGACGCCGCGATCATGGCCAGCAGCTTGGCGCTGAGGAGGCGTAGCTGGGTCGCCCAGGCGGTGGACTCCGCCTCGATGGTGAGGACGCGGTCCTCCAGCTTCACCGGCCGGCAGTGGGCGGCGACGTCCGCGCCGACGACGGCCTCCCACGAACCGAAGACCTTGCCCTCGGCGGCGGGCCGCTCCCAGCCGCGCGACTGGACCAGGCGTCCCATGATCGACCCGAAGGGCTGGGGGTCGCGCGGATCGGGCCCCGAGCCGGAGTATCCGCGCGGGCGGAACCGCCGGCCCCCGCCCTCCTCGCCCCCGGCCCCGTCGCCGCGGCGGGGGGCCGGTCGGGCGGCCCGGCGCGCCTGCGCGGCCTCGAGCGCGGCCCGCGCCAACGCGGGCCCGGAGACCGTCCCGCCGTCGGCCGTGCCGCTCTCGGCGGGACCGGCCGCCGCGCTGTCGGCGCCCGTCACGCGCGCCCGGCCGGTGGGCCGCTCGGGATTGCGCTCAGCCACGAGCCACCTGCCCTTCCGACACCAGGTACCGGGCACCCGCCAGGCTCGGCGGGACGTCCTCGGCCACGGCGCACGTCACCAGCACCTGGTCGGCCGTCGCGACCAGGCCCGCGAGCCGTTCGCGCCGCCCGGCGTCCAGCTCGGCGAACACGTCGTCGAGCACGAGCACCGGCTCGATGCGGTCGGCGCGCAGCAGCTCGAACGCCGCCAGGCGCAGCGCCAGCGCGTACGACCAGGACTCCCCGTGGCTCGCGTAGCCCTTCACGGGCAGCTCGCCGAGGGTGAGTGCGAGGTCGTCGCGGTGGGGTCCGACGAGCGTGACGCCCCGCTCGATCTCGGCGGGCCGCGCGGCCGCGAGCGCGCCCAGCAGCGCCTGTTCGATCTCTTCCCGCCCGCTCGTCGCCGCGGGTTCGGCGGGCCACCAGGATCGCGCCTCGTACGCCAACCGGGCCTCGCCCTTGCCGGCGCTGACGGCCGCGTACGCCTTGGCGACGTGCGGCCCGAGCGCCGAGCACAGCGTGAGCCGGCCGTCGGCGAGTTCGGCGCCGTGCCGGGCGAGGTGGTGATCCCACACGTCGAGCGTCGCGAGATCGTCCTGACCGTCGACGACGCCGCCGCGCCGCCGGCTCACCTTCCGCGTCAGGTACGCCGTCCGCAGCAGGGCGTTGCGCTGCTTGAGCACCCGCTCGTAGTCGGCCCGCACCCCGGCGTAGCGCGGCTGCCGGGCGACGAGCAGGTCGTCGAGGTAGCGGCGGCGCTCGGCCGGGTCGCCGCGCACGAGCGCGAGGTCCTCCGGCGCGAACATGACCATCCGCAGGGCGCCGAGGATGTCGCGGGCCCGGGTGACGGGCGAGCGGCCAAGACGCGCGCGGTTGGCCCGCCCGGGCACGATCTCCAGCTCGACGAGCAGCTCGCGGGCCTCGTGCACGATCGCGCACCGGACCACCGCGCGGGCGGCCCCGACGCGCACGAGCGGCGCGTCGTTGGCGACCCGGTGGCTGGCGAGGGTCGCCACGTAGCCGAGCGCCTCGACGAGGTTGGTCTTGCCCACCCCGTTCGGCCCGATCAGCACCGACGGCCCCGACTCAAGATCAATAAAAGCGTGGGGGTACGACCGGAAGTCAAGCAGTTCGACCCGCCGGACGTACACGGCGCGCCGCCTAGTCGGTCTTGACGGCGTGGCCGCCGAACTGCTGGCGTAGGGCGGCGATCGCCTTCAACGACGGCGCCTCGTCCTCGCGGGAGGCGAAGCGGGCGAACAGCGAGGCGGCGATGACGTTCATCGGCACGGCGTGCTTGATCGCTTCCTCGACGGTCCACCGCCCCTCGCCGGTGTCCTCCGCGTACGCGGCGACACCTTCGAGCCCCGGGTCCTGATCAAGGGCCCGGTCGAGCAGGTCGAGCAGCCACGACCGGATGACCGTGCCCTCGCGCCACGACTTGATCACCTGGGGCACGTTCGTCACCTGCTCGGACTTGAGCAGCAGCTCGTAACCCTCGGCGTACGCGTGCATCAGCCCGTACTCGATGCCGTTGTGGACCATCTTGGCGTAGTGGCCGGCCCCGACCGGGCCGGCGTGCACGAAGCCGAACTCGCCCTCGGGCTTGAGCGTCTCGAAGATCGGCATGAGGCGCTCGACGTGCTCCTCGGCGCCACCGACCATGAGGGCGTACCCGTTCTCGCGGCCCCAGATCCCACCGGAGACGCCGACGTCGACGTAGCCGATGCCGAGCCCGGCCAACCGCTGCGCGCGCGGCGCGTCGTCGGAGAAGCGCGAGTTCCCGCCGTCGATGACGATGTCGCCCTCGCCCAGCAGCGGGGTCAACTCATCGATGGTGGCGTCGGTGACCCCGGCCGGCACCATGATCCAGATGGCGCGCGGCGGTTCCAGGTTCGCGGTCAGCTCGGCAAGGCTCGCCACGTTCGACACGGCCGGATCGCGGTCGTAACCGACCACGTTGTGCCCGGCGGCGCGCAGGCGGTCCGCCATGTTGCCGCCCATGCGGCCGAGGCCCACCATTCCCAGCTGCATGTGTTGCCCTCCTCGCGGGAGCCGGCGCGGCGGGCCGGCACAGCCCGCACACGTTTGCCGACTCTAGCCGGCCACGGCCAGCCGGGTCAGCCGCCCACCCGCATCGGCATGATCAGGTACCGGTAACCGGGGCGCACCTCGCCGTCCTCGCCGACCGGGGTCATCACGACCGGCTTCATGCCCGTGGTGAAGCCCAGCTGCGCGGTGGGCGCGTCGAGCACCGCCAGGCCGTCGAGCAGGTAGCCCGGGTTGAACGCCACCGTCATGGCCTCGCCCGAGTAGTCGCACTCGAGCGCCTCGCTGGCGCGCGCGTCCTCGCTGGTGCCCGCCTCCACCACGGCCTCGCCCTCGGCGAAGCTGATCCGCACCGGAGCGGTGCGCTCGGCGACGAGGGACACGCGCTTGACGACCTCGTTGAGGCCGGACACGGTGAGCTTGGCCGTCGCGGCGTACTGGTCCGGGAAGAGCGAACGGATCTTCGGGAAGTCGGGGTCGAGCAGCCGGCTGGTGGTGCGCCGGTCGCCGCCCGCGAAGCCGATGAGGCCCTCACCCACGCCGCCGCGCGACAGGGCCAGGGTGACCTCGCCGCCGAGCGGCCCGAGCGTCTTGGCGGTGTCAGCGAGCGTCCGGGCGGGTACGAGGGCCTGTGTGGTGACGTCAGCGTCGTCGGGGTGCCACGTGATGTCGCGGACGGCCGCCCGGTAGCGGTCCGTGGCCAGCATGGTCAGCGTCGACCCCTCCAGCTCCAGGCGTACGCCCGTGAGCATCGGGATGGTCTCGTCGCGGCCGGCGGCCACGGCGACCTGGGCGACCGCTGAGGCGAACGTGGCGGCCTCGATGGTGCCGGCGCTCTCCGGCATGGCCGGCAGGGTCGGGTAGTCCTCCACCGGCATGGTGGGCAGGGTGAACCGGGCGCTGCCGCAGACGACCTCGACGTGGCTGCCGACGGCGGCGACGTCGACCGGCTTGTTGGGCAGCGACTTGGTGATCTCGGCGAGCAGGCGACCGGAGACGAGGGCGGCGCCGTCGGAGTCGGCGTGCACCGGCCGGGTCACCTGGCTGGAGACCTCGTAGTCGAAGCCCGAGACCGTGAGGTGCCCATCGGCGACGCGCAGCAGTACGCCGGCGAGGACGGGTACGGAGGGTCGCGACGGCAGACTCTTCGCCGTCCACGCGACCGCGTCGGCGAGCGCGTCGCGCTCAACGTTGAACTTCATGCGATGCCTCCGAAGATCCCCACACGCTGATGATTGTTTTTTCTTCTCTTAGAGATAAAAGACGTCGTCGTAGTCGGTGGTGTGGAAACTGGGGAAAACCCGGTCTCCACGCAGGTCGGGCCGCATTCAGCCCTGTGCGTAGCCTGTGTGCTCCACGGTGGAAAACCGGGGAGGTTATCCACACTACGGCGGCCCTCCGACATCGACGCCGGTCGTCCACAGGGTTGTCCACGGGTTGCCCACATGGTTATCCCCTGGGTTGTGGACAAGGAAATCTCACGCTCAGTGATAGCCACAGCTACGCGTAGCGACATTCCACACGGTCGTCCCCAGATCTTGTCCACAGCCTGTGGACAGAGTGGCTCGCTCATGGCGTCTGCTTGATCCGGTTGGTGAGCTCGGCGATCTGGTTGTAGAGCGACCGGCGCTCCGCCATCTGCTGGCGGATCTTGCGGTCGGCGTGCATGACGGTCGTGTGGTCGCGGCCGCCGAAGGCCTGCCCGATGCGCGGCAACGACAGGTCGGTCAGCTCGCGGCACAGGTACATGGCGACCTGGCGGGCGTTGACCAGGACCCGCGAGCGCGAGTGCCCGCGCAGGTCCTCCATGCTGACGCCGAAGTACTCCGACGTCGCGCTCATGATCTGGTCGGCGGTGATCTCGGGTCCGGAGCCGTCGTGGATGAAGTCGCGCAGGACCTCCTCGGCGAGGCCGAGGTCGACCTGTGCGCGGTTGAGGCTCGCGAACGCCGTGACGCGGATCAGCGCGCCCTCCAGTTCACGGATCGAGTTCGAGATCCGCGAGGCGATGAACTCCAGCACCTCGGCCGGGGCGAACAGCCGCTCCTGGGCGGCCTTCTTCTGCAGGATCGCGATGCGCGTCTCCAGGTCCGGCGGCTGGATGTCGGCCAGCAGGCCCCACTCGAACCGGGTGCGCAGCCGGTCCTCCAGCGTCGCCAGCTGCCGCGGCGAGCGGTCGGACGTCATGACGATCTGCTTGTTGGCGTTGTGCAGCGTATTGAACGTGTGGAAGAACTCCTCCTGGGTGCGCTCGCGCGTCTCCAGGAACTGGATGTCGTCGATCAGGAGGATGTCCACGTCGCGGTAGCGGCGCTGGAACGCGTTCGTCTTGTCGTCGCGCACGCTGTTGATGAAGTCGTTCGTGAACTCCTCGGTCGACACGTACCGCACCGACCGGGCGTTGCCCAGGCTCGTGGCGTAGTGGCCGATCGCGTGCAGCAGGTGCGTCTTGCCCAGCCCGGAGTCGCCGTAGATGAACAGCGGGTTGTACGCCTTGGCGGGCGACTCCGCGACCGCGACAGCGGCCGCGTGGGCGAACCGGTTGGACGAGCCGATGACGAACGTCTCGAACGTGTACTTCGGGTTGAGCCGGTTGCCGCCGTCCGCCCCCGCCGGGGGGCGGCGGTCCTCCAGGCTGTGCCGGCCCGGCCCGCTCTCGGCCCGCAGCGCCTCGAAGGTCTGCTCGGGCTCCCGGCTGGCCGGCACGTGCGGAGCGGCCGCGTGACTGGGCACGTGCGCCGCACCGGTGGCCGGCGGCGCCGGCTGCGGGTACCCGGCGAGGAAGTCCCGGTCGCCGCCCGAGGTGCCGCCGATGGTGGACAGTGCGACCGTCGGGGCGGTCAGCGCCTCGCGCGTCGCCTCCTCCTGCGGGCGGACGGTCACCGCGACCTGGACCTCGCGGCCCAGGTGCCGGGAGAGTGCCAGCGTGATCGCCGGGCGCAGCTTCAGTTCGATGTTGTCGCGGACGAACGCGTCCGGCACCGACAACAGCACGGTGTCGTCCACGATCGCGCGGAGCCGGGTCAGCCGCAGGAAAGCCCGCTGCTGCGGTGAGATGATCTCGTCAGCCAGCGTGTCGGTCGCTGCGCTCCAGACGGCGGCGAGGTCGCTGAGCAGGTCCGCCCGTTCACCGTGATCGCTGTGCTCGGTCACTGCCCCACCCCTGTCGCCCGTTGGCTGCCACGCACTGTCCACAGGTTGTCCACAGCCTGTGTATCAACCGGAAGTTGACGGTTGCGTCACCGTCGGGCGCTGTTCGCGTCGGGTGCCCTCAAGAGAGCGAACGACTGAAGTACTGGTCCGGTTTTGCACTCACTGTGGCTTGTTATGGCACAGCCGCCGATGCCGCAACGCGGCAGGCTAACAGTGTTATCCACATCCCCTCAACCCGCGCTCGCGGCCCCCCTGTCCGGTTTGCCCGTCGGGGCGCTCGCCAGTACTCTGGAACGGCTGCCGGCGACCCGGCGGCATGGTTCATCCTGGCCGCGCGATATTCTGGTGCGGCACAGACAGCTTCCCGCGGCCGGCGACGCCGGTTCGCGAGCATCGAGACGGAGAACGTGACGTGAGCAAGCGCACGTACCAGCCGAACAACCGTCGGCGCGCCAAGACCCACGGCTTCCGGCTGCGCATGCGCACCCGTGCCGGCCGCGCCATCCTGTCCGCGCGCCGGTCCAAGGGCCGCGCCCGCCTCTCGGCCTGAGGTCTTTCGGGGTCCCGGGTGCTGGCGGCCGCGCGACGCGTGCGGCGGCGCGAGGAGTTCGCCGCGGCGATCCGCACCGGCCGTCGCGCCGGCACCGGATCCGTGGTGGTGCACCTCCTGGCCCCGACGACCAGTTCCGCCGAACCGGCACGGAGCGACGACACCACTGTCGCCCGTGCCGGTTTTGTCGTGCCCAAAACCGTGGGCAACGCCGTCGTCCGCAACAAGGTCCGCCGTCGGTTGCGCCACCTGATGCGGGTACGCCTCGAAGCGCTGCCGGACGGGGTGGACGTCGTCGTCCGGGCGCTCCCCGCCGCGAGCTCCCGCACGTACTCTGAGCTGGAAACCGATCTTGACGTGGCGCTCGCCGCCGCCCGACGGCCCCGCCGCCCGCGGACGCCGCGCGGTTCCGACAAGGGGGTGGCGCGGTGACCGACGTGCCGCAGCCCACCACAGTCGGTGCCCGAATACTGGCGCTTCCCATCGTCGCGTACCGTCGATGGGTGAGCCCGGCGCTGCCGGCCCGCTGTCGCTTCTACCCGTCGTGCAGCGCGTATGCCCTTACGGCCATCGCCACGCACGGCGCATTGCGTGGCCTGCGACTGGCGATCTGGCGGCTGCTGCGCTGCCATCCGTTCCATCCCGGTGGGTACGACCCGGTGCCACCGGCGCGCACCCGAGACCGTCTGCCCCCTGACGCACCTGGAGCTGTGACCTGATGTTGGAGTGGATCTATTGGTCCATCTCGTGGATCCTGCTGCGCTGGCACGATCTGTGGGACGCCATCCTGCCGGGCCGGCAGTTCCTGAGCACCACGTGGCAGTGGGTCCTCGCGATCGTCTTCCTCGTGATCACCGTTCGGGCTCTGCTCTTCCCCGTCTTCGTCAAGCAGATCCGCTCGCAGCGGGCCATGCAGGCGCTCCAGCCGCAGATGAAGGCGCTGCAGGAGAAGCACAAGGGTGACCGCGAGACGCTCCAGAAAGAAATGATGGAGCTGTACCGCAAGGAGAAGGCCAACCCGCTCATGGGCTGCCTGCCCATGTTTGTGCAGATCCCGGTGTTCCTTGGCCTTTTCCACGTGCTTAGGCGACTTTCTCCGACAAACCCGAACACTGAGCTTTACGGCTGGAGCACCGCCCAGTTCAAGAGCGCCGCGGCCGCCAAGCTGTTCGGCGCCCCGCTGCCCGGCAGCTTCAGCTCTCCGGCGGAAACGCTCGTCGCGCTCGGCTCCACGAGCCTCAACACGAAGATCGTGGCGGCCGCCTGCGTGATCCTCATGATGGCGACGACCTACCTGTCCAGCCGCCAGATGATCCTCAAGACCGGCTGGAACGCCGACCCGCAGCAGCGCATGATCCAGAAGCTGATGCTGTACGGCATCCCGCTGGGCCTGCTCGTCTCCGGCTGGGCCTTCCCCCTCGGCGTGATCCTCTACTGGGTGACCAACAACCTGTTCACCCTGGGCCAGCAGCAGTGGGTGCTGCGCAAGTACCCGCCGCCGGTGACCGAGGGCGCCACGCCCATGAAGCGCACCAAGGCGGCGACGACCGGGACGGCCGGCAAGTCCGGCGCGGCGAAGCCCACGAAGTCGGGCCTGTTTGGTAAGACCAAGGCGGACACTGAACCCAGTGACGCCAAGCCCGTTGTCGAGGGCAAGGCGCTCGCCCCCAAGCCCGGCGCCAAGCCGGTGAACCCCAAGAAGGGTGGCTCGGCCAAGAGGTAACGCGACCGGTCCGGCGCGCCCGCCCCACGCGGGCGCGGCCACCACCGGACCGCGGCGCGAACCGCGGGCCAGCACGTCCCCCAGTCGTCGTCGAGACAGCGCCAGCCCCAGCCGGCGCCCCGACCTTGCGAAAGAGAATGACCCGTGAGCGAGACCACCAACGCATCGCCTGCCGATAACGCTGACGAGATCGAGGCCGCGGCGGGTGCCGGGCCGGCCGTCGACCGCGACGACGAGATCGAGGAGGTCGAGCTCGGCTCGGAGTCCGACGAGGAACCGGAGGACGAGGAGCCGGAGGACGAGGAGTCCGAGGACGGCGACGAGGAGGAGGAACGGGCTCCCTCGGAGAACGACCTCTTCCGGGAGAGCGAGATCGCGGCCGACTACATCGAGGGCCTGCTCGACATCCTCGACTACGACGGCGACATCGACGAGATGGTGCAGAGCGGCCGCCCGCTCGTCGAGGTCGTGGGCAGCGGCCTACAGAACCTCGTCGGCTCGCGCGGCTCGACTCTGGAGGCGTTGCAGGAGCTGAGCCGGCTCGCCATCTACCGGCAGACCGGCAGCCCGTCGCGGTTGCTGCTCGACGTGGGCGGCTTCCGCGCCACGCGACGCAAGGAGCTCACCGCGGTCGCCAAGAACGCCGCCGAGCGGGTCAAGGAGCACGGCGACCCCGTGCGCCTGGAGCCCATGTCGGCCTTCGAACGCAAGTGCGTGCACGACGTGATCAACGCGATGTCGGGCGTGGAGAGTGAGTCCGAGGGCGTCGAGCCGTCGCGCCGGATCGTGGTGCGCCGCAGCAACTGACCACTGAGTCGGCGATGGCCGCCCACGGGATTCCGTGGGCGGCCATCGCCGTTTCGGGGCCGTGTGGCTGAATAGAGCCCATGTCAGGTTCCTCAGCCGTGCCGGTTCCCGTCGATGCCGCGCCGCCGGCACCCCTGCGCGACGCGGCGGTGGCCGTCTTCGGCGACCGGTTGCCGCTCGCGGAACGGTACGCCGAGCTGTTGATGACCGACGGGGTGGTGCGGGGGCTGATCGGTCCGCGGGAGGCGCCCCGGCTCTGGGAACGGCATCTGCTCAACAGCGCGGTCGTCGGTGAGCTGATCGCGGCGGGCGCGTCGGTCGTCGACGTGGGCTCCGGAGCCGGTCTGCCGGGGATACCGCTGGCCATCGCCCGGCCGGACCTGACGGTCATTCTGCTCGAACCGCTCGCGCGCCGGACGGTGTTCCTGGAGGAGGTCGTGACCGCGCTCGCGCTCGACACCGTGACCGTCCTGCGCGGTCGGGCCGAGGAGAGCGCCGGGCTGAGCCCTTTCCCCGTTGACGTGGTCACCTCGCGGGCGGTCGCGCCGCTCGACCGGCTGGCGAAGTGGTGCCTGCCGCTCGCGGTCGCCGGCGGGCGGATGCTGGCTCTCAAGGGCTCCACGGTGGCCGAGGAGATCGAGGAGCACGCCGCCACGGTCGCGCGCCTCGGCGGTGGCGTGCCTGTCGTGCGGTTGTGCGGCGAGGGTCGTCTGGCAGAGGCGACGACTGTCGTGGAGGTCGTCCGGGAGCGGATCGTGGGCGGAAAGCCGGCGGGTAGGTCGGCCCGGCGCGAGGGCCGGGCGGACAAGCGTGGGGCGCGCCGGGGTTAGCCGCGTCCTTCCCTCCGGTGGTGGGCGCGGCCCGGGTGTATGTGTCGCTGGGTCCGCGTTGACGTTGTGTGGAAGCGCTGTGGACATGGGTCTTCCCTACGCCGCGTGGAGGTCGCCTTTCGGCGGGGCGAGGCGCCTCGCGTGTGGCGGCCCAGGGTCGTGAGGGCCGCCGGAACCCAAGGTTTGCTGTCACCTGCGGGCGGTCCGGCAAGGCCGACCCGTCGGCCGGTGGCCGCCCCCTTCCGGCCGGCTTGGTCGTTCTCGTGAACAGGCACGTATCACGGGACGGCGGGAGACGGTCGTGGGCAAGCGGAAGAAGTCCAACCGGCGCAACAGCGCCAAACGACTACGGTCGGCCGCGACCCGACCGGCCGTGGCCGCCGAGCCGCGGCCCGTCGACCGGGACGTGGATCCCCCTGTGTCCGTCTCTCCCGTGGGGCCCAGAGTCTCCGATGTGTCCACCGTGGACGGCGATCCGACGGAGTTGGGATGGCCGACGGACACGACGACGCGGTTCGGCTGTGCCATGGGTGTACTGCCCGGATTTGTCATCTATCGACAGTCGGATGAGCGGTCCGTTCCTGTGGATGACGACACCAGCCGTAGCCTTGTTCGCGTCTCGGCCGTAGGCTGGCCGAGCATCGTCACTCCGGACCGGCCGATCGCGGCAGGCTCAACGAGCCTCTCTGGTCCCACTGGCCACGCCAGGCGACACCTTTCCGGCGATGCACAACCATCCGACGCGGACGAGGATGACACGGTGCAGGACAACGGATCGTATAGCGGCCCTGAGTTTCGTCAGCCGACCTATAGCGGCCCCCATCCGGACGATGTTTCACGTGAAACATACGAGTCCGGGTCCGGTGTGCCGCAGCCCCGCTTCAGCTCGGGGTCGTACGTGGCGATCGAGGTGTCCGGGGACCACCCGGTGGTGCGGCCGCATCCGGCGGCTGAGCCAACCGAGGTGATGCCCGTGTACACGCCGTCGGCGGCCACCGCTCCCGCGCCGGCTCCTGCCGTGGTGCCTGACCCGGCGCCCCTAGTCGAAGGGCCGGTGGAGCCGTATCAGGAGCCGGTGACGAACGATGACCCACCGCTGGCGCAGGAGGCGCGCCGGGCTGTTCAGATCCTGAACCCCTCGGGTGACATCACGATGCCCCGTCCGGCCCACCCCCGGGTCATCGGCGTGGCCAATCAGAAGGGCGGCGTCGGAAAGACCACAAGCGTGGTCAACATCGCGGTCGCCCTGGCCCTACACGGGAACCGGGTGCTCGTCATCGATCTGGACCCTCAGGGCAATGCCAGCACGGGTCTGGATGTGCCGCACCACGCGGGCATCCCGGACGTCTACGACTGCCTGATCGACAACACTCCGATCGACGACGTGGTGCAGCAGGTGCAGGGGATTCCCAACCTGTGGTGCGTACCGGCGACCATCGACCTGGCCGGCGCGGAGATCGAACTCGTCTCGGTCGTCGCCCGGGAGTCCCGCCTCGCCCGCGCGCTACAGAACCACAAGGCCGAGTACGACTACGTCTTCATCGACTGCCCGCCCTCGCTCGGGCTGCTGACCGTCAACGCGATGGTCGCCGCCCAGGAGGTCATGATTCCGATCCAGTGCGAGTACTACGCGCTGGAGGGCGTGCAGCAGCTGACGAGCAACATCGCGCTCGTGAAGGCGCACCTGAACCCGCGCCTTGACGTCACCACGGTCCTGCTGACCATGTACGACCGGCGCACCCGGCTGGCCGACGCCGTCGAGCAGGACGTGCGGGCTCACTTCGGCGACAAGGCGTTGCAGGCGGTTATCCCCCGCAACGTTCGGGTCTCCGAGGCGCCCAGCTACGGTCAGTCTGTGATGACGTACGACCCAGGCTCGCGTGGAGCCACGAGTTACTTCGAGGCGGCCCTGGAGATCGCTCACCGCGGGGCCGCGATGGGAGCGACGGCATGAGCACGAAGCCGAGAGGTGGACTTGGTCGGGGCCTCGGCGCACTGATCCCGACCGCCCCGGCGGGCGCTCCGGCGCCTGCCGCGCCGCCGGCCCCACCGACCCCGCCCGCTGCCGCCACCGCCACTGCTGCGGAACGGGCGGAGCCGGTGTCCGGCGCCGCGCAGGCGAACCCGTCGGGTCTCGCGCCCGTCCCCGGGGCGCGGTTCGCCGAGTTGCCGGTCGACTCCATCAAGCCCAACGCCAAGCAGCCCCGGACGGTCTTCGACGAGGAGGCCCTGGAGGAGCTGAAGGTGTCCATCAGCGAGGTCGGCTTCCTGCAGCCGATCGTCGTACGGGAGACCAGCCCAGGCACGTACGAGTTGGTGATGGGCGAGCGGCGCTGGCGCGCGGCTCAGGCTGTTGGCCGCGAACACATCCCCGCCATCATCAGGGACACCCGAGACGACGCCATGCTGCGCGACGCGTTGCTCGAGAACATCCACCGCGCCAACCTGAATCCGCTTGAAGAGGCGGCCGCGTACCAGCAGTTGCTGCAGGAGTTCGGTGCGACCCACGAGGAGCTGGCGCGGCGCATCGGCCGCAGCCGTCCGCAGATCTCCAACACCATTCGGCTGCTGAACCTGCCGGCTCGCGTCCAGAACCGGGTGGCCGCCGGCGTCCTCTCCGCCGGCCACGCCCGTGCTCTGCTCAGCCTGGAGGACCCCGACCAACAGGACGCCCTTGCCACCCGCATCGTCGCCGAAGGGCTCTCGGTCCGGGCGACCGAGGAAGCCGTGGCGGTCGCCGTGGGCGACGGCGCGCCCGCGAAGAAGGCGCCCGCGCCGCGCCGCGCCAAACCGCACGCGCCAGGCCTGAACGACCTCGCCGAGCGGCTGTCCGACCGGTTCGATACGCGGGTCACGGTCGACATCGGCCGGCGCAAGGGCCACATCAACATCGAGTTCGCCACGGTGGACGACCTGGAGCGCATCGTCGCCATCATCGGTCTCAAGAGCGAGCAGGCCACCGACTGAGGCCGGCTATCACCTCAACACTGGCGCGGGCCGGGACCGAATGTGTCCCGGCCCGCGCTTCGTTGTACGGGCCGTCGACGGATCGTCCCAACGTCACCTCGCACGACCGCGTTTCCGGTGCGGCTGCCCATCCGGTCTTGCCACGGGACCGGATGCGCGGAGCCATGCCGATTGCCTTCTTGCCCGTCGGGTTGCCGGGCTCGACGGTCGACCGGGACTCGATACTGCGGCGGCGGCCACAGGACGGCATTGCTGGGTCGAACGGCGGCGGCACATGCCGTCGACGGGCGCGGTATCCCTGTGTGGGTGGCGTCTACGGGCGCTCGGTTGTGGTGCCGGCTCCGAATACAGCAGTACGTGCAGAGCGGAGGGGTGCGCGGTCGGGAAGACGCGTGAGTGAAAGCGCGTGGAGCGAAGGCGCGGGATGGCTCACGTGGGTAGAGCCCGCGTAGATGGAGCTGGCGTAGGCAACCGCGACCCCTCCTGCGGACGCCGACGCCGGTGAAGGCCCGCGGGGATGGGCCCGCGGGCGCGGGCTCGCGTGGGTGAGCGCAGCAGAGGATGGGCCCAGGTTCGCGCTCGCCTGGTTGAGTCTCGCGTAGGGGTGGGCTCGCGTTGCCGGAAGGCGCGCGTGGCGGGTGGGTGGAAGCGGGTGTCGCGGGTGGTGGAAACGGGCGTGGCCGGTGGGTGGAAGCGCGCGAGTGGAATCGCATGGCGCAGACCTGAGGACTGGCGGCCCAAGCTGGCGCGCAGGGCAGGAGAGCGCGCGAGGCGGGACGCAGAACATGATGGCCGCGAGGTTCGGACAACGGACGGGTGCGCGTGAGCTGTCTCGGTGACGGGCGAGGACGAGGACCACGTTCCGACGCGGATGACGACCGAGCACTCGGTCGCCCGCGCGGTGGACCACCAGACAGCTGACCGTACCCTCTGATGTTTCACGTGAAACCAATGTGCTCCCGGCCGCAACGCGCGGTTCGGTAAGGTCGAGCGAACGCTTCCATGGCGAGGCGCCGACGAGCCAAGCAAGGGATCTGCCGGCGCTGTGCGGAACGGACCACGCCCGTAGGGCTGGCGGTGCCGGACCGACAGCGGCGCTCCAGAGCGACAAGGGTGGTCGGCACATCTAGCGCGCGGGCACGGCTAGACCGCCACGGTCGATCGGGCGCGTCTGGCATTGAAAAGCCCTCCGCCATCCCATGCGAACCAGGCTGGTAGGCGTACGGGTTTCGGATCGGCCGGATGCGGCCGACGCGACCCGCGTCCGCACGTGCCCGACATGCCGGCAGGGTGCGGCGACGCCGGTCCGCGTTCGCGCGTGCCCGCCGCGCCCGCCGTCCGCCGCGCCCACCGTCAGCGTTCCGAACGGCGACCCGTTCCGAACGGCGTTCCGTTCCGAACGCGACGGGTTCAGAACGACGTCGCGTTCCGCCGCTCGCTACTGGTCTCCAGTCCGTCGATCGCACTCAGCAGCGCTCCCCTCGCCACCGTGCCACGGTCCGGGGGCACCCTCTCGGCGCCGGCCATCCGGGTGGGGAAGCAAACGGCGGGCACGGCTCGACGCAGGACCACGGGGACCCCACCCGGGCGGCGCGGTAGTGCGGATCTCATACGTGCCAAGTCCGGAGGCGAACCTCGCGACCGGACGACTACGTTTCACGTGAAACATCGGAGGCCCCCGAAAGTTCTCCACAGGCGTTGTCCACAGGCGGGGTCCGTCAGTCGCAAAACCACGTGTCAGCGGTACGGCGGGCCTGTGGACGACGGGTACCCCAGGGTGGCTCGGCTCCGCTAGTGTCGGGCCCGTGGCCGACCTCTCCGATGCCCTTCCTGAGTTCACCAAGTGGCCGACGTTCCCTTTCGAGGGTGACCTGAGACTGCGGCAACTCGATCCCCCGGTCGAGACGGAGCCGCCCCGCCTCGGCGAGGATCCGGCGACCTGCCTCGCGTGCGCGGCCCCCGAGGACGCGTACATCTGGGTGAGTGACCGCTGGCGCGTACGCGCGCTGGAGCGTCCCACGGGGCTGCCGATGGTCCTGATCCTCGAGTCGCGTTCGCATTTGGATCTGGGCGACCTGCCGAACCTGTTCGCGGCCGAACTCGGCGTCATGACGGTACGCCTGGAGCGGGCCATGCGTTCGCTCGACGGAGTGGCCCGGGTGCACGTGAACCGGTGGGGTGACGGCTCGGCGCACCTGCACCTCTGGTTCCTGGCGCGCCCGTACGGGCGGCTGCAGTTGCGGGGCACCTTCCTCTCCCTGTGGGACGACATCCTGCCGCCCATCCCCGAGGAGCAATGGCGCGAGAACTGCGCGCTTGTCGCCGCATGGCTCGCCGAGTTCGGCGGTCGACCCCTGGCCGAGCCGCCACGCATCGACTGGAAGGCCCCGTCCACCCTCGGTGCCGAAGAGATCGGCAGCGGCCAGACCAGCAGCGGCCAACCCAGCGGCGCGACAGTCGACCAGCAACAGCGCGACTCCGGCCAGGGGACCCCGGCCGACGCGCGGGGCACAGAGGGCACGAGTACACCCGTCGACGTGGCAGACAACCCGCCAGCCAACGGACGGACGAGCGCCACGGACGACGCGGACACCGATCCGACCATCATCCAGAAGTCGGCCTCACGTTCGGCGTTCGGCGTACCCCTCGATGATGACGAAGGCTGGGAAGAAGGGGTCTGACTTCTCCCGTACAGCGCGCGTGGAGCGTACGATCGCAGGGGTTGGCGAGGAGGCGGCATGCGCCCTGCTGTGTTCTGCGAGAGGTGTCTTGATGTCGCGTAGGCTCGTCAACCTCACTCTGGACACGCTGGATGATCTGCCCCGCCGGTGCCGTCAGTGCGTCTATTGGGAACTCGATCCGGTCGCGGCCGAGCGCGCCTGCGCCTCCGGCGATCCCGGCCTCGAGAAGGAGGCGTGGGTTTCCCAGACCCTGCTGGAGTGGGGCTCGTGCGGCAAGCTCATCTACGCCGACGGCATGCCGGCGGGGTTCGCGCTCTACGCGCCGCCGGCGTACGTGCCGCGCTCCATGGCCTTCCCGACGAGCCCGATCTCGCAGGACGCCGTGCTGCTGATGACCACGCATGTCGTGCCGCCGTTCGACGGTGGCGGGCTGGGCCGCATGCTCATCCAGGGTGTGGCGCGCGACGTGACCAAGCGCGGCATCAAGGCGATCGAGGCGTTCGGCGACGCGAAGTACGGCGACGACGTCGACGAGCTCTCCGGGTGCCTGGCGCCCGCGGACTTCTTCCTGGCGGTGGGCTTCAAGACCGTACGTCCGCACCCGCGGTTCCCCCGGGTGCGGCTGGAGCTGCGCACGGCCCTGTCGTGGAAGTCCGATGTGGAGTACGCCCTGGAGAAGCTGCTCAACTCCATGAACCCGGACGCGATCCTGCGCCCGGCCACGCGCTCCATGCTGTCGGCGACGCCGAAGGAGTAGTCCCTAGCGGGACTGCCCGACGGTTGCCCGCAGGTCGCTGACGTCGATCGAACCGGTGGGTACGTCCGACTCGATGGGCAGGTACATCCGCTGCACCGCGGCGACGATCGCCTCGACGAGGCGGTCGCGGAACCGCGGGTCGACGAGCCGCTCCCGATCGGACGGCGATGTCAGGTAGCCGGGCTCGACCCGTACGGCGGGCATGCGCGTGATGCGTAGCAGGTCCCACGTCTTGGCGTGGATGTGGCAGTCGCGCAGCCCGGTCCGGCTGACGATCTCGCGCTGCACCAGCCCGGCGAAGCGCTCGCCCAGGGTGGACGAGACGCCACCGTCGCCGTAGTGCCCGTAGTGGTAGGCCGCGACCCCGCTGGCCGACGGGTTCGGGTGCGCGTCGAGGTGCAGCGAGATCAGCAGGTCGGCGCCGAGTTCGTTGGCGAGCGCCGCGCGGTCCAGGTCGGTGAACGGCTCGCGCGGGCTCGGCCCGCGGGTCAGGTGCACCCGCATGCCGGCCGCGGCGAGCCGGCCCTCCAGGCGGGCCGCGAGGTCGTACACGAGGTCCGCCTCGGCCCATCGCAGCGTGCCCTCGACGACGGTGATTCCGGGGTCACCGCCGCCGTGGCCGGGGTCGATGACGATGCGCTTGCCGACCAGGGCGGGGCCGGCCGCCCGGAAGCGCTCGGTCTCGCGTAGCAGGTTGGGGCGCCCACCGGTCACCTTGCGCCCGAGACGCCGCAGCGCGTGCATGGTTTGCGGGCCGCAGGAGCCGTCGGGTACGAGGCCGACCTCGCGCTGGAACCGGGCCAGGGCGGCCGAGGTGCCCGGCCCGAAGATGCCGTCCGCGCGGCCCAGGTTGTAGCCCAGCTCCAGCAGCCGCTCCTGCAACTGCCGCACATCGTCGCCGAACATGGGCTCGGGCCGGGAGTACGAGAGGACGCGCGAGCCGAGCTGCCACCGCGCGGCGTCCAGCGCCCGCCAGGTCTCCTCGTTCACCTCGCCGTCGGCGGTCAGGCCCCGGCTCTGCTGGAAGGCCCGGACCGCTCGTTCGATCGGCTCGTCGAAGACCGCGTCATCGAAGGAACCGCCGTTGGCGGACGGGGGGAGGAGGCCCTGCCCGGCAAGGATCGCCCGGATCTCCACGACAGCCGCGCCACGGTCGGCGCGCCGGATCACTCGCATAGGACTATCTCCCTCGGAGAGGGCTCACGCCCGAAGCCGGCCATGAGGTGTCGTGCACCAAATGCACCGGAGCGTACCGCGTACTCACAAACAGAGCGCCCCACGCGGGCGTGGGGCGCTCTGGGCAGATCGTGCCGCGATCAGATCGCGGATTCGATGAGGCGGACGAGGTCGCCCTTGGGGCGGGCGCCCGTGACCGACTGGACCGGCTGGCCGCCCTTGAAGATCGTGAGGGTGGGGACCGACATGACGCGGTACGCCATCGCGGTCTCCGGGTTCTCATCGATGTTGAGGTTCACGATCTCCACCTTGTCGCCCATCTCGGCGGCGATCTCGGCGAGCACCGGCGCGACCTTGCGGCAGGGCGCGCACCATTCCGCCCAGAAGTCGACCAGGACGGGCTTGTCCGACTGCAGCACGTCGGAAGTGAACGTGGCGTCGGTCACGGCCTTGGTGGCGGAGCCCATGTCGTATCCCCTCTGTTCAAAGTCAGGTCACAAAGTTCAGTCGATGATCGAGGCCAGGTAGCGCTCAGCGTCGAGCGCGGCGGCGCAGCCGGTACCCGCGGCCGTGATGGCCTGGCGGTAGGTGTGGTCGACGAGGTCGCCGGCCGCGAAGACGCCGGTCAGATTCGTCCGCGTACTGGGGGCATCAACAATGACATATCCGGACTCGTCCAGGTCAACCTGGCCCCGGAAGAGCTCGCTGCGCGGGTCGTGGCCGATCGCCACGAACACGCCGGTCACGTCCAGGACGCTGGTCTCGCCCGTGACGGTATCGCGCAGCCGCACGCCGGCGACCGCCCCGTCCTTGCCAAGAATCTCCTCGACGACGCTGTTCCAGGCGATCTTGATCTTCGGGTTGGCGAGGGCCCGCTCCGCCATGATCTTGCTGGCGCGGAACTCGTCGCGGCGGTGGATGATGGTCACGGTCTCGGCGAACTTCGTGAGGAACGTCGCCTCCTCCATGGCCGAGTCGCCGCCGCCCACCACGGCGATCTGCTGGCCGCGGAAGAAGAAGCCGTCACAGGTCGCGCACGAGGAGACGCCGTGGCCCAGCAGCTCCTGCTCGCCCGGCACGCCCAGCGGGCGCCACGCCGAACCGGTGGCCAGGATGACCGCGTGAGCCCGGTAGGCCGTCTCGCCCACCCAAACGGTCTTGACGTCGCCGGACAGCTCCACCCGGGTGACGTCGTCCGTGAGCAGCTCGGCGCCGAAGCGCTCCGCCTGCTTGCGCATGTTGTCCATAAGGTCGGGCCCCAGCACCGCGTCGGGGAAACCGGGGAAGTTCTCCACCTCGGTGGTGGTCATCAGCGCACCGCCGGACTGAACACCCTCGATGACCAGCGGCTTGAGGTTGGCGCGCGCGGCGTAGACCGCCGCCGTGTAGCCGGCCGGGCCGGACCCCACGATGATCAGATTGCGGACGTCGTCCACCGCTGCTCCTCCGTCTCGGCGTGGGCATCACGTTGCCACACGCGCCGCCGATGCGACACCGTTCGGCACTCGGCGCAACGCCATGGTACGGACCGGTGATTCCCCAACGCGGCGCGCATCACGCCACCGGCACGCCATCGTGTCACCCGCCTGGTCAGGGCAGGTCGCGGCGTCCGCGCAGGTCCGCGTCGCCGGCACGACAGGCGCCGCCGGCCACCGCGACCGTCTGTCCGCCGGGGCGTGTGA
Source organism: Luedemannella helvata (assembly GCF_039528415.1). Classification (NCBI taxonomy): domain Bacteria; kingdom Bacillati; phylum Actinomycetota; class Actinomycetes; order Micromonosporales; family Micromonosporaceae; genus Luedemannella; species Luedemannella helvata. Next base: position 32,578 of record NZ_BAAALS010000027.1, read on the forward strand.
CGACCACCACCAGCGCGGGAGTGCCCTCGTACGACGCGAACTCGGCCCGCAGCGGCGTGCCGCCCGTTGCCGCTCCGATCGCGTCGAGGCAGCCGCGCAGCGTCGCCGGCGCGGCGAGCGCGGCCAGCGGCGCCGGCACGGGAACGGACGCCTTGGCCGCGTCGCCGTCGGTCGCCTCGGCGATGACCGCGAGCGACAGGGTCGCCCACGTGTAGTCGGTGTCGCTGCTGAAAACCGGCACCGACGCCAGCTCGTCGGTGCGGTCGCCCTGAACCGTCGCGGGCGCGGTGGATTCCCGGCGGAACTGCGCGTTGCCGTCCGGGCCGGCGGAGGACGCGGCCGCCTCGGGGGCGGCGTGGGGGGCGCCGCCGGCCGCGGGCGCGTCGGCCGCCGTACTGGACTCGCCGGACGGCAGGCTCCCGTTCACCACGCTCCCGCCGACGATCGCCACGAGCGCGGCGGCGACAGCGCCGACGGCCACCAGGCCCGCGCGCCGCTGCCGGCGCCGCCGCGCCTCGTTCAAAGAAATCGGCGTACGCGCGACAGCGCCCGCCACGTCCTCGACCTTGAGGGCGGCGTCGAGGCGGGCCGCCACGTCGGCCGGCATCGCCTCGCCGGGCTCCTCGCGCAAATGCGTGGCGACGACCGCGTCAGCGGCGACCAGCTGCTCGTAGGTGGCTGCCCACGCGGGGTCGGCGGCCACGAGGGCGGCCACCTCGGCCTCCTCGGCGGGGTCGAGCAACCCGGCCGCGTAGTCGGCCAGCCGGTCCAGATCGTCCTCGTTGAAGGTCATGGCGCACCCCCCTCCGCGTCGTCGCTTCCTTGTTCAGTTCCGACGGCGGCGGGCGCCGCACGGTTCCCCGCCGAGCCCCGCGCGGGTGTGTGACCTTCGTCCGACAGCCGCAGGTGGCCGAGCGCCACAGCCAACCGGGCCCGGCCCCGGGCGCACCGGCTCTTCACCGTGCCCTCCGCGATGCCGAGCATGGCCGCGACCTCAGCGACCGGGAAGCCCTCCATGTCGACGAGCACGAGCACCGTCCGCTGCTCGTCCGGCAGCGCGCGCAGCGCGTCGCGCACCGTCAGCTCGGTCGCCACGTCGGGCAGCGTGGTGGCGCGGGGCACCAGGGCGGGGGAGTCCGGCTCGGGCAGCGGTACGGTCGGCCGGGCCTGCCGCCGGCGAAGGCGGTCCAGGCAGGCGTTGACGACGATGCGGTGCAGCCAGGTGGTGACCGCCGAATCGCCGCGGAACCGCTCCGCGCCCCGGTAAGCCGCCAGCAGCGCATCCTGCACCGCGTCGGCGGCCTCCTCGCGGTCGGCGAGCGTACGCAGGGCCACCGCCCACAGGCGGTCCCGGTGGCGGCGGACCAGCTCCGCAAAGGCCTGCCGGTCCCCGGACACGTGGGCGCGCATGAGCGCGTCGTCCGTACGGGGATCGGTCACGGAACGCACCCTATCGGGACGCGACCAGCTTCACTCCCCGGTGACCGTGATCTCCTGGACGGCGACCTGGAACTTGCCGGTGCCATCCGGCGGCATTTTGGCGATCCAGACGACCAGGACCTGCGTTTCCAGATCGACCGGGAAGACCACCCGCGGACCGTTGGTGTCCTCCTGGATCTGCCCAACGGTCTTGAAGGCCGAGCCGGCCTTGTCGAACTTGGAGATCTTAAGATCGCCCGCGTCGTTGTTGCCGGGGTCGTTGGGCCCGGCCAACAGCGCGGTCGTGACGCCACCCGAGCTGAAGGTGACCTCCACGTTGCGGATCTTCGTGGGCGTGCCCAGATTGATCAGGACGCCCATGCCGGGCTTGAGCCCACCGAAGTCGGCGCGCGTGTAGTGCTCGGTCGGCCACCCGGTGGATTCGTCGCCGTCGACGGCGCGCTCGACGCCGGCAACCTCTGAGCCGTTGCCCTTGGGGTCGACGATGCGGACGATGTCTGCCCGCAACGGGATCGTGCGCCCCGGCGACTCGGTCTCGACCGCCTGGGTGGGGGTGACGGTCGTCGGGGTGCCGCCGTCGTCCGACGAGCTGAACAGCTTGTTGCCGACGAAGATGCCGATCGCCGCGATGAGCACGAGCACCGTGACGCCGACCAGCAGCTTGCTGCCGGAACGGCGGCGCGGCTCGGGGCCCGGGTCGGCGCGGAAGGCGATCGGCCCGGCGTCGTCGTAGTGATCGGGGCCCTGGCTGACCAGCCGGGCCAGGTCGGCGGCGAGCGCGGCGGCGGGTGGCGCCTGCACGTCCGGCGTCAGCAGCTCAGTCGCCATGGCGTCGAGCTGGCGTGGGACCCCGGCGCGCACGTGGCGCAGCGGCATGGGTCGTCCCGCGCCGTCGCGGGCGGCGTCCGGCAGGCCGCCGCCACCCTCCGGCAGCGGCCAGTGCCCGGTCAGCGAGAAGTAGAGGATGCCACCCACGCAGCGCACGTCGCGGTCGGCCGTGGCGGTCGCGTCGGCCCGCGTGTCGGCCAGCACCACCCGGCCGTCGTCGGCGACCAGGACCGTGCCGGGGTGGATGTTGCCGTGCACGATGCCGGCGGCGTGCAGCGCGGAGACGGCCTCGGCGACCGCGTGCGCCACCATGGTCGCGTGCTCCGGGCCCAGGGTCGACTCGGTCACGATGTCGCGCAGCGAGACGCCCGGCACCCACTCGCGCACCACGTATGCCTGGTCGCCCTCGTCGACCGCGTCGTAGACGCCGGCCAGGTGTGGGTGGACCACCCGGCTGACCGCGACGGCGGCGGTGATCATGCCGGCTGCCGCGTCGCCGCCCGGCGTGCGGATGACGAGCGCGACCTGGCGGCGGAGGATGACGTCGACACCGCGCCAGATCTGGCGGCCGGCCGCGTCGGTGTTGATCTGCTCGTCGAGCCGGTATCGTCCGGCCAGAAGTCGGGGTTCCTCGCCGGTGGTCAGGCCGGGCGCACCCGGGGTGGTGGCCCCGGGCGTGGCGTCCTGTCCTCCGCCGACGTGGGTGGTCACCCAACCTCCTCCGTTGCGTCCGGCGTTGCCGGCGTCTGGGCGAAGATAGCTCAGAAACGCGGCCAGTGCTTGGCTGTGCGGCGGCGCGTCAGCACATCCGTGACGTAGTCCCGCCCCATGAAGACCCTACCGGGCCGTGTCACGCCGGAACCTAACGATTCGGGTCGGACGATTCGACACCGACTGGCGGCCGGCCGGACGCCCAGCCATACGGTAGGCGGAGATTCCGGGCAAAAGCAAATCTTCCGAGTACGTCCCCCCAGCGTCGGCCCGGTTGTCCACAGCCTGGGCGTGCACAGCCTGTGGATGTCTATCTACGGCGTCTTCGCTGGTAAGACGCATTCAGTTCAGTTTGTTCACAGCGGTTTTCCACAGCGGATGGGCAGGTAATCCACACCCAATCCACTGCAATCCACCACAACCCCACAGTGTTATCCACAGCCCGTCTCGCGAAGGTGTCTAACGGCCGATCCTCGCGCGGAGGGACGTGGCCACCTCGCGCACCTCGGCGACGCGTAGCAGGAACGCCGCCGCCACATAGACAACCAGGAGCAGCCCGCCGCACACGATCAGCTGGACCAGGCTGGCGATCCAGTTGGAGCCCATGGTCTCGATCAACAGCCATGCGAGCAGCGCCGTGGGGACCGCGGCGATCACCGCGGCCGCGGTCTGCCTGGCGAGGGACGCGATGTCGCGGGTCAGCCCCAGGCGGCCGACCCGCTTGCGCAGCAGCCAGTACCCGATGACGACCGACAGGGCGAAGGAGACCGCGTTGCCGAACATGAGCCCGGCGGCCACCCAGGTGGCCGGGAGCACGAGATAGAGCAGCACGTCGACGGCGATCCGCACCGCCACGACCGGGATGTTGAGCAGGGTTGGCGTGCGGGTGTCCGGCATCGCATAGAAGGCGAAGATCTGCAGCTGCGCGATCGAGAACGGCACCAGGCCGATGGCCGCGACCGCGATCACCCAGCCGGTGGCGATGGCGTCGGACGGGCTGTACGCGCCGTACTGGAAGAGCACGACCGCGAGCGGGCGGCCGAGCACCAGGTAGAGCACGGTGATCGGGATGAGGACGACGGCCGACAGGCGGATGCCCAGCGACAGGTGTGCCTTGAGGTCCTCGTGGCGGCCCTCAGCCGCGGCCGCCGCCATGCGCGGCATCAGCGCGGTGATGATCGAGACTGCCACGATGCCGTGGGCCATCATGAAGATCAGGTAAGCGTTGTTGAAGACCATGGGACCGGGCGCGCCCGCGTTGGACGCCGCCAGGTTCGCCAGCCGGAGCACCACGAACAGGCCGATCTGGCTGATCACGACGTACGCGAGCATCCAACCGGACAGCCGCGCCAGCTCGCGCAGGTGCAGCTGGCGCCAGTCCCAGCGCCACTTCCACCGGAAGCCGACCTTGCGCATGGCAGGCCACAGCCCGGCGGCCTGCACCACGATGCCGAGCGTCGTACCGATGCCGAGCACCAGGACCTCGCTCGTGCGCAGCGTCTCCGGCTGCGGCGGCGAGTCGATCACCGGCAGCAGGATGAACACGCCCGCGGTGGCGATCACGATGAGGTTGTTGAGGATCGGCGTCCACATCGGAGCCGCGAAGTGCCCGCGCGTGTTCAGCAGCGCCGCGAACAGCGCCGCCATGCCGTAGAAGAAGATCTCCGGCAGCAGCAGGTAGGACAGCGTCGTGATGAGCCGCGACGTCGCCGGGCTGGTGTTGTCGCTCGTGAAGAACAGCGTGAACAGCGGGGCCATCGCGACCGCGAGCAGCGTCGCCGCGCCGAGGAACACGGTCGCGAGCGTGAACAGTCGCTGGGCGTACGCCTCGCCCTTGTCCGTGTCGCGGGTGCGCGCCCGCACGAGCAGCGGCACGACCACGCTGGCGAGCACGCCGCCGAGCAACAGCTCGTACACCATGTTGGGCAGGGTGTTGGCGATCGTGTAGGAGTCGGCGACCAGGCCGGCGCCGATGGCGGCGCCGATGGCCGCGGTCCGCAGCAGGCCGGTGGCGCGACTGACGATCGACAGCACGGCCATGAGCGCGCTGTTGCGCGCGACCGATCCGCCGAGGTCGCCGGTCTGGTCGCGGGCCGGCAACTCGGCCGCGGAGTCGATGTCGACCGGGGAGCCGGCCGGGGCGGCACCCATGGTGGCGGGTGCTTCGCCTGCCGGCACGGCTGCAATGATCATGGTGGCGTCGGGATCGACGGGCAGGTGCCGCGTCGGTCCGGCATACGGGTCCTCGGGCTCCTCGTGGGGAACCGGCCCGCCCAGGCGCGGCATGATGACCGTTTCGTCGGGGTCGGGCGCGGCGTGGCGGGGGCCGGGGCCTGTCATGGCTGAGACCCTATCCGGCTGTCGCGACCGCTCCGATAGGCTGGCGGTCCCATGTCCGATTCATCCAGGCCCAGTGCCACCCTCACCGCCGCCCAGCGCAAGGCGGTCGCGGAACTTATGCGCGTCTCACCCGTCGCCGACGAACTGGGCGAACGGTTCGCCGCCGCCGGCCACGAGCTGCACCTGGTCGGCGGCTCCGTCCGCGACGCGCTGCTGGGCCGCCTCGGCGACGACCTCGACTTCGCCACGAGCGCCCACCCGGACGAGACGCAGCGGCTGCTCAAGGGCTGGGCCGAGGCGATCTGGACCACGGGCGCGGAGTTCGGCACGATCGGCGCGGCCCGCCGCGGCCTGCGTCTGGAGGTCACCACCTACCGCGCGGAGGCGTACGACCGGGTCAGCCGCAATCCGATCGTGCGGTACGGCACCGACCTGCTCGAGGACCTGCGGCGACGCGACTTCGCGGTCAACGCGATGGCCGTCAGCGTGCCCGGACACCGCTTCGTCGACCCGTACTCCGGATTGAATGATCTTGCGGAGCGGCGGCTGAGGACGCCGGGGAAGCCGGAGGAGTCGTTCGCCGACGACCCGCTGCGGATGCTGCGCGCGGCCCGGTTCGCGGCGCAGCTCAACTTCACCCCCGCGCCAGAGGTCGTCGCCGCGATGACCGCCATGGCCGCCGACCTGGGACGCATCACCGCCGAGCGCGTCCGCGACGAGTTCGTGAAGCTGATGTGCGGCGCCGACCCGGTGGTCGGGCTGCGCCTGCTCGTCGACACCGGACTGGCCGACGTCTTCCTGCCCGAGCTGCCCGGGCTGCGCCTCGCGATCGACGAGCACGCGCAGCACAAGGACGTGTACGAGCACACGCTCACCGTCGTGCGCAACGCGATCCGGCTGGAGGATGAGAAGGACTTCGTGCTCCGGATGGCCGCGCTCATGCACGACGTCGGCAAGCCGGCCACCAAGGCCGTCGGCGCGGACGGGCGGGTCAGCTTCCACCACCACGAGCTGGTCGGCGCGCGGATGACCCGGGCCCGGATGAAGGCCATGAAGTTCCCCAAGGACGTCACCGCCGACGTGTCCGAACTGGTGGCGCTGCACCTGCGCTTCTACGGGTACGGGCGGGGCGAGTGGACCGACTCGGCCGTGCGCCGCTACGTCACCGACGCCGGGGCGCTGCTGCCGCGGCTGCACAAGCTCACCCGCGCCGACTGCACGACCCGCAACCGGCGCAAGGCCGAGCAGCTCTACGCCGACTACGAGGCGCTCGAGCAGCGCATCGCGCGCATCGCGGCCGAGGAGGACCTCGCCCGGGTGCGACCCGACCTCGACGGCAACGCGATCATGGAGCTGCTCGGCCTGCCGCCCGGCCCGATGGTCGGCAAGGCCTGGAAGCACCTCAAGGAACTGCGCCTGGAACGCGGCCCGCTCGACCACGACGAGGCGGTCGCGGAACTGCGCGCCTGGGCGAAGGCCAACGGCCTGTAGGCGACAAGGCTCGTGGCGACACATCGTCGCCACGGGCGTCACCGGGTGCTGGTCAGCGCCGGTGGGGCGACCCGGCTGCGCAGCTGGATGTCGTCTCCGCTCACGCGCGCGGCCCGGCCGCCCACGTTCGCGTACCAGCAGGCCAACGTCGCGTAGCCGGCGCCGACCGCGACCAGGGCGACCACCGAGTGGCCCGTCGCCGGCAGCGCGAGCGCCGCGACGAACAGGCCGGCCACGAACGCCAGGTTGTAGAGGGTGTCGTTGACGCTGAACACCCGGCCGCGGAAGTCGTCCGCCGCCTCCACCTGAAGGGCCGTGTCCACCACGATCTTGGTCGCCTGGGACACGACCGCGATCAGAAACACGGCGAGTACGAGCAACGGCTGGCGGAACGGCAGCCCGAACGCCGGTACGGCCACGGCCAGCACCGCGAACATGCTGGCCACGAAGCGCCAGCCGCCCACCCGACGGGCCACCGGCGGGGTGATCACCGAGGCGGCCAGCGCGCCGACCGCGGCCGCCAGCGCCACCTGCCCGAGGCCCGTCAACGACGACGCGAAGTCGGCGCCCGTGGCGAAGTAGTTGCGGTAGAGCAGGAGGGTGATCAGGGCGAGGATGCCGTACAGGGCGCGGTGCAGGGCCTGCGCGGTCACCAGCAGCACGGCGCCGCGCCGGCCGGCCAGGTGGCGGACACCGTCGACCATGCCGCGCGCGGTGTGCCCCAGGCCGGCCCGCACGCCGCAGGTGGCCCGTTCGGCGTCGTCCGGCCCCAGGGCGGCCGGGCGGAAGTAGACCTGCGCGAGCACCGCCGAGATCGAGTACAGGCCCACCGCGGCGCCCGCCACCAGGGCGTACTCATGAAAGCCCGTACCGATCGCGTGGGAGACGGCGGCCGCGCCGCCCAGGCCGAGCGCGTAGCAGACCGTCCCGAGCGTGGTGGCCAGCGCGTTGGCCGTGACGAACCCGGGCGCGTCGACGACGTGGGGCTGCGCGGCCGACAGGCCGGACAGGAAGAACCGGTTGATCGCGATGATCACCAGCGCGAGCAGGGTGAAGACGAGGCCCTCCCGGCCGTACCAGATGAGGATCACCGTGGGCACGACGAGCGCCGCGCGGGCCGCGTTGGCGGACACGAGCACGCCGCGCCGGCTCCACCGGTCCAGGAACACGCCCGCGAACGGTCCGACCAGCGAGTACGGCAGGAGGAGCACCGCGAACGCGACCGCGATCTCCACCGGGCCGGCGGCCTTCTGCGGGTTGAACAGGACACTGCCCGCCAACCCGGCCTGAAACCACCCATCGCCGAGCTGGCTCGTCAACCGTACGGCGAGGAGTCGGCGAAACCCGGGCCGGCGCAGGACGGCGCGCAGGTTCCCCGGCGTGGACGTGGGTGGCATCACAGCAGCCTACGACGGCGCGCGGCGCCCGCCCACGGGCTTGGTCGGATTGAGGCGGCCGGGCAGACTGGGCACGTGCGTTGGGTCAGCCTGCCCTCCCCGATCGGCGACATCGGCGTCGCGGCCGACGACGAGGGCATCTGCGCGGTCCGCTTCGACGGTCCGCCGGCGGATGCCACCCTGGTGCCCGTCAAGGGCACGCTGGCTGCCGCCGGGAACGAACTCGCCGAGTACTTCGCCGGCGAACGCACGGAGTTCACGGTGCCCCTGTCGGTGCGGCGCGGTTCGGAGTTCGAGCGCGCGGTCTGGTCGCGGATCGCCGCCATCGGGTACGGGGACACAGTGACGTACGGGACGATCGCCGCCGCCGTCGGCCAGCCGGACGGGGCCCAGGCCGTCGGCATCGCCTGCAACCGCAACCCGCTGCCGCTCGTCGTCCCGTGCCACCGGGTGGTCGGCGCGGGCGGCAAGCTCGTCGGGTTCGGCGGCGGCCTGGACCGCAAGCGCCGGCTGCTCGACCTGGAGGCCCGCGTGCGGCTCAACCAGGGTCTGTTCTGGTAGCCGGGAGGTTGGGTGGCGGGCGCCGTCCGCCACCCAACCGGCCTCCCGTCAGCAGTTCTTGTAGCTGCTGACGGTGCCCCAGCTGCACGTGTCGATGGTCTTGCCGGCCTTGTCCTTGAGGTAGGCGGTGTCGCCGGAGTTGTTCCAGATGTAGGCGTAGCTCGACGGGCCGACCCGGCCCCAGTAGCGGGTCGTCGACGTGTTCGTGCCCTTGCCGGTCTTGATGGTGATCGTCTTGCCCGCGCCGATCTTCACGGTGCTGGCGAACTTGTAGATGTGGCCGGCCGCGGTGGACTGCTTGTCGCGGATCGTCCAGCCGCTCAGGCTGATCGTCGACTTCGTCGTGTTCTTGATGACGATGTACTCGCCGTTGAGCTTGGCGTTCGTGGCCGGGGTGTCCGCGCCGGGCGTGTTCACGTACACCTTGGTGATCATGACCTTGGGGGTCGCGGCCTGGGCGGCCCCGGCCGGGGTGAGCAGCGCGGCGGCCAGCGCGGCCGCGAGCGGGGCGGCCAGGCGAACGGCGAGACGCATCATCGGATCCTCTCGGTGGGGTGAACAAGAACCTCGGGAACCTATCGGCGGCTCAGCTTGCCTGTTAACCATTCTTTGGCCGGGATGTGGATTCATTGGGCTGCTGTATCGGCCAACCAATCCATAGTTCGACCGGCAAGCGGATACGAAGAAGCGGCCGACCCGACGACGTCGGATCGGCCGCTTCGGTGAATGCTCAGCGCTCGATCTCGCCCTGGATGAAGGACTCGACCGAGGCGTGCGCGTCGTGGTCGTTGTACTGCACGGGCGGGGACTTCATGAAGTACGACGAGGCCGACAGGATCGGGCCGCCGATACCCCGGTCCTTGGCGATCTTCGCGGCCCGCAGGGCGTCGATGATGACGCCCGCCGAGTTCGGCGAGTCCCACACTTCCAGCTTCAGCTCGGCGTTGAGCGGAGTGTCGCCGAACGAGCGGCCCTCCAGCCGGATGTAGGCCCACTTGCGGTCGTCGAGCCACGGCACGTGGTCGGACGGGCCGATGTGGACATCGGACTTGCTCATCTCGTGCGGGATCTGGCTCGTCACCGACTGGGTCTTCGAGATCTTCTTCGAGACCAGGCGGTTGCGCTCCAGCATGTTCATGAAGTCCATGTTGCCGCCGAAGTTCAGCTGGTAGGTGCGCAGCAGCTCAACGCCGCGGTCCTCGAACAGCTTCGCCAGGAGGCGGTGCACGATCGTGGCGCCGACCTGCGACTTGATGTCGTCGCCGACGATCGGGATGCCGGCGTCGGTGAACTTCTGCGCCCACACCGGGTCGGAGGCGATGAAGACCGGCAGCGCGTTGACGAACGCGGCACCGGCGTCGATCGCGGCCTGGGCGTAGAACTTGGCGGCCTCCTCGGAGCCCACCGGCAGGTAGCAGACGACCACGTCGACCTGCGCGTCGCGCAGGGCCTGGGCCACGTCCACCGGCTGCTCGTCGGACTCCTGGATGATCTCGCGGTAGTACTGGCCGAGGCCGTCGAACGTCGGGCCGCGCTGCACGGTCACGCCGGTCGGCGGCACGTCGGCGAACTTGATCGTGTTGTTCTCGCTCGCGCCGATGGCGGCGGCCAGGTCCTGGCCGACCTTCTTGGCGTCCACGTCGAACGCCGCGACGAACTGCACGTCGCCGACGTGGTAGTCACCAAACTTGACGTGCATCAGGCCGGGAACCCGGTCCTGCGGATCGGCGTTGCGGTAGTACTCCACCCCCTGCACCAGGGATGAGGCGCAGTTGCCCACGCCCACGATGGCGACGCGTACGGAGCCCATCGCGGTGCCCTCCTTCATCATCACGTCCGCTCCGGGGTGTCCGAATGCGGCTTCATACCTTCGGTGCCCCCCGCTGGGGCAGGTCCGGGGGTGCGGCCGGAGCGCTCGCTCGCGATGAGCTCCTCCAGCCAGCGAACCTCGCGCTCGGCGGCGTCGAGGCCGTGGCGCTGCAGTTCGAGCGTGTAGGCGTCGAGGCGCTCGGCGGCCCGGTTGAGCACGTCACGCAGGCCCTCGCGGCGCTCCTCGACCTTGCGGCGGCGACCCTCCAGGATGCGCAGGCGGGTAGCCGGGTCGGTGCGGGCGAAGAACGCGAAGTGCACGCCGAAGCCCTGGTCCTCGAACGTCTCGGGGCCGGCCTGGGCGAGCAGCTCCTGGAACCGTTCCTTGCCCTCGGCGGTGATCTTGTAGACGACGCGGCCGCGGCGACTCGTCATGGGCGGCACCTCGGCGCCGGCCGGAGCGGCCGCCTCGTCGTCCGCGTCGCCCTCGGAGATCCACCCGATGGCCTGGAGTTTGCGCAGGGTCGGGTAGAGGGAACCGTAGCTGAACGCGGCGCGCAGGGCGCCGACCTTGACGGCCAGCTGCTTGCGCAGCTCGTACCCGTGCATCGGTGACTCGTGCAGGATGCCCAGGATCGCCAGGTCGAGCACGGTCACCTCCCTCGCACGTCCGGCCGCTATGACGAGACGATACCCCTCGCCGATGTATCGGGCCGATACATCGAGACTAAGACTCCCGGGTGGCGTCCGCAACGGTGGGTCCGGTCACCCCCCGTTCACCGGTGGTCGGGCCGTGAGCTGCCGCGTACGCTCGTCCGCATGCGGTCGCAGCGCCAGGTGGTCGACTACTCGCTCCAGCGCAGGGCGCTGCTGCGCGAGGTCTACTCCGGCCGCGCGGGCACCTATGAGGTGTGCGACGCCTCGCCCTATCTGCTCAGCGCGGCCCGGTTCCACGGCGAGGCGACCGAGGAGCGCTGCCCCATCTGCCGGCGCGAGAACCTCACGCACGTCCACTACATCTACGGCGACGAGCTGCGCCAGTCGGCCGGGCAGGCCCGCTCGCGCAAGGAACTGCCGGGTCTGGCGCATTCGCTGCGCGAGTTCCAGGTGTACGTCGTGGAGGTGTGCCGCGGCTGCGGCTGGAACCACCTCGTGGAGCAGTTCGTCCTCGGCCGCGACACGATGAACGACCCCGCCGAACTGGGCACCGAATCGATGTAGTGCGATCGCTTGGCGGCTTAACGTACGGTCACAAGCCGTGTTTTCCCAGTTGCGGGCGGTGTTGTCAGATGTCCGCGTGTCGCCTAGTGGCAACGTTACGCGTACTCTCAGGTTCATGTGTGTGCGGTTGGCGCGATGAGCATGGATATTCGGATCGCGCCGCGTGCACCGGTACAGGAGGGCATGCGGTGATCAGGAGGCCACTGCTGGCAGGGTCCGGGAGGGACCGCCAGACAGTGGAGTTGGTCACAGCGAGGCCGATATTTCAAGCTAAGTCGGGAAACATGCACGGCGTCCGCCTCCCGGGCAACGGCGCCCTGCGGACCGACACAGCTTCCGGCCAGCGTCCGACGACGCGTACCTCACCGCAACTGGGCAACGGAGACTCCGTGACGCCCCGAAACGGCAGGGTGTGACACATGAATCCGTACGACGACGAGCCGAGCCCTGCGCGGGGGTGGCCCGCGGGCGACGAGCCGAGCCCGGCCCGAGGGTGGCCGGCGGGCGAGGAGCCTGAGGGCAGCGGCCCGGTGGGTCGGGCACGGCCGGTCTCGCCGAGCGGCACGGGCCGCGCCGCGGTCGGCAGTGCGTCGGTGGGCGGCCCCCCGCCCGCCACCCCTCCACCACCGGCCAACCCGGCCACGGGCAGCGCGTCGGTCGGCAGCGCCGCCGTAGGCAGCGCCTCCGTCGGCGGCCCACGAGGCAGCGCGCCGGTCGGCCGCGCGCCAGCGGGCCGTGCGGTCGTGCCGGGCCCTGGCGGCCCCAACGGTCCGGTGAGCCCGGGCGGTCCAGGTCCCGGCGGTCCGGGCGGTCCCGGTCCCAGCGGTCCGGGCGTTCCCGGAGGTCCCGACGCGCCCCGCGAAGGCGGCGCCACCGGACGGGCGGTCGTCGGGCGGGCCATGGTGCGTCCCGGTGCCGGTGGCCCCGGCGGACCAGCCGGCCCTGGCGGTCGCGGCCCGGGCGGTCGCGGTCCCGGTGGACGCGGCCCGGACGGACCGGACGACTTCGACGAGCTCGGCGAGCCGTACCCGTCCGGCGAGAACGGGCAGAGCGGCAAGAAGCCTCGGGACCCCGCCAAGGCCAAGAAGGCCCGCCGCCGCAACATCATCATCGCGGCGTTCGCGGTGTTCATCATGCTCACCGGCATCGGCGTGGTCGGCGGCACCTACTACGTCGCCAGCGTCCCCGCCCCGGAGGACATCAAGCTTCCCGAGTCGACGATCGTCTACTACAACGACGGCAAGACGGTCATGGGCAAGCTGGGCGAGTTCAACCGTACGATCATCAAGATCAAGGATCTCCCGGAGTACGTCTCATGGGCCGTGATGTCGGCCGAGGACCGTACGTTCGAGACCAACCCCGGCATCGACATGAAGGGCATCATCCGCGCTGCCTACAACAACTTCACGGGCGGCACCAAGCAGGGCGCGTCGACCATCACGCAGCAGTACGCGCGTGATGCCGCGAACCTCACCGGCGTCACGTACTCCCGCAAGCTCAAGGAGGCCGTGATGGCGTGGAAGCTCGATGATGAAAAAGAAAAGCCCCAAATCATGGAGATGTACCTCAACACCGTGTACTTCGGGCGTAACGCGTACGGCATTGACGCGGCCGCGCAGGCCTTCTTCGGGAAGAAAGCGAAGGACCTCAAGCTCCCCGAGGCGATGGTGCTTGCGGGTGTCATCAAGTCGCCGGGTGACGCGGCCTTTGACCCCTCGGTGAACCCGCAGGCGGCCCTGGACCGGTTCGAGTACATCCGCAAGGGCCTCTATGAAGCGCCCCTGAAGAAGATGCCCCAAGCGGAGGCGCAAGCGCTCACCTTCCCGAAGAACGTGGTGAAGTGGTCGCCCAACAAGCCGAGCGCCAGCAACATGCTCGACAAGCCGACCGGTCTCGTGGTGCAGCACGCCCTGTCGGAGCTGCGTCAGTCCGGTAACGCCGAGTTCAAGGACAAGCCCAAGGGCTTCATCGAAAACGGCGGCTACAAGATCATCACGACGATCGACAAGGACGCCAACGACGTCGCTCTGAAGTACGCCGATGAGACGCGCAAGACGTTCTCGTTGTACGGCAACGTCCCCAAGTACGTCCAGGCGGCGCTCGTGTCCATCGAGCCGGGGACCGGGCGGGTGCTCGCGTACTACGGCGGGCATAACGGCGCCGGCGTCGACTACGCGGGCTGGTACTACGACGAGGACGGGGTGCCCACCGGGTACGGCAAGCATCCACCCGGCTCGTCGATGAAGGTCTACGCCCTGGCAGCCGCCCTCAAGGAGGGCATCTCGCTGAAGTCGTACTGGGACAACAAGTCACCGCGTGCCTTCCCCAAGAGTGGCCGGACGGACAGTAACCCGGTGCGTAACTCCAGTTCGGCGGCTTGCGGCAAGGTGTGCAACCTGATCGACGCGACGGCCGCCTCGCTGAACGTGCCGTTCTTCGGACTCACCGAGCAGCTCGGCGCGGACAAGGTCATCGACATGGCCAGGAAGGCCGGCATCGATGACATGTGGGCCACGGTGAAGGACGACAACGGCGCCATCGTGCAGAAGCGCATCGACCTTCGCACCAAGAAAGGCAAGGACGTCGCGCCCAAGTACTTCGGCACGGAGGTCGGCATCGGGCAGTACCCGATCACCGTGGTGGACCACGCCAACGGCATGGCCACGCTCGCCGCCGACGGCGTCCGCGCGCAGGCGCACTTCGTCAAGGAAGTGAAGAAGGCCAACAAGACCGTCTACAGCGAGAAGCTGCCGACGGGCAAGGACGAGCCCATCCTGCCGAAGAACGCGATCAATGACCTGACCTACGCGCTCGAGCAGGTGACCGCCGGTCGGCTGAACGACGGTCAGGACAGCGCCTCCAAGACCGGCACCTGGCAGTACGGCAAGAGCACCGTGGACAACGCGCACGCCTGGATCGTCGGGTACACGAAGAACCTGGCGACGGCCGTGTGGATGGGCACCAGCGGTAACAAGGAACGGCCGCTGCGGTTCGGCAAGACTGGGAACGGCGCCCCGATCTACGGCTCCAACGGTCCTGGCCTCATCTTCAAGTCTTTTCAGGTCGAGGCGACCAAGGCGATGAGGCTCAAGCATGAATCTTTCGGCCAGCCGGTCTTCCTCGGCGATGAGGGCGCCGGCAACACGCCTTCACCGAAACCGAAGGTCGACCCGAGCCGAGGGCCGAACTGCCGCTTCAACAACCCCATGTGCAACACCGACCAGCCGACCGCGCCGACCACGGAATTCCCCACTCAGCCCACGACCGAGCCCGGCGGTGGCGGCGGTCCCGGCGGTGGCGGTGGCGGTGGCGGCCCCGGAGGCGGCGGCGGGGGCGGTGGCATCGTCCTCACGCCACCGGTCGAGATCGCGAGGCGGCAACCCTGACGGATGGCTCGCGCCGTCGGATCGGGTAGGGCAGGATCGGCGTCTATGAGCGCAGCGCACGCCGACGTACTCCCCCGATCCGACGGCAGCGAGCCGGACGGTCCCGCGGGTCCGGACCCCGACGAGCCCATCGCCGCGCCGGGCCGCGAGGACCGGTTCATCGGGGGCCTCGCCGAGAGCATCGGCGGGTCGCTGGGGGATCACGCCGTTCGGCGGCCGCGGAAGATCTTCACACCGGTACGGATCGTGCTGGTGCTCGCGATGCTCACGTTCGGGCTGCACTGGCTGCAGAAGTACCCCTGCCAGGACGCCGCCTGGTCGAACTGGAGCCAGTACCGGTACTTCTGCTACACCGACGTCGTCGCCCTGTACTACGCGGAGGGCCTCGACCAGGGCAAGCGACCTTACTTCGACCACAAGGTCGAGTACCCGGTGCTCACCGGCGCGCTCATGGGTGTGATCGGTCTGCCGGTGCACAACTACGCGGTCACGCACCCGAACACGATCAACGAGATCATCTGGTTCTACAACGGGACGGCGTTCGTCCTGTTCGGGTTCGGCCTGGCCTCCGTGGCGGTCGCGCTCGCGCTGCGCCGACGACGACCCTGGGACGCCGCCATGATCGCGACGGCGCCCGCCCTCATCGTCACCGCGACGGTCAACTGGGACCTGTTCGCGATCGGGCTCACCGCGCTGTTCATGCTCGCCTGGGCCCGCAAGCACCCGTGGGTCGCCGGGTTACTCCTCGGGTTAGCGACCGCCGCGAAGTTCTATCCACTCTTCCTCGCCGGCCCACTACTGATCCTGGCGCTGCGGACGAAACGCTGGAAAGAAGCGTTGATCACCGTCCTGGTCGGCGGGTTCACCTGGCTCGCGGTCAACGCGCCGATCTTCCTTTACGCGCGCGAGGGCTGGAACGAGTTCTGGCGCCTCAGCGACGAGCGCGGCATCGACTGGGGCACCCTCTGGTACATCGGCGCCCACTTCCCGGCCGGTGTCGAGAAGTACGGCATCGAGCCGTTCACGACGCTCGGCGGCAACATCGACCTGCTGAACAAGGTGTACCAGGGCCTGTTCTTCCTGTGCTGCCTCGCGATCGGCGCGCTCGCCCTCCTCGTCAAGCGCCGCCCGCGCTTCGCGCAGTTGGCGTTCCTGGTCATCGCGGTCTTCCTGCTCACCAGCAAGGTGTGGTCGCAGCAGTTCGGCATCTGGCTGATCCCGCTCGCCGTGCTGGCGCGACCCAAGTGGGGCGCGTTCCTCGCCTGGCAGGCCGCCGAGTTGATCTATTTCTTCAGCTTCTACGGCGAGCTGCTGACGGTCTCCGGCAAGCACATCTTCCAGGAATGGGTGTTCGTGTTCGCCGCCTCCTGTCGTTGGATCACCCTCGCGGTCCTCGTGGGCCTCGTCGTCCGCGACATCCTGCGACCACAGAATGATCTCGTACGCCGGACGTACGACGACGACCCCGACGGCGGCCCGTTCGACGGCGCCCCCGACTGGCCGGTCCTGGAGAAACTGCGGTTCTGGGAGAGACGTCGGGAAACCCCTGCTGATCCGGGACCCGAGCTGCCAGCCGCGGCGACGGCCTGAACCAACGAACCGCGCCGCCGACCGGATGTATGGTCGGCGGCGCGGTTCGTTGGCAGCCCTTGGTTGGGCGCGTCAGGGCGTCACGTCGAAGACGACCGTGCCGTCCGGGCGCACGTCCTTGGTGATGCCGAAGCCGTCGGCGGGCAGGTTCGCCGGGTCGGCCCACGGGGTGCCCTTCGCGAGGCTCGGCACGATGACGACCGACTCGATGCCGATCTTGCGCAGGTAGTTGATGCTGCCCGCGTCCGGGAAGGCCTTCGTCTGCTGCCGGATTTCGGCGAGCTCCGTAGGTTGGAAGCCGCTCGCGCCGTTGGCGAGGTCGACGAACGTGTCCGTGGTCCACAGCATGATGTGCATGTCGGGCAGGTCGGTGCTGGGCAGCACCAGGACCGGGCCGGTCACGTCGCGCAGCGCGGCGGGCTGGGCCGGCATGCGCGGGTGCGGGGTCGCGTTGAGGCCCTCGACGAGCACCAGGACGAGCGGCACCGCGATCGCGACCCGGGCGACGCTGGGCATCGAGTAGTGGCCGCGCGCGCGGGCGACCGCGAGCGTCTGGCGGCCCAAAGCGGACACCGCGCCCGCGGCCAGCAGCGCGAGCAGCAGGGTCGTCCACACGACCAGCCGGCCGGGCGTACGCAGGCCCTCGAAGCCGGGCAGGTTGCGGTAGAGCAGCAGGTAACCGAACTCGCCGTCGCCCCAGGCCTGCGTCCCCATGCCGAGGTAGACGCTGACGCCCGCGCCGGCGGCGAGCAGCAGGCGGGTGCGCACCGACCAGACGGAGAAGAACACGCCGGTCAGCGCCAGGGCGTACAGGACGAAGCCCGGGAGCAGGTCCATCTCGGCGGGAAACGGCAGCAGCTCGCGCGAACTGGCGTGCAGCTGCCCCCACAGCACGGACTCCGGCGGCGAGGTGAAGTAGCCCCGCAGCGGCGGTGAGAAGAACCCGAGGAGCGCCTCCGTGCGTCGCGCCTGCGGGTACAGGTCGAGGACCTTGAGGTAGGGCAGCGCCATCCCGACGCAGACGCCCGCGAAGATCAACCCCCCGGCGCTGTCGGCCAGCAGCAGCCGCTTCGACGGCCAGCCCGGGCCGCGCCACCTCGGCCGGCTCCACAACCACCGGACCACGCCGATCAGGACGGCGCCGAGCAGCACGTACGCGAAGACGAGGCCGATGCCGAAGCCGATCGTCAGCTGCCAGGCGGCCACGAGCCAGCCGGCGAAGACGAGACCGGGCCGGATCGCGCGCGCCGACGTGTCCTCGTCGGGCTCGCGGCGCGGGAACGGGAACCGGATGCCGTGCCCACGCGCCAACAGGGCCAGCGCGAGCGCGATGCCACCGGTCGAGATGACATGCAGGTGTCCGGCCTGGCCGAGCCGCCACGGCGCGAGCGCGAAGACGGCCCCACCGACCGTCGCCCCGAGCGGACCGGTGCCGAGCTGTCGGGCCAGGGCGTACATCCCCACAAAGGCCAACGCCAAGATCAAAACATAAATGATGTTGTACCGGATGAGCGCCGCCTCCGGGCCCGTCCCGATCAGCGCGAACGGCGCGTACCCGAGGAACGAGTCGCTGAACGCCAGCCCGTACGGCGACGGGTAGAACGCGTTGAGGTGCCACAGCTGCGACGGGTCGGTCAGCAGGGCATGCCCGCCCCACGCGATCAGATACGCCACCAGGGTGGGATCGCCCAGATCCTGTGGGAGGGTACGCGCCGGGTCGCGCAGGGTCGGCCACGTCATCAGTACGGCCAACGCGAGCGCGCCGAGGCACACCAGGGTCCACTCGTGACCGAGGAACCGACCCAACGGCGCGAGTCGCCGCCTGACGCGGTCAGCCCGGGTCGGCGGCGCCGGCGGCGCCGGCGCGAACTTCCGCCAGACCGCCAGGCCGGGGTCGTCCGTAGGCCTCCGCTCCTGAACGGCCGGCCCGGCCGTGACGTCAGTGCCGCTCGTGGCCCGGTCACCGTCATGCGTACGGTCGGCCGCGTCGCGTGCGGCCGCGGCGAACAGCGCCGCGCCCGGCCCGTCACTCGCCCCGCGCGGCAGCGGCGACGCGAGCGCCCGCGGCGGCGACGTGGGCGCGGCCGGTGGCGAGCTGAGCGCGAGCGGTGGTGACGTGGGCGCGGTCGATGGCGACGTGGGTGCGGCCGGTGGTGACGTGGGTGCGGCCGGCGACGATGAGGCCGCGGGTGGAGCCGAGACGGGCGCGGGTGGAGCCGAGACGGGCACGGGCGACGCTGGTGCGGCCGACGAGGTCGGTGCCCGCCTGGTCGGCGGGTTGTCTTCGGCATCGCCCTGGCTCAGCGGGCCCTCGCCCGGGACTTCCCGATCGGCGTCTTCGGCTGTCGCATCGCCCGTCGACGGTTCGCCGGCCGGGCCCGGGTCGGTTGCCGGGCGCGACTCTTCGTCGGCCGGCGCCGCGCGGTCCTTGTCGGCGGTCACGCGGTCAGGCCCTTGCGGATCAGGGCGATGTCGGCGCCCTGGCCGTCGGCGCCACCCGGTGTCTCGACCACGGCGGGCGCGCCGGCCGCCTGGATCACCGCGACGATCAGGTCCGGGTCGATCGTGCCCTGGCCCAGGTTGTCGTGGCGGTCGCGGCCGGAGTCGAAGGGGTCGCGCGAGTCGTTCGCGTGCACGAGGTCGATGCGGCCCGTGATGGCCTTGACCCGGTCGACGATGCCGAGCAGCTCCTCACCGCCTGCGAAGGCGTGACAGGTGTCCAGGCAGAAGCCCGCACCGTACTCGCCGATGACGTCCCAGAGGCGGGCGAGTGCGTCGAAGCGGCGGGCGCACGCGTTGTCGCCGCCGGCGGTGTTCTCCACCAGGACGGGGAGGGGGAAACCGCCCTCCTTCGCGGCGTACTCGAAGGTCTTTTTCCAGTTCTCGAAGCCGGTGGCTACGTCGTTGCCCTTGTCGACGTGTCCGCCGTGCACGATGAGGCCCTTCGCGCCGAGGTCGGCTGCGGCGCGGGCGTGCGAGAGCAGCAGTTTGCGGCTGGGGATGCGGATGCGGTTGTTCAGCGTGGCGACGTTGATCCGGTAGGGGGCGTGGATGAAGATCTCCACGTCGGCGGCCCTCAGGGCATCCGCGTCGGCGCGGGGCTGCGGGTCCGCCCAGGCCTGCGGGTCGGTCAGGAAGAACTGGACGACGTCGGCCCCGCGGGCGGCCGCCTCGGCAAGCGGGTCGGCGGGGTCGACGTGGGCACCGATACGCATAGCGGGCAGCCTACGGGCCGGGCCCGACACGCCGCAGCACGGCGTTGGCCGGGGCGGGAACGCGGGGGCAGGCCGCCCGATGGCGCCACGCAGGTGAGCAAGCGTGACAATGCAGATAATTCGGGCTAACATTGGACTCACAAAACAGACAAATCCCCGAGACACAGTCTCCGCGGGGCGTCGTTGTCCTACCTCGTCGGTGTGGTCGTTCCTCCCCAGGTCCCACCCAAAGAATGCGGACAGCGCGCCCCGCGGTCTTTTCGGTGGCGCGAGGGCCCCTGGTAAGCCACCAAGATCTCCATCTCGTGTACCGGAGCGCAGCTGGGCTGCGCGTCTGCACACGAAACAGCGATCATGACTCGACCCGCTCGTGGAGCGGCGCCCCGTGCCACCTTTGTGGGACGGATTCGGTTGCGCGGGTCACGGGCTGTATCGTGGTGGGCTGGTTGTGCCTGGTTGTCAGGGGCAGCCGGCCGCGCCGGTCAGTCGCGACCCGCGCGGTGACGCTTGACCTCCTGCCACGGAGAGCCCGTGGCCGCCTAGCCCATAGGAGGTGAGAAAGTCTTGCGTCATTACGAGATCATGGTCATCCTCGACGGCGCTCTTGAGGAGCGCACTGTCACGCCGTCGCTGGACACGTACCTGAGCAATGTCATCCGTTCGTCGGGTGGCTCGGTGGAGAAGCTCGACGTCTGGGGGCGCCGCCGCCTTTCGTACGAGATCAACAAGAAGACCGAGGGCATCTACGCGGTCATCGACCTGCAGGCCACGCCTGAGGCGGTTGCCGAGCTGGACCGTCAGCTGCGGCTGAACGAGTCCGTCCTGCGCACCAAGGTCATTCGCCCGGAAACCCGCTGAGGGACCCCGGGGTTATCCCGAACCGTCGCACCTATATGGCAGCGTGAGCCACGACAAACAATCGTGGCGTAAAGCTCTGGAGTGACCATGGCAGGAGAGACCGTCATCACGGTCGTCGGTAACCTCACCGACGACCCTGAACTGCGCTTCACCCCGTCGGGGGCGGCCGTTGCGAAGTTCCGCATCGCGTCGACCCCGCGGACCCTCGACCGTCAGACCAACGAGTGGAAGGACGGCGAGCCGCTGTTCCTGGCCTGCTCGGTGTGGCGGCAGGCGGCCGAGAACGTCGCCGAGTCGCTGCAGCGCGGCGCGCGGGTCATCGTGACCGGCCGGCTGCGCCAGCGGTCGTACGAGACGCGCGAGGGTGAGAAGCGCACCGTTATCGAGCTCGAGGTGGACGAAATCGGCCCGTCGCTGCGGTACGCCACGGCGAAGGTGCAGAAGGCGTCCCGCGGCTCGGGCGGTGGCGGCGGCTTCGGCGCCAGCGGAGGCGGTGGCGGCGGAGGCCGCGGGGCGTCGGTTGACGACCCGTGGGCCAGCTCCGCGCCGGCCGGCGGTTCGGGCTCCTCCTTCGACGACGAGCCCCCGTTCTAGGTAGCCCTGGAACAGAAGATTCACGGAGTACGACATGCCGAAGCCTGCGGCTCTCCGCAAGCCCAAGAAGAAGGTGAACCCGCTCGACAAGGACGGGATCACCTACATCGACTACAAGGACACCGCGCTGCTGCGCAAGTTCATCTCCGACCGCGGCAAGATCCGCGCTCGGCGGGTGACCGGCGTCAGCTCGCAGCAGCAGCGTCAGATCGCGCGCGCCGTCAAGAACGCGCGTGAGATGGCCCTGCTGCCCTACACCACGACGTCCCGCTGAGAGGAGGCCCGACTATGAAGATCATCCTTACTCAGGAGGTTACGGGCCTCGGTGCTCCCGGCGACATCGTCGAGGTGAAGGACGGCTACGGGCGCAACTACCTGCTCCCGCAGGGGTTCGCGATCGCCTGGACCAAGGGCGCCGAGAAGCAGATCACCTCGATCAAGCGGGCGCGCGACGCCCGGGAGATCCGTGACCTGGGCCAGGCGACCGAGGTCAAGGCGCAGCTTGAGGGCCTTGCCGTCAAGCTGCAGGCGCGCGCCGGCACCGGCGGCCGCCTGTTCGGCTCGATCACGCCCGGCGACGTGCAGCAGGCGGTTCGCACCGCAGGCGGCCCGGAGCTGGACAAGCGCCGCATCGAGCTGCCCGGCCACATCAAGTCGGTGGGCGCCTACCAGGTGCAGGTCCGCCTGCACCCCGAGGTGACCGCCAACTTCGCGCTCAACGTGGTCGCCGCCAAGTAGCGATAGCACAAAGGAGCAGGGCCGGCACTCAGTGCCGGCCCTGCTCCTTTTCGCTGATCAGCCGCTCGATCCCGTCGAGGATCCGGCCCAGACCGAAGGTCAGCGCGTGCTGCGGGTCGGCCACCCCGTCGTAGAACTCGCTGGACGCCTGCCCGACCCGTGCGGCGACCGGCAGGTTCATGCCCCGGCTGAACGTCTCCAGCAGGGGCGCCTGCGCCTCCCACCACTCCGCGTCGCTGCTGTCCTGCCGCGCCCGGCTCAGGCTCGCGGCCAGCCGCGCCTGCCCGTCGACGTGGCTGAGCACCAGGGTCAGGGCCGAGTCCATCTCGATGTCGCTGAGCCCGATGCCGTCGAGGGGGCGTAGCTCCGCCTCGTACTTGAGGAAGGCGTTGGGCCCGAACGCCGGTCGGACGCTGGCCGCGCCGAGCAGCCACGGGTGGCGCCGGTGCACCTCCCAGTTGCGGCGGGCGACGAACTCCAGCCCGCCCCGCCAGCCGCCCGGCTGCCGGGACGGCTCGTCGACGTCCGCGTACAGCTCCCCCCACGCCGTGTCGACCATGAGGTCGATCAGTTCCGTACGCCCCGGCACGTGCGTGTAGAGCGACATCGTGCCGACGCCCAGCTCGTCGGCCAGTTTGCGCATGGATACCGCGTCGAGCCCCTGGGCGTCCGCGACCCCCATGGCCGCCTTGACGATCCCGCGCACCGACAGGCCGGACCGACCGGTCTTCGTCTGCGTACCCCACAGCAGAGCGAGGGTGCGCGCGGTGTCGGTCATAAGGACTAGCCTAACAGTCACCGTACAGTGTACGGTACAGCGCACGGTTCGATCCTGGGAGGGGACTGGATCATGAAACAGGCAGGCGTCACCGCACACCAGGTGCGCAAGACCTATCGCGGCGCCGACGCGCCGGCGCTCGACGGGTTCGATCTTGAAATTCCGGCCGGTGCCGTCTATGGGCTGCTCGGGCCCAACGGCGCCGGCAAGACCACGGCCATCCGGATCCTCGCCACCCTCATGCGCCTCGACGCCGGGCAGGCCACGGTCGCCGGCTTCGACGTCAGCACCGAGGCGGCACGGGTCCGGCAGCGCATCGGGCTCGTCGGGCAGTACGCGGCCGTCGACGAGATCCTCAGCGGCCGCCAGAACCTCGTGCTCTTCGGCCGGCTCAACCACCTCGGTCCCGCCAAGGCGCGCAAGCGGGCCGACGAACTGCTCGAACGCTTCGCGCTCGCGGACACCGGCACCAAGCCGGTCGCGAAATACTCCGGCGGCATGCGCCGGCGGCTCGACCTGGCGGCCAGCCTCATCGTCGCGCCCGAGGTGCTGTTCGTGGACGAGCCGACCACCGGCCTCGACCCGCAGGCGCGCCAGGAGGTCTGGGCCAGCTTGCGGGAGCTGTCGGCGGCGGGCACGACGATCCTGCTCACGACGCAGTACCTGGAGGAGGCCGACCAGCTCGCCGACCGCATCGCCATGCTGTGGCACGGCCGGGTGGTCAGCGAGGGTACGCCCGACGAGTTGAAGGCGTCCGTCGGCGGCGACTGGATCGACGTCGTCTTCGACCGGCCCGACGACGCCACCCGGGCGCTGCCGGTCCTGCGCGAACATGCCGACGGCGAGCCGAGGACCGAGCTGACCAGGGTCAGCATCCCGGTCGCGCAGCGCACCAGGGCGCTGATCGCGATCAGTACCGCCCTGGTCGGGGCGGGCATCGAGCCGGCGGAGCTGAACCTGCGCCGGCCCACCCTCGACGAGGTGTTCCTCGCCCAGCACGCCAAGCAGGAGGTGGCGGCATGATGACCGAGACCTGGGTGCTCGCCCAGCGGGAGCTCACCCACTGGCGTCAGCAGCCCGTGGGCGTACTCATCAACTGGTTCTTCACGGTGCTCATCGCGTTGATGTTCGGCGGGTTGTTCGGCGGCGCGATCGGGGAGAACTACTTCGACTACCTCATGCCGGGCATGTTCGCGCTCGCCATGTTCTTCGGCGTCGAGTCGACCATGACGGCCGTGTCGCAGGACTCGGCGAAGGGCGTGACGGACCGGTTCCGCTCCCTGCCGATCAGCTCGGCGTCCGTGGTCCTCGGGCGCTGCCTCGCCGACCTGATGAACTCGATCGTCGGCCTGGCCATCCTGGTCGCCGCCGCGGCGGCGCTCGGCTGGCGCTGGCACAACGGGATCGCTGCGGCCCTGGCCGCGTTCGGCCTGCTCCTGCTGCTGCGGTTCGCGCTGCTGTGGATCGGCATCCTGCTCGGGCTGACCCTCAAGGGCAGCGAGTCCGTGTCGATCGTGCAGATCCTCGTGTGGCCGGTCGGCTTCCTGTCGGGCCTGTTCGTCGACCCGGCGACGATGCCGGCGTGGTTGGGCGCGATCGCCGAGTGGAACCCGCTCTCGGCGACCGCCTCGGCCGTCCGCGAACTGTTCGGCAACCCGGGCACGCCGATCGGGGATCACTCGCTGCTGCTCGCCATCGCGTGGCCGGTCGCGCTCACCGCGATCTTCCTGCCGCTGTCGGTGCGCAGGTACCGCGACCTCGCGGGGTGAGGCGTCAGCTGCCGGTCGCCAGGGTGTGCACGACCGTCACGATGCCCGCGCCCATGACCGAGGCGGCGAAGCTGACCGTCAGGTTGCGCCACTCGTGGGCCACCCAGCGCAGGGCCAGGCCCAGCAGCAGGGACAGCAGCGCGGCCGAGAGCAGCCAGAGGGAGTTCCCGCCGAGCTGGTGCAGCACGAACGTGCGGCGGTTGGCCTCCAGTGTCAGCGCCCAGGCCAAGTAGAGCAGCAGGGGCACGCCGTACCAGGCGGCCGTGAAGATCGCGGCCCGTCGGTAGTCCAGTTGCTCCGCCACCGGGGTGGCCGGGGAGTTGATCCGCCGCATGGGGAACGACCCCCGGTACACCGGGGCGGCCGACACCGGCCGCAGCCCGGTCGGGTAGCCGTCGCCGGCGCGCGGCGGGTGGCCGTTGACCTTCGGCCCGCCGCCCTTCTCCGGCCGCGGACGGCCATAGGTCCTGGCCCACCGTCCGCGGCCGGCCGGCGGCTCCGGCTCGGCCAGGCTCAGATCCTCAACATCTCCCGGGTACCCCCCGGAGCGCCACGATCCGCTCTGCTCCCGGTCGACCCGGCGGGCGCCGCTGTCGGTCGACCAGGCGCCCGACCGATCGCCCGGATAGGAGTTGAGCCACGCCCCGCTGCGGGGCTCCGGCACGCCCGGGCGCGGCTGCGGCCCCGTGGACTCGGCGGAGTACGGGTACGCGTTCGCGGGGTACGGGCCGCCGACGCGCGGGTTGGCCGTACGCGGGTCGGCCGGTGGCGGGTCCGGGAACGGGCTGACCGGCGCGCGCGGGTCGGGGTAGGCGTCGGGGTAGGCCGAGGGCTCCGCCGGGTACGGACCGGCCTGCTGGGGGAATGCCCCGCTGCCGGCCTCGGGCGGATAGATGCTGGCGGGACGGGGAGGGTACGCGTTGGCCGCCGGATCGGGGACGCGACCGTCCTCGGCCCAACTGCCGGCTCCCCACTGCCCAGTCTCCACGGCCGAAGTGTGACCTGTCGCGGACGGTTTGGCCAGACTTGCGCGGACAACTTCCGATCGGGCGAACCCGAACGGGCCCACACGGCCCGCCACGCCAAGTTTCTTTTATCCACAGCCTGCGGATTCCGTTTGCGCACGTCAAAGCAGGTAGTCTTCGTCATCCCCAGGCGAGATCCCCAGCCTGTGCACATCCCTGTGCACAGGATGACCGGAATTCATCCACAGGTTGTCCCAAGGCTCATCAACAGGCCTGTTTGGAAAAGGGCGGCTTGGTTTCTATCGTGACTGGATCACAGGAGGCGTCGGTGACGCGGCCCGCGCGGGTTGTCGTACCCCGCGACTATCCATAGAGGCGGGCACGCCGCGCGAGCGCGTGCATGGTGGGGGTGGCACGGTGTCGGTCACCGACGATGTGCAGGCAGCGGGTTCGCGCACGCGCGAGCCGGCCGTCGAGCAGCCACGCGCCGCCGGCCCGAGCGAGTCCGGCTATGACCGCACCCCGCCGCAGGACGTCGCCGCCGAGCAGTCCGTCCTCGGCGGCATGCTGCTGTCCAAGGACGCCATCGCCGACGTCGTGGAGATCCTGAAGTCCAACGACTTCTACCGCCCGGCCCACGCCACGGTCTTCGACGCGGTCCTCGACCTCTACGGCCGGGGCGAACCCGCGGACCCGATCACGGTGGCGGCCGCGCTCGCCGACTCCGGCAACCTCGCCCGGGTGGGCGGCGCACCTTACCTGCACACGCTCATGAACATGGTGCCGACGGCGGCCAACGCGGCGTACTACGCGCGCATCGTCGCCGAACGGGCCGTGCTGCGCCGGCTCGTCGAGGCCGGCACCCGGGTGGTGCAGCTCGGCTACGGCGGCGGCCCGGGTGGCCGCGACGTCGACGAGATCGTCGACCTGGCCCAGCAGGCCGTCTACGAGGTCACCGAGAAGCGGGTCAGCGACGACTTCGCCGTCCTCAACGACCTGTTGCAGCCCACCCTCGACGAGATCGAGTCGGTGGGCGCGCGCGACGGCGTGATGACCGGCATCCCGACCGGCTTTTCCGACCTGGACCGGCTGCTCAACGGGTTGCACGGCGGCCAGTTGATCATCGTGGCCGGCCGCCCCGGTCTCGGCAAGTCCACGGTCTCGATGGACTTCGCGCGCAGCGCCTCCATCCGGCACAACATCACCAGCGCCATCTTCAGCCTGGAGATGAGCAAGGTCGAGATCGTCATGCGGCTGCTCTCCGCCGAGGCCAAGGTGCCGCTGCACGTGCTGCGCTCCGGCAAGCTCTCCGACGACGACTGGACCAAGCTGGCCCGGCGCATGGGCGAGATCAGCGAGGCGCCGCTGTTCGTCGACGACACGCCGAACATGAACCTCATGGAGATCCGGGCCAAGGCCCGCCGGCTGCGCCAGCGCAACGACCTGCGCCTCATCGTGGTCGACTACCTGCAGCTCATGTCGTCGCCGAAGCGCACCGAGAGCCGCCAGCAGGAGGTCGCCGAGCTGTCCCGGGGCCTCAAGCTGCTGGCCAAGGAGGTCGACTGCCCGGTCATCGCGGTCAGCCAGCTCAACCGCGGCCCCGAGCAGCGCACCGACAAGCGCCCCCAGCTGTCCGACCTGCGTGAATCGGGCTCGATAGAACAGGATGCCGACGTGGTCATCCTGTTGCACCGCGACGACTACTACGACAAGGAGTCGCCGCGCGCCGGCGAGGCCGACTTCATCGTCGCCAAGCACCGGAACGGCCCGACCGACACGGTGACGGTCGCCGCCCAGCTGCACTTCTCCCGCTTCGTCGACATGGCGATCGGCTAGGTCGACGACGACAGCAGGGTGACCACCTCGGCGTCGCTCGTCTGGGGGAACTCGCGGTAGAACTGGCTCACCGCCATGAAGCTGACCGGCGCCGACGGGCACACGACCCGGTCCGCTGTCGCCCGTACGAGCTGAAGTGAATCCGGCGCGGCGACCGGGACCGCCACGACCACCTCGACCGCCCCCAGACCTCGCGCCACCGCCACGGCGGCCCGCGCGGTCGCGCCCGTGGCCAGCCCGTCGTCCACGACGATCGCGACCCGGCCGGTGAGGTGGAGCGGCGGGCGGTCGCCCCGGTAGCGCCGCTCGCGGCGGACCAGCTCCGCCGCCTCGCGCTCGACCACCGCGTCGACGTCGCGGGGCGACAGCCGGCGCTCCACGTCGTCGTTGCGGACCCGGACACCGCCGGGACCGAGCGCCCCGAAGGCCACCTCCGGCGACCATGGCACGCCCAGTTTGCGGACCACGAGGACGTCCAGTGGAGCTTTCAGCGCGGCCGCGATGCGGGCCGCGACCGGCACCCCGCCGCGCACCAGGCCCAGGACGATCACGTCGTCGCGGTTCGCGTACCCGGACAGGGACGCGGCCAGGACATCGCCCGCCTGGGCGCGGTCGGTGAAGATCATCGCCCGTCCGCCGGTGTCAGACACATCACTCATGCTCCCGCTATCAGGCGTGCGGCGGGAACACTCCGCGAAGTTGGCGGGGCGGGGCGTCAGTCGTGACCGATACTCTCGTCGCTGTGCGCCAGGAACTCGTAATTCTTCGTGATCGCCGCTTCAGCCTGCTGTTCGCCGCGCGTACCTCCTCCATGCTCGGCGGCGCGTTCGGGCCGGTGGCGCTCGCGTTCGGGGTCCTCGCGCTGCCCGGCGCGACCGCGCTGACGCTGTCGCTGGTGGTGGCGGCCGAGTCCCTGAGCATGGTCGTGTTCATGCTGCTCGGTGGTGTGATCGCCGACCGGTTGCCGCGCTTTCGCGTCATGATGGCCGCCGACCTGGGCGCCGCCGCCGCGTGGGGCGGCCTGGCCGTCCTGTTGATCACCGGGTGGGCGCCGCTGTGGCTGCTCATCACGCTGTCGGCCGTGGCCGGCATGGCCACGGCGATGTTCTTCCCGGCCAGCACCGGGGTCGTGCCCGAGGTGGTGCCGGCCGAGCGGCTGCAGACCGCCAACGGGCTGCTGCGCCTGGGCATGAACGGCGCGCGCATCGGCGGGCTCGCGGTCGCCGGTGGCTGCGTCGCGCTGGTGGGGGCCGGCTGGACCATGGTCATCAACGCGGGGCTGCTGCTCGCGTCGGCCGCCTTCACGGCGGGCCTGCGGCTCCCCCGGGTGGTTACGCCCGCCGCCGCGCAGGGTTCGATGCTGCGCGACCTGCGCGAGGGCTGGGACGAGTTCCGGTCCCGGCAGTGGCTGTGGGTGCCGGTGACGCAGTTCGCGTTCGTCGTCATGGCGTTGCAGGCCGTGTGGACCGTGATCGGGCCGGTCGTCGCGAACGAGCGCCTCGGCGGCGCGAAGGGCTGGTCATGGGTGCTCGGCGCCGAGTCCGTCGGCATGCTCGTCGGCGTACTCATCGCGATCCGGGTGCGGCCCCGCCGGCCGGTACGGCTCGTGGTCTACATGGCGTTCCCGCTGGCCCTCGTGCCGCTGGCGCTCGGGGCGGGGGCGCCGCTGCTCGTGGCGGCCCTGGTGGCGTTCGTCGCGGGCATCGCCCTCGACACCCTGACGGTCGTCTGGGACACGACCTTGCAGCGCGAGATCCCGCAGTCGGCGCTGTCGCGGGTCAGCTCGTACGACGCGCTGGGCTCCCTCATGCTCGGGCCCCTCGGCATGCTGATCGCCGGACCGGCGGTGGCCCTGGTGGGCGCGCAGGCGAGCATGCTCGGCAGCGCCGTGCTCATCGCCGTGGCGTCGCTGCTCGCGCTGCTTTCGCCGGGCGTGCGGGACCTGCGCTGGACCACCCCGGTGGTGCCCGCGCCGCGTACGGACGGAGACGCGCCGCTCAGCCAGCCGGCTCCGACGGCGCTGGTTGAGGCCGCGTGACGGGCCGGCGCCGCTGCCTGGGCACGCGGGGCTCGTCCGTCGGCAGGCGCAGGCAGCCGGCCCAGACGAGAAACGCGACCGGGTAGAGCAGGTAGCCGAACCGGGTGGCCGGCAGCAGCAGGAGCGCCGCGAGCAGGCCGACGCCGGTGACCACCGCGGCGGCGGCCGCCGTGCGGGGCGGCCGGCGGATCACCCACACCCCGATGGCGAGGCCGGCGGCGGCCAGCAGCCCGAGCGCGACGTACCGGCCGTCCGGCAGCGCCGTGGCGATGAGGTACCCGGGCAGGGGCGACTGCGCGGGGCTCACGACGAGCCCGTGTCCGAGCGGGAACCGCAGGACGTTCTCCACGAACGCGCTCGCGTCGACGATGAGGGCGGGCACCAGGGTCAGCGCGGGCAGGCCGAGCGTGCCGGCCGCGAGGCGCAGGACAGCACGCCGACCCCGGGTGAGGGCGAGCACGCCGAGCACGATGGCGACCGGCCACGCGAACAGTTTCAGCGCGGCCGCGGCGCCGAGGGCGACGCCGGCCCACCCCCACCGCCTGGCGGCGGCGAACGCGAACGCGAGCAGGCACAACCCGAGTACGGGCAGGTCGTCGCCGCCCGTGGCGAGGGTAAGCGCGCACAGGGGCAGCACGGTAGCGACCTGCGCGGCGCGGATGAGCCGGGCGGGGTCGGCGCCGGCGCGGCGCAGCACGTACAGGGCGGTACCGAGGGCGAGCGCGGTCGCGACGGCGAACCAGACGCGCGCGTCGGACCACCAGTGGGCGCCCGGGTCGGCGGCCCTGACCAGCCCGAACGACGCCATCGCCGGCTGGTACGGCAGGTAGCCGAGGAGGCGGTCGGGCGCGTCGAGGGCGGCGATCGCGGCCCGCCCGAGGTACGGGGTGCCCGTCTCGATGAGGCGCTGGCCGCCGTCCTCGATGACGATGACCTCCTCCTGCGCGCGCCCGGCCGTGCCGGCGGCGCGCTGGATGGCCTCGATGACCAGCGGCAGGAGGGCGGTGGTGGCCCAGGTGACGCCGACGAGCCAGGCCCGCGCGCGGACGCCGGCGCTCTGGTGCCGGTTCAGCTGGACGAGGGCCGCGACGGCGGCGAGCCCGTACCCGGCGATCGCGATGGCCCCCCAGACACGGTGTGGGGCCAAAGTGGACGCCATCGCCGTGTAGGCGGCGAACAACGCGGACACGGCGTAGAGGACCACATCGAGCGCGAGCCCGCCTCGGGCCTGGTCGGCGGCCGAGGCTGCCCGACCAACCCGCAACCACATGGCGCAGAGTCTCGCACGCCCGCGCGACCCGCGAGGCCCCCTGACGCGCCGGGTACCCCTTCGGTCATCGCGTTATGCGGTCATCCGTCCGCCGGGCCGGGCCAGGCGGCGAGGGTGCTGTGGAGAAGGGCGGCGGCCGCCTTCGGGTCAGCACCCCGGCCCACTGCTATGCCCAGGAGGTACGTCGTGAGGGGCGCGGCGGGACGTTGCACGTGGTGCGCCGCGTCGCGCGCCAGGTCGAGGATCATCGTCAGGTCGACGTCGGTGGGGTCGAGGGCCAGCGCCCGGCAGGCGCTCGCGGTCCACTCATCCAGACTGGTCATCGCTCCACTCCTCCGCACGTCGCAGGTCGTCCACAGTGTCGCAGTCGAACGTGGGTGCGGGCCGACCGGCGCCGCGGCCCGCGAGGGCCACGCGGCGCACGCGCAGCCCGCCGAGCAGGGCGCGCAGCGACAGCCCGGCGGGCTCACCCACCTGGTCGAGCCGCGCGCGCAGCGCCCCGGCCGACCAGGCGCCGCACAGCCACTGGTCGCGGCCGTCGGCGTCGACCGCGACGGCACCGTCGACGCCGGCCGCCCGTGCGGCGGTCACCAGCTCGGTCACGTCGTCCTCGGCGAGGAACGGCAGGTCGGCGGCGAGGAGCACGACCACGTCGGGGCCGGCTGGTCCGATGGCCGCCAGCCCGGCCGCCGCCCCGGCGGCCGGGCCGCCGCCAGGCGGTGCCTCCAAGGTGACGATGACGTCGGCGGGCAGCAGGCCGATGAGCGTGTCCGGCCCGACGACAACCCGGGGACGGGCGGCCGCGACGGCCGTGAGCACCCGGACGAGCATCGGCACCCCGCTGACCGGGACGGCCGGCTTCGGTCCGGACGCGGCCATCCGCCGGCCGGCGCCCCCGGCCACGACGATCGCGCTGTACCCCGTCACGCAGTGATCGTGAGCCGGGCGGGGGTCGGCACGCAACCGACCCGCCTCAGCCGCGCGGGTCGAGGGCCGCGGGCCGCCGCCCGGCCGCGAACGCCTCGTCGAGCACCCGGGCGGGCGGGTAGTCGGGGTCGACATCGAGCACCCGGTCGAGCGCCGCCGTGGCGAGGGCCCCATCGCCGTCGCGCCACGCCGTCAGGGCGGCCAGGCTGCCCACTGCCGGGACGAGGTCCATCGGTGCCCGGCGCAGGGCGTCCAGCCACAGGCTGCGGTGCGCGGGCCGGTCGTCCGGGGACTCCTCGATCCGGCGCCAGAAGCGCTCGCCGACCGGTAGCAGCGAAGCGAGCACCGACAGCCAGGCCAGGTCGTCGTCCGTGAGCCCGGCACCGGAGCGGCAACGTCGCAGCGCCGCGTCGAGCGCCTCGTCGCCCGCCTCGATCAGCGCCCCGACCGGGTTGTCGGTGAGGTCGGCGGTGTCCGCCAACCCCATGAGGCGCTCGTCCGCGCGGCCCACGGCCGCCCACATCTCCACCTGCGCGGCGGGATCCACCGGCTCCACCTGGCTCACAACCGCCGCCCGGTCGGGGAGCGCGACCATGCCGGCGACCGTGGCCGCCGCGGCGACGGGCGAGGAGGCCACGTCGACCGGCGTGCCCTCGGCCGGGCAGCAGGCAGTGTTGGTGCACACGTAGGACCAGTAACGCCCCTTGGTCACCCGCAGCGCGTCGAGCACCGGAACGCCCCGACCGGCCAGCCGCGTCGCGGCCCGCGCGACCACGGGCGTGACCCGGCTCCTGGATCCGTAGCCGACGAGGATCGTGGCCTCGGCGGCCTGGTCGGTGACCATGCGGACCGCCTGGTCCAGCAGGCGGCGCAGCTCAGCCGCGCTGGGTCGGCCGGGCCTGCGGCCGGGCAGGTCGACGCGCACGTTGAGCACCGGGCGGCGCTCCCGCATCGCGACGATGACCAGGCTGTCAGCGGGGTGGAAACCCAGCATGTACGGGATCATGGCGATGATGTCGGCGGGCGAGGACAGCCGCAGCACGCCGCCGAACGGATCGGAAGTCATGCCGTCGAGGGTCGCGAGCCGCGCCGCTCGATCGCCAACCACGAGTCGCCGCCTGTGGATAACCGGCAGCAGTTATCCACAGGCGGCGGCGATCACGTGGAGAAGCGCAACCCGTGCAGCAGGATGGGTTCGCCGGCCGACTCGTCCGCCCCGGAGCCTCCCCGCAGGTCACGGCTCAGCGTCACCGTGGCGACCATGTCGAAGCCGGCGGCGTGCAGCGAGCGCAGCGCCGAGTCGTCCCGCGCGCCGGGCGACACGGTCAGCCGCGCGAGCCCGCGCCGGCCGGCCTCGTCGGCCACCTTGGTGAGGAGACCGCGGCCCACCCCGCGCCCGCGCCATGGGGCGCTGACCACCACCGGGTCCACCTTGCCCGCCCGCCCGTCCATGATCAGTCCGACGAACCCGACGACGCCTTC
Organism: Luedemannella helvata; assembly: GCF_039528415.1. NCBI lineage: Bacteria > Bacillati > Actinomycetota > Actinomycetes > Micromonosporales > Micromonosporaceae > Luedemannella > Luedemannella helvata. Next base: position 65,822 of record NZ_BAAALS010000027.1, read on the forward strand.
CTCCCGCTCGTCGGCGACCCAGATGCCGGAGAGGTCGAGCCGTGTCAGGTACTCCTCGAAGCCCGCCCCCGGGTCGCGCCCGCCCAACCGGGGATCCTGGTAGAGCCGCCGCTGGTGCTCCGTGAATTCCGCCCACAGGCGCCGGACCGCGCCATGGTCGGACGGCCGGTAGGGCCTGATAGTGAGCCCGGCCGGCAACGCCTGTGCCCGCATCGTCTCGGTCATGACCCCATGCTTACTCCTACGTAGCGCCGAGGGACAGCACCTGCGCGGATACGCTCGTGCCCGTGGACCTCGCCTACCTGCGTCAGCACCCCCAGCATCTGCCGACGTTCCTGACCCATCAGCGCATCCGGGAGACACCGGTCGCGGGCGGTTCGATCTGCGAGGCTCGCCGGCTGACGCTGGAGGACGGCGAGTCGATCTTCGTCAAGTCGGTGCCGGGCACGGCGCCGGAGGGCTTCTTCGCGGCCGAGGCGGCGGGGCTGCGCTGGCTGGCCGAGGCGGCGGCCGTCCCGATCCCCGAGGTGCTCGTCGAGCTGCCCGACCTGCTCGGACTCGCCTGGGTCGAGGAGGACGCGCCCACCCCGGCCGCCGCGGAGCGCTTCGGCCGCGAGCTGGCCGCCCTGCACCGGGCCGGCGCCGAGTCGCTCGGGGCCCCGTGGCCGGGCTTCATCGGCACGCTGCCGCAGGACAACTCCGGGGGCGGCGACTGGCCGGAGTGGTTCGCGACCCGCCGCCTCGAGCCGTACCTGCGCCTGTCGCGGGACCGGGGCGCGCTGTCGGGCGGGGACGTGGCCCTCGTCGAACAGTTGATAGAGAACCTTCCCGGGTACGCCCCACCGGGCGAGCCACCGGCCCGCCTGCACGGCGACCTGTGGCCCGGCAACCTGCTCTGGACGGCCGACCGGGTCTGGCTGATCGACCCGGCAGCGCACGGCGGTCACCGGGAGACCGACCTTGCCCAGCTGGCCCTCTTCGGTGGCGCCCCGCACCTCGACCGCATCCTCGGGGCGTACCAGGAAACGTGGCCGCTGGCGGACGGCTGGCGGTCGCGGGTACCGCTGCATCAGTTGCATTTGTGGCTCGTGCACACGGCGCTGTTCGGCGCCGGCTACCGCGACGCGGTCGTCAACGCGGCGAAGACCACGCTCCGCGGCTAACTACGCCGGAACTTTGGGCGCTAGTGTCGAAGAATGTCGAGCCTGATCGACCGGTTCGGCCGGCGTGCGACCGACCTTCGGGTGTCCCTCACCGACCGATGCAACCTGCGTTGCTCCTACTGCATGCCGGCCGAGGGCCTGGCCTGGCTGCCGAGCCAGGACGTGCTCACCGACGCCGAGATCGGACGGCTGCTGGGCATCGCGGTGCGCGACCTGGGCGTGACCGAGATCAGGTTCACCGGCGGGGAACCGCTGATCCGGCCCGGGCTGCTCACCATCGTCGCGGCTGCCGCCGCGCTGCGCCCGCGCCCCCGGCTGTCGGTCACCACGAACGGCATCGGCCTGACGAAGCTCGCCCAGCCGCTGGTGGACGCGGGCCTCGACCGCGTGAACGTATCCCTGGACACCCTGCGGGCGGACCGGTTCGCCACCCTGACCCGCCGCGACCGCATCACGGACGTCCTGGCGGGGCTGGCCGCCGCCGACGCGGCCGGCCTGCGGCCCGTAAAGATCAACGCTGTGCTCATGCGCGGGGTCAACGAGGACGAGGCGCCGTCGCTGCTGCGCTTCGCCCTGGAACACGGCTTCGAACTGCGCTTCATCGAGCAGATGCCGCTCGACGCCCAGCACAACTGGCGTCGCGACGAGATGATCACGGCCGAGGAGATCCTCGCCGCACTGCGGGCCGAGGTGTCGCTCTCGCCCGACCCCGACCACCGGGGCGCGGCGCCCGCCGAGACCTGGCTCGTCGACGGCTGGACCGGGCACGACGGCCGGCCCGCCAAGGTCGGCGTGATCGCCAGCGTGACCCGGCCGTTCTGCGGCGCGTGCGACCGCACCCGGCTCACCGCCGATGGCCAGATCCGCAACTGCCTGTTCGCGCAGGACGAGACCGACCTGCGCGACCTGCTGCGCTCGGACGCCGACGACAACGCCATTGCGGACCGCTGGCGCGCCGCCATGTGGGGCAAACGCGCGGGCCACGGCATAGACGACCCGACCTTTCTCCAGCCCAGTCGCCCGATGTCCGCGATCGGCGGCTGACCCCTGCGCGCGGATTGGCCATACGTACGGAATTTGGACGCGAATTCGGTACGTAAGCGTCCTTAGTCCTGCCGCGACCTCGGCGGTCGTTTGGCGACCGTGGCAGCGGGTGGTGATGATGGCGGCATGGTGACGGTGCGGTTTTACGCGGGCGCACGAGCGGCGGCCGGGGTCAATGAGGAGGGGGCCGAGGCGGCCACCCTCGCGGCGCTGCTGGACCACCTCGCGGCCGAGCACCACGGCCGCCTGGCCGGGGTCCTGCCGGCGTGCAGCTTCCTCGTCGACGGCATCGCCTGGCACGACCACGAAGCACCGTTGCCGCCCGGGGCCACCATCGACGTCCTCCCGCCGTTCGCGGGCGGCTGATCCGTGGTGTTCTTCCTGCTCTTCGCGCTATCCGTCGTCGTCGCGTTGCACTATTACCTGTGGCGCAAGCTCGTGCGCGCCACCACCCGGCCCGGCACGCGCGGGCGCCGCCTGGGTTCGGTCGCGGTGATCGGCGCGGCCGTGCTGCTGCTCGGGACGTTCTTCGGCACGCGGTTCCTGCCGCACAGCGTCGACAGGGTGCTCGCCTGGCCGGGGTACCTGTGGATGGCCGTGATGTTCTACCTGGTCGTCTTCCTGATCGTCGCGGAGGTCCCGACCCTTGTCGCCCGGCGGTGGCTGGCCCGGCAAGCCAGAACGGCGCCGATGCCGGCGGCGGTGGCCGCGAGCGGCGGCCTGCCGGCCACGGCCGGGTCCGGCGTCGCGACGGCCGAACCCGGTTTCACGACGGCCGAGCCAGGCTCCACGACGGAGCCCGGCCCCACGACCGAATCCGACCTCGTCACGGCCGAGGACCGGGCCGTGCTGGAGTCGCGGCGGCTGTTCCTCGCGCGCGGCGTGGCGATCACCGCCGGCCTGGTCGCGGGCGGTGTGACCGCCTCCGGGGTGGGTACCGCGCTGGGCCCGCCGCAGCTCAAGCGGGTCCAGATCCCGCTGGCCCGGCTGCCCCGCGCTGCCGATGGCCTGCGTGTCGCCCTGGTCTCCGACATCCACCTCGGCCCGCTGCGCGGTATCGGTCACACGCGCCGGATCGTCGACATGATCAACGGTCTGGACGCCGACATCGTGGCGATCGTGGGCGACCTGGTCGACGGCAGCGTGGCCGAGCTGGGCCCGGCCGCCGGCCCGCTGCGCGAGCTGCGCGCCAGGCACGGCTCGTACTTCGTGACCGGCAACCACGAGTACTTCTCCGGGTACGAGGAATGGATCACCGAGGTGTCGTCGCTGGGGGTCGCCCCGCTGCGCAACGAGCGCGTCCAGTTGCCGAACGGGGTCTACCTGGCGGGCGTCAACGACGTCGTCGGGGAGGCGTACGGCGACGCGCCCGACTTCGACGCGGCCATGGCCGACCGCGACCCGACCCGGCCGGTCGTCCTGCTCGCGCACCAGCCCGTCCAGGCGTACGAGGCCGCGAAGCGCGGCGCGGACCTCCAGCTGTCCGGGCACACCCACGGCGGCCAGATCTGGCCGTTCACCTACATCGTGAAGGCCACCGGGCAGCCGGTGGTGAGCGGGCTGGGCACTGTGGACGGCATGCCGGTCTACGTCACCAACGGCGCCGGCTTCTGGGGCCCGCCCGTGCGGGTCGGCGCCCCGCCGGACATCTCGCTGGTGGAGCTGCGCTCCATCCAGTAATGCCCGATTCGCACGATCAAGCGATTTGTGTTGATCGCTTCGGCGTGTCGGCGCGCAAATCGGCCCGACACTTTCGGATGAGGCAAGATGCCGGGGTGCCCCCGTTGACTCAAGACCCCTTTGTCGCGGACCTGCATATCCACTCGAAGTATTCGCGTGCCTGCAGCCGCGACCTTGAGCTGGAGAATCTCGCCTGGTGGGCCCGACGCAAGGGCATCACCGTGCTCGGGACCGGCGACTTCACCCACCCGGCCTGGTACGACCACCTGCGCGAGAACCTCGTCCCGGACGAGACCGCACCCGGCCTCTACCGGCTCAGCGGCGACGCCGAGGCGGCCGTGCTCCGGCGCCTGCCCGGCAGCGTCACGGAGGGCCACCCGGTCCGGTTCATGCTGTCGGTGGAGATCTCCACGATCTACAGCCGCGACGGGCGCACCCGCAAGGTGCATCACCTGATCTACCTGCCCGACCTCGACGCCGTGGCGCGGTTCAACGCCCGCCTCGGCCGCGGGGAGGGCGGCCTGGGCGGCAACCTGGGCTCCGACGGCCGGCCGATCATCGGCCTGGACTCGCGCGACCTGCTCGAGGTCGTCCTCGAGGCGAGCCCCGACGGCTTCCTCGTGCCCGCGCACATCTGGACCCCCTGGTTCTCGGCGCTGGGCTCCAAGTCGGGCTTCGACGCGATCGCCGACTGCTACGCCGACCTGGCCCACCACATCAAGGCGGTGGAGACCGGCCTGAGTTCCGACCCCGAGATGAACTGGCGGGTGTCCAGCCTGGATGCCTACCAGCTTCTCTCCAATTCGGACGCGCACAGCCCGCAGGCCCTGGCCCGCGAGGCCACCCTGCTCACCTCTGAGATCAACTACGCGGGGGTACGCCGGGCGATGGAGTCCGGCGACGGGTTGCACGGGACGATCGAGTTCTTCCCCGAGGAGGGGAAATACCACGCGGACGGGCACCGCGCGTGCGGCGTCAACTGGCCCCCGCAACGCACCAGGGACGCGGGCGGCCGTTGCCCGGAGTGCGGCAAGCCGCTCACCGTCGGCGTGCTCAGCCGCGTCGAGGACCTGGCCGACCGGCCTGCGGACTTCGCGCCGGAAGGCCGGCCGGGCGTCACCCACCTCGTGCAGCTCGCCGAGATCCTGGGCGAGATCAACGGGGTCGGCCCGAAGAGCAAGTCCGTCGCCGGGCGCATCTCGTCCCTGGTCGCGGCCCTGGGCCCGGAGCTGCACATCCTCATGGCGGCGCCGCTGGCCGACGTGACCCGCCACGGCGGCGAGCTGCTCGGTGAGGCGATCGGCCGGCTGCGCCGCGGCGAGGTCCGCCGCACGCCGGGCTACGACGGCGAGTACGGCGTGATCCGCCTGTTCGCCCCGGGCGAGCTGAACGCCTCGGCGGGCGGCGCGGACGCCCTGTTCGACCTGCCGACCGACGCGGTCGCGCCGCGCCAGCAGCGCCGCGCCGCACCCGCCCGGTCGGCGCCGGCCAAAGCGGGCAGGACAACGCCGGCCGAGCCCGTGCCGGCCCCCGGGGAGGACACCGCCCGGCCGCGCGACGCCGTCCCGCCGGCCAGCGCCGCCCCGCCGCCGACCGCCCCACCGCAGGAGTCGCCGCACAAGGTGTTCGAGCCGGTGCTGGCGGGCATGGAGGAGGTCGGCACGGGCCTGCTCGACCGGCTGGACGCGCTGCAACGGGTCGCCGCCTCCGCCCCGGGCGGGCCCCTGCTCGTCGTGGCCGGCCCGGGTACGGGCAAGACGCGCACGCTGACCCACCGCATCGCGTACCTGTGCGCGGAGCTGAACGTCGACCCGAAGCACTGCCTGGCCATCACGTTCACCCGGCGGGCCGCCGAGGAGATGCGCGAGCGGCTGGAAAGCCTGCTGGGCGAGGTCGCCGAGGACATCACGGTCAACACCTTCCACGCCCTGGGCCTGCAGATCCTGCGCGAGCAGGCGGGCGCGGCGGGGCTGGAGGACGGCTTCGGCATCGCGGACGACGCCGTACGCGAGGCCGCCCGCACGGAGGCCGGCGACGACGACAACGCGTACCGCAAGATCCTGCGTGCGCAGAACCTGGTCGACCTGGACGAGCTGGTCAGCGTGCCGGTGGCGCTGCTGCGCGACGACCCCGACCTGGTGGACCGCTACCAGGCGCGCTGGCGGTGGGTGTTCGTCGACGAGTACCAGGACGTCGACGCCACCCAGTACGAGCTGCTTCGCCTGTTGGTCCCGCCAGATGGCAACATCTGCGCGATCGGCGACCCCGACCAGGCCATCTACTCGTTCCGGGGCGCCGACGTCGGCTACTTCCTGCGGTTCTCGCAGGACTTCTCCGACGCCCGGCTGGTGCGGCTGGCCCGCAACTACCGGTCGTCGGCGCCGATCCTCGCCGCGGCCGTGCAGGCCATCGCCCCCACCTCGCTCGTACGCGGACGGCGCCTCGACCCCGCGCGGCTGGACCCGGACGCGCCGCAGCTCGGCCTGCACGCGGCCGCCACCCCGGCCGCCGAGGCGGAGTGGCTGGCGAGGACCGTGGACGGGCTGGTGGGCGGCGTGTCGCACCGCTCGTTCGACGGGGGGCGGGTCGACTCGCGGGCCGCGACCGGCACGGTGACCTTCGCCGACATCGCGGTGCTCTACCGCACGGACGCGCAGGCCGGGCCCGTGCTGGAGGCCCTGTCGCGAGCCGGCATCCCGGTGCAGAAGCGCTCGCACGACCGGCTCGCCGACCGGCGCGCGGTCGCCGAGATCGCGCGGGAACTGCGCTTTGCCGGCAATACGACAGGGCCGCTGACCGACCGCGTCCGCGCGGCCGGGCGCGCGCTGGCCACCCGTACGCCCCGGTTGTTTGATGAGCAACCCCGCGCGGACCTGCCGGCGGCCGACGTCTATGGCGCGGTTGACCTGCTCATGCCGCTCGCCGAGCGCTGCGGCGACGACGTGGAGGCGTTCCTCCAGGCGCTCGCGACCGGCGCGGAGACCGACGCCCTCGACCCCCGCGCGCAGGCGGTGACGCTGCTCACGCTGCACGCGGCGAAGGGTCTGGAGTGGCCGGTCGTGTTCCTCGTGGGCTGCGAGGACGGGCTGCTGCCGCTGCGTTTCCCGGGGACCGCCCCGGACCCGGAGGCGGTCGCCGAGGAGCGGCGGTTGTTCTTCGTGGGCATGACGCGGGCCCGGGACCGGCTGTTCCTCTCGCACGCGGCGCGCCGGCAGCGGTTCGGGGCCGAAACCACGCCGGCGCGTACGCCGTTCCTCGATGTGGTGGATCCGTCCCTGGTGGAGCGGCTCGGCGTCGCCGAAGCGCCGCGCAAGCCGTCCCATCGCCAACTGCGGCTGATCTGACCGTCAAGATGGTGACAGCGGGGGCGTGATGCGCTAGACGGCGTATGCGAACCTGATGACGGCGCTAATACGGGGGTGTTGTCGTCACAGCCACGCGCTACCGTGTGCGCGCAGGCGGGAGGGGACGAGATGGCCAGCAACGAGCCGGCGGCGGGCGGAACGCCCGACAGCAGCGGCCCTCAGGAGTACGCGCAGCCGCAGGACCCGTGGGAGGGCGGCTTCGAATACCCGCCGGGCCAGTCGTCCATGCCCACCGATCCGATCCCGCACCAGTACGACCCCTATTCGGGCACGTACCCGCCGTACAACACCGGGGGCACGTGGGTGCAGCAGTCGGGCACGGCCGGCACGGTGCCGCCTGTCGGGTGGGCGCCGCAACCGCCGCCCCCGAAGCCGAACAAGGCGATCCCGATCCTTGTGGCCCTCGCGGTCGTGCTCGTGCTCGGCGGTGGCGGCGCGGCGGCCTACTACATCGCGACCCGCGATAACACGAGGACCACCGGCACGGGCGGCCCGACCACCACGCCGACGACGGGCGCGCCCGCGACCTCGGCCGCCCCGCCGACCAGCGCGGCGCCGACCGACGGCACGTTCGACCCGTACGCGGTGGAGGAGGGCGACTGCGTCGCCAACTCGGGCACGAACGAGAAGCCGCGCATGGCGGTCGTCGACTGCGTCCCCGGCGTCTACAAGGTCATCAAGGTGCGCCTGGGGGCCGAGGTCAAGCAGGACACCGACGAGGTGCTCAGTGACGACGAGGCGCGCGCCACCTGCAAGGGCACCGGCTTCACGTTCTTCTACAAGAACAACTTCGACGGCACGGACAACGACGTCGTCTTCTGCATGAACAAGGTGAGCTGACAGGAATCTCGGCCCGTCTAGCGTGTCTACTAGACGGGCCGAGATTTGCCTCGATACGGTCCGCCCATGGAGCCCGTCCGTAACCCGTACGCGCCCGGCGCCGGCCAGCGCCCACCGGAACTCGCGGGCCGCGACCGTGAGGTCGACGCGTTCGAGATCGTGCTGGAGCGCATCTCGCGGGGTCGCCCGGAGCGGTCCCTGGTGCTGACCGGCCTGCGCGGCGTCGGGAAGACGGTCCTGCTCAACACCTTGCGCAGCGAGGCGATCACCCGCCAGTGGGGCACCGGGAAGATCGAGGCGCGGCCGGACCAGTCGCTGCGCCGGCCGATCGCGGGCGCCCTGCACATGGCCGTCCGGGAACTCGCGCCGCACGTCTCCGATCCGTCCCGGGTGGACGAGGTCCTCGGCGTCATCAAGGCGTTCTCGGTCCGGTCCGCGGACGCCGCCGGAAAGCGCGGGGTCGCCCGTTCCGCCGCCGCCCGCTGGCAGCCCGGCATCGACGTGCCGGCCGCCGTGGGCCGGGCCGACTCCGGCGACATCGAGATCGACCTCGTGGAGCTGTTCACGGACGCGGCGGCCCTGGCCGCCTCGGTCGCCACGGGCATCGCGCTGTTCATCGACGAGATGCAGGACCTCGGCGCGGCGGACGTGTCGGCGATGTGCGCGGCGTGCCACGAGCTGTCGCAGACGGGCGCGCCGCTCATCGTGGTGGGCGCGGGCCTGCCGCACCTGCCGGCGCTGCTGTCGGCGAGCAAGTCCTATTCGGAGCGGCTGTTCCGTTACCAGCGCATCGATCGGCTCGACCGCCTCGCCGCCGACCGGGCGCTCGTGGCGCCGGCCGCCCGGGAGGGCGTGGAGTTCGAGGCAAAGGCGCTCGACGCGCTGTACGAGGCCAGCGGCGGTTACCCGTACTTCGTGCAGGCGTACGGGAAGGCGACCTGGGATCACGCGCCACGTTCGCCGATCACGGCGGCGGACGTGCGGGTGGCGGCGCCGGAGGCCGAGGCGGAGCTGGCCGTGGGCTTCTTCGGTTCGCGGTACGAGCGGGCGACGCCGGCCGAGCGGGAGTACATGCGGGCGATGGCGGGCCTGGACGCGGCGGCGGACGCCGACGCGCCCGTGCCGACCGCGGAGGTGGCGCGGGCGCTGGGCCGCAAGCCCGCGTCGCTGTCGCCGGCCCGGGACTCGCTGATCAAGAAGGGGCTCATCTACTCGGGCGAGCGGGGGACGGTGGCGTTCACGGTGCCGCATTTCGCGCGGTACCTGCGATCGCAGCCGCCCGTGGAGTAGCCTGATCTATGACTCTCTAGCAGCAGAGCTAGACAGCCGTAGAAAGCCCTGACGTGCGGTTCCGGTGGGGCCGCGGCGGGTATGTGTACCTCGGAGAGTGTCGGCAAAACCGGGCGAACTACTTCAAAGGTACGATTCATCTTGCTCGCTCACCAACGCGCAACAGTTGGGTCTCAGGTCTGCAACGGTGCGTCACGGCAATGTCACGGCAAAAGTCCTGATCAGCGCGTGGCCTGCGGAGTCGTTCTAAACAATCCGTAACGGTCCTGTCACCGACATACCGGCTAGGTTGGCGGAAACAACAGAGAAATGTGGCCGACACGGCTCCGGGGGAGGCTGACGCGATGACGACCGTGACTCCGCGTTCGCTGCCTCCGCGTCAGCGGACGGCCGCCACCGTGGCGCCGGCTCCGGTCGAAGTCCTGCCCAGCCGACGCCACTGGGTGCACGCCGCCGACGCGGTGCGCACGTGGACCCGCACCCGGCCCAGGGCCGCGCTCGCCGGCCGGTTCAGCCTCATCTTCACGCTGGTAGCGGCCAGCTTCGGCTTGACGCAGTGGTTCGGCCGACCCATCAACTTCTTTGACCTGCGCATCTATCACGGCGCCGTGGCGTGGTGGGCGGGCGGCGGCGACCTGTACCGCTACGTGCACCCCGAGATCGGGCTGGGCTTCACGTACCCGCCGTTCGCCGCGGTGGTCATGCGGCCGATGGCGGGGTTCAGTGTCCCGGTGGCCGGCTGGCTCAGCGGCATCGCGAGCGTCGCCGCCTTCGTCTTCCTCGTGGCGCTGGCCGTGCGCCCCATGGCCCGCCGGTACGGCTGGCGCACCTGGTACGCCACCGCACTGATCGTGCCGCCCCTGGTCGCCACCGACCCGATCCGCGAGACCCTCGGCTTCGGCCAGGTCAACCTGCTGCTCGCCGCGCTCGTCTTCGCCGACCTCGTCGGCCTGCGCTGGCGCGCCCGCGCGATGGCCCTGCGCGACCGGGTCGGCGGGCAGGCGGTCGGGTTCCTCGCCAGCGGCGCGTGGGCGGGCGTGGGCATCGGCCTCGCCGCCAGCGTCAAAATCACCCCGGGCCTGTTCATCCTGTACCTGATGTGCAGCCGCCAGTGGCGCGCCGTGTTCGTCGCCGTCGGCACGGCCGTCGGCGCCACGTTCGCGGCCTGGATGGTCGCCGGCCACGAGTCGTGGACATACTTCAGCTCGGTCCTCTGGCAGACCGACCGGGTCGGCGCCGCGGACGCGTCGCCCAACCAGTCGCTCGCCGGCGTGCTCGCCCGGCTGTTCGACGCCAGCGACTCGCCGCCCCTCGTGTGGTTCACGTTCGCGCTGGTCGTGCTGGCCCTCGGCATCTCCCGGGCGGTGACCGCACACCGCGACGGCGACGAGTTCACCGCGTTCGTCCTCGTCGGGCTGACCGCCAACGCGGTCTGCCCGATCTCATGGACGCACCACCTTGTGTTCCCCGTACTCGGCATCGTTGTCCTGGCTGACGCCGCGGTGCGCCGGCGGACCTCGGCGACCGCCCTGCTGCTGCCCCGGCTGGCCGGCGCGCGCCTGCCGTTGCGGCTGAGCGCGCGCTTCGCGGGCCTGCCGTACGCGGCCCTCGCGCTCGTCGTCTACGTGCTCTACGTCGTGTCGCCGGTGTGGGACTTCGGGCACCTGCTGCCGCTGGAGTCGCACTACGCGGACGGGATGCTCGGCTGGCTGGCCGAGAACTCGCTCGGCCTGGTCGTGCTCGCGCTGATCGTGGTGCTGCCGTGGCGTCCCGGCGCGATGCCCGCGTTCACGGCCGACCGCGCTACGGGCAGTTGACCCACTCGTCCGTGCCGTCGGCGAAGTGCTGGTGCTTCCAGATCGGCAGCCGCGCCTTCACCTCGTCGACGAGCCGGGCGCACGCCGCGAACGCCGCCGCCCGGTGCGCGGTCGACACGGCCGCGGCCAGCGCCACGTCGCCGATGGCCAGCGGGCCGATCCGGTGCGACACGGCCACCGCGTAGACGTCCGGGTCCTTCGCGATCTCGGCGGCGACCTCGTCAAGGACGGCGGCCGCGCTCGGGTGCCCCTCGTACTCCAGGCGCAGCACCTCGCGCCCGTGGTCGTGGTCGCGCACCACCCCGGCGAACGACACCACCGCGCCGGCCGCCGGGTGCGCCACCGCAGCCTCGTGCGCGGCCACGTCGAGAACGTCCGTGGTCACCCTGGTCTCAACCGTCATGGCCGCGCTCCGAAAAACATAGGCAGGGGTACGAGCGGGACGACCGCGCCGGCGTCGCCCTGACCGCCGGGAACGATGACGGCGAAGCCGTCGGAGCGGGCCAGCCCGCGCAGCATCGCGCTCGCCGAATGCCGCAGCGGATAGGCGAGACCGTCCGCCTCGACGCGGACGAGGGCGAGGTGGGTGTAGCCGCCCCGGCCGGGGACTGGCTCGCCGAGCGTGACCGTGCCGCGCGGCGGGACGGCCCGCCCGTGCAGGCCCGCGATCAGCGGCTCGACCAGCGACATCAGCGCCACGATGGCCGACTGGGGGTTGCCCGGCAGGCCGGCGACGAACTTCCCGTCGGGCAGCTGCGCGACCAGCATGGGGAAGCCGGGCCGGACGGCGACCGTGTTGACGACGTAGCGGGCGCCCAGGGCGGCGAGCGCCGGGTGCAGGTGGTCGACCGGACCGTGCATGGTGCCGCCGGTCGTGCACACCAGGTCGGCGTGCTCCAGCGCGTCCTTGAGGGCGCCGACGTGCGCCTCAAGGGTGTCCTCGATCGGCCCGCGCGGGGCGAAGCCGGGCAGCGGCTCGGCGCCCAGCCGGCGCAGCCAGCCCGGCACCTGCGGCCCGAGCGCGTCGCGGACCTGCCCGTCCCCGGGCGGGCCCGCCGTACGCAGCTCGTCGCCGAACACCAGCAGCGCCGCGCGCGGCGCCCGCCGGACGGCCAGGGTGTCGTAACCGCACGCGGCGGCCAGGCCGATCACGGCCGGGGTGACCGGGATGCCGGCCGGCAGCAGCTCGTCGCCCTTGTGCGCCTCGTCGCCGGGCTCGCGCCACTCCGGCAGCGACCGGGGCGTCCCGCTGACCAGGTCGTCGTCGAGGGTGGACTCCTCGACGCGCAGAATGTGTTCCGTGCCCGCGGGCACCATCGCGCCCGTCGCGATCTCGATGGCGGTCCCGTCCGCGATCGGTTCGGCCGTGTGGCCGGCCAGCACGCGCCCGTTCAGGCGCCACGGACCGGCGCCGCGCAGCGCGTAGCCATCCACGCTGGAGGTCGGGAAGGCGGGCAGGTCCGTGAGGCTGACCAGCGGCTCGGCGAGCGTCAGCCCGTCGCAGTCGGCGATCGGCAGGCGCACCGGCGGGGCCGCCGCCGCCCGGCCGGCCGCGTGCACCGCGGCCACGGCCTCGTCCCACGCGATCGGTGACCCGTCACCCACGCCCGTCACCCTCCGCCACTAGGTTGCCCACCCGCGACCCTACCGCCTGGGCCCGACAGTCGCCGCCGGTCCCTGACCAGGATCGCGCGTGGGCCGGACATGTGCTGAACGCTGCCGAACCGGCTTAAACCCGGTGGTCACCGCCACGCAACTGGTCCACGGCGTGCTGCAGGATGGGGGTCAGAACGGCCAGGCCGTCACGAGCGCCGCCCATCGAACCCGGCAGATTGATGATGAGGGTGCTGCCCGCGACGCCGGCGAGGCCGCGCGACAGGGCCGAGGCAGGCACCCGGTCGCGGGAGTGCGCCCGGATGGCCTCCGCGATGCCGGGCACCTCGTAGTCGAGCACCGCGCGGGTGACGTCCGGCGTGCGGTCCGTGGGCGTGATGCCCGTGCCGCCGCTCGTGAGTACGACGTCGAAGCCCGCCGAGACCGCCTCGCGCAGGGCGACCCCCACCGGCTCGCCGTCCTGCACGATCACCGGGTCACCAACGTCGAAGCCCAGCTGTCGAAGGCCGCCGACCAGCACCGGGCCGCTCGAGTCGGCGTAGACGCCGGCCCAGGCGCGGTTGGACGCGACTATCACCTGTGCCCGCATCACCGCTCGTTCCGTTCCCACCGGCCGGTCTTTCCCCCTTCTTTCAGCAACACCCGGACCGCCTCGATGGACGCGGCCGGGTCCACCGCCTTCACCATGTCGATGACGGCGAGGCCGGCGGTCGCCACGGCAGTGAGGGCCTCCATCTCCACGCCCGTACGGTCGGCGGTGCGCACGCTCGCCTCGATGTCGACCGCGTCGTCGCGCAGCGTCAGCTCCACAGTCACGCCGTGCAGGGCGATCGGGTGACACAGCGGGATCAGGTCCGGGGTCCGCTTGGCGCCCATGATGCCCGCGATGCGGGCCACCCCGAGCGCGTCGCCCTTCGGCAGCGCCTCGCGGCGCAGCAGGCCGATCACCTCGGGCGTGGTGCGTACGGTGCCCGCGGCGACGGCCCGCCGGACAGTCACGTCCTTCGCGGTGACGTCCACCATGCGGGCGGCGCCGGAGTCGTCGACATGGGTCAGCTCGGTCACGGCCAGAGGGTACGCCGGTCGCTCGTCCCGTTGGGTGACGGCCCGCGGACTCTCGGGGACCGCGCGAGCTCGCGGGCCGCTAGGGTGGGGGCCTCGAAATGGGGAGGGACCGTGAGCGACGAGGCACCGAGCAAGCCAGCGGAGGCGACGTTCGTCGATGACCCTGCCGATATGGACCTCGGCGCGAAGGTCACCGAGGCGTGGCTGGACTTCCGCCGGGCCTTGGCGTCCGCGCTGGTGACGCTGCCGGAGGGCGCGGACGTCGAGCTGACGCTCGACCCGTCCGCGTCCGGGGTCGGCGAGGCCCTGTTCGGGGTCACCGTGCGGGCGACCGGCAACGGGGCCGTGCAGGCGTTCGCCGTCGGCAACCCGTCCCTGCCGCCGGAGCACCGCCTGGGCCGCGCCGCTGTCGGCGAGCTGGTGGCGCTGGGTTGGTCCCCGCCGGGCGTGGTGAACGGCGACGACCGGTTCGGCCTGCAGCAACCGGTCGGCGACGGTACGCGCCTGGCCGGCGTCATCACCCGTACCCTGCGTGACGTGTACGGGACGCCGCACCCGGCGTTCCTGGTCTACACCGTCAACCCCGACGAGCTGCGCGAGACGTTTCCGCCGCTGGCGGCGGCCCGGTCGCAGCCCCCGGGCGGCGGCCCCGCCTACGACGACCACATCGACCTGTCGGCCCTGAGCCTGCCGGAGCAGGTCAGCACCGTCATCGGCGCCATGATGAACACCCCGCCGGAGAGCCTGCCGATCGACCGCGACGGCGACATCGGCATCCGCTCCGGCTCCGCGATGGTGTTCGTCCGGGTCCGCGACAACCCGCCGCTCGTGGACGTCTTCTCGCCCGTCCTGACGGATGTCACCGCCAGCGAGCAGCTGCACGTACGGCTTGCCGAGCTGACCCACCGCATGCCGATCGGCCGGCTCTACTGCATCGGCGACACCGTGTGGGCGTCCGTGCCGGTGTTCGGCCGTGACTTCCAGGCGACCCACCTCATGCTCGCCGTGCAGGTGATGACCGGGCTGGCCGACGAGCTCGACGACCGGCTGCACGGCGAGTTCGGCGGCAAGCGCTTCTTCGCCGACCCCACCGGCGAGGGGGCCGCCGACGACCCGCCGTCGAACGGCGGGCCGGACGACGACCACCACACCGGGATGTACCTCTAGTCGTACGGCAGCCAGGCCTGGCGGGCGAGCGTACCGAGGTCGTTCGCCTGCAGGCCGGCGTCCGACACGGTCCACAGGACCCCGTCGATGACCAGCGACCGCGTGATCTTCGACTGGTACGGCTCGCTCCCTCCGCGTACGGGATGGGTGAGTGAACCCACCGTGCGCACGTCGCTGCCGACCACCCGGAGCACGACGGCGGTCGCGCCCTGCCGGCCGTCGAAGCGATCGTGGTCGTACGTGGGCAGCACGACCGTGCCGGTGGCGGGCCAGTAGAGGAAGGCGTGCGGGTCGTACTCGGCGTCCGAGGAGGAGCCCGTGATCGTCAGCCGGGACACGCGGCGCGGCTTGTCGAGGTCGGCGACGTCGAAGACGGCGACCTGCGTGCCGCGCGTGCGGCCGTCGCGCACGTCCTGGCCAACGCCGAGCAGCCGGGTGCCGTCGAGGGGGTGCAGGTAGGCCGAGTAGCCGTCGACCTTGAGCTCGCCGCGTACGGTGGGCCTCGTCGGGTCCGCGAGGTCCACTGTGTACAGCGGGTCGACCTGCCGGAACGTCACCACGTAACCGATCGGCCCGGCGAAGCGCACCCCGAAGATGCGTTCGCCCTTGCCGAGCCCGCCGACGTGGCCGACCTGCTTGAGCTGCCCGTCGACCAGGCGGAGGGCGGACACGGCGGATTCGCTGCGCGGCGCGCGGTCGCCGGTTGTCCACGGTTCGCTGGTCGTGGTGGCCACCCGCAGGGTGCCGTCCCACTCCGACAGCGCGTACTGGTTGAGCAGGTAACCCGACACGCGGCCGCCGCCCACGAAGACGGGCACCGCGCCGGACGTGTCGAACCGGTAGATCGTCGTCGCCGGTTCGCCCGGTGCGCGCACGTCGGATCGCACGCCACCGCCGACGGCCCGCCGCAGCCGCCACCGTTCGCCGGTGGCGACGTACAGGCTGGTCGCCGTGCCGTACACCGTCTCGCCGTCCGCGACGAGGGTGAGGGGATCGCCGCGGCCCAGGCTGTCCGCGGCCAGGTCGAAGCTCGCGAGGGTCAGCGTCTCCAGCGCGGAGTACGCGTCCGGACGGCGCACCTCGTCGCACTCGACATTGCCGGTCTCGACCCGCCCGCCGGTCTCGATCTCGTACCTGGGCAGCCACTGCCCGATCGGCGCCTTGTCGATGAGCGCGCGGTAGTCGGCGAGCCACTCGGACTCGGTCTGACCGTCCCAATAGGGCACGTCGAGGCGCGGGTTGCCGCGCACGACGAGCCGGGCCGTGTTGCCCACCTGGCGCGCGTCCACGAGCGCCCCGTCGATCCGGTAGGAACTGACCAGGCGCGGACTGCCGGACAGGTCCACGAGGATGGCCCGGACGGCACCCCACTGCGCCATCCGCTTGCTCGGCGCGGCCGGGGCCGCGTCGAGGCCGGCGTCCGTGGTGAGTACGAGCGCCCGGTCGCCGGCGAGCAGCAGGTTCGTGGGCGACCACCGCATCGGCTCGTACCCGGGGGCCGTGACCGGTACGCGGGCCAGGTCCAGCTCGCCGGTGACGCGACGCGTGGCCGGGTCGATGACGCGCAGCACGCCCCGCCGGACCGTGACGATGCGCCGCCCGTCCGTCTTGACGGTGTCGGGCTCCTCGACGCCGGCCTCGTGGTTGTTGGTGCCCGAGTACCCGGCCGAGCCGTCGCCGGTCGGCGCCTTCGCGGCGCTGTCGCGGGCCATGTTGTCCGCGGCGCCGTCCATCGGTAGGCGGCGGTTGAACCCGCCCGCCTGCGCGGACGCCTTGGCCGCCGTGCGCAGCTCGTCGAGCAGGTTCGCGCAGGTGTCGAAGGCGACCAGCTGGTACGGCCCGGCCGGCGCGACCGGGGGCGTGGGGACGGCCGGGTTCGGCGCGTCGAGCGGGCCGGGGCCGGTGCAGCCGGCGAGCGTCGCGCCGAGGGTCGCGAGGACCAGCCCGACGCGCAGGGGGGTGGGCGTCATGGCAGGTTCGACGCGGGACGGGGACGCATGGTTCCTCAGTCCGTCAGTCGGGACAAAACGATCATGCTGCGCGTGGACGTGACGAACGGCTCGGCGCGCAGCCGCTCCAGGGCCTGCTCCAGGCTGGCGATGTCGGCGGCGCGCAGATGCACGAGCGCGTCGGCCTCGCCGGAGACGGTGAACGCGCCCACCACCTCCGGGTGCCGCCGGGTCGCGTTGGCCAGCTGCGCCGGGGTGGTGCGGCCGGTGCAGAACAGCTCGACGAACGCCTCCGTCGTACGCCCGATCGCGGCCGGGTCGACCGTCGCCGTGAAGCCCTTGATCACGCCGCTGGCCCGCAGCCGGTCGACGCGCCGCTTCACGGCCGGGGCCGACAGTGACACCTGTTGACCGATCTCGGCGAACGAAGCGCGGGCGTCGGCCGTCAACGCCGCAATGATTCGCCGGTCGGTCTCGTCCATGCGCAACGGATCACCTCTCGATCGCAATGAAAGCGCCTGTTTCGATAGTCGGGTAGACCTTAGCCTTGGTCTTCGTGATCTCGGCCGATTCCGTGCGTGACCTGCGCGTTTCCCGCCCCCGCGAGTACCTCATGTGCCCGCCCGAGCGGTTCGCCGTGGCGTACTCGATCAATCCGTGGATGGACCCGGCCGCCCCGGTCGACACCGACCGGGCGCTCGCCCAGTGGACCGGCCTGCGCGACCTGCTCGTCGAGCTCGGGCACACCGTGTACACGCTCGCGCCGCTGCCCGAGCTGCCCGACATGGTCTTCGCCGCCAACGGCGCGTTCTCCGTCGACGGCACCGTGTTCGGCGCCCGGTTCCGGTACCCGCAGCGCACCGCCGAGGCCGGCGCCCACGAGCGCTGGTACACCGCGTCCGGCTGGCGGTACGTGCCCGCCGCGCACGTCAACGAAGGCGAGGGCGATTTCGCGTACGTCCCGGCCGCGCACGGCGGCGTGGTCCTCGCCGGGTACGGGTACCGCACCGAGCCGCCCGCGCACGCCGAGGCGCAGGAGGTGTTCGGCCGCCCGGTCGTCTCCCTGCGGCTGACCGACCCGCGCTTCTACCACCTCGACACCGCCCTGGCGGCGATCTCGGACGACAACGTCGCCTACTACCCGGACGCGTTCTCGCCCGCCTCCCGCCGGGTGCTCGCCGAGCTGTTCCCGGACGCCGTCCTCGCCGACGAGGCCGACGCGCTCGCCTTCGGGCTCAACCTCGTCAGCGACAACAAGCACGTCGTGCTGCCCGCCGAGGCCGCCGGCATGGCCGCGAAGCTGGGGGCGGCCGGCTACGCGCCGATCCCGGTCGACCTGGGCGAGCTGAAGAAGGGCGGCGGCAGCGTGAAGTGCTGCATCGCGGAGCTGCGCGCCTGACGGCACGCCGTGCGGGTTCTCGCTTTTTCGGGCGGTGTGTCCGACAATCAGCCACTCTTAACGCATGGGCGGCACGGGTACTCCCGCGGTCGCGGGCCTGAGCGGCGCGCTGCGCGACGTGCGCGCGGAGATCGACCGGCTTCGCCTGCCGTTGGCGCTGCCCAGCGCCGACGTGGCGCGCCGCGCCGCCGCCGAGATCGCCGCCCAGATCGACGACTACCTCCTGCCCCGCCTGGCCGGGCTCGACGGGCCCACCCTGGCGGTCGTCGGCGGCTCCACCGGTGCCGGCAAGTCGACCCTCGTCAACAGCCTGGTACGCGCGCCCGTCAGCCGGTCCGGGGTGCTGCGGCCGACCACGCTCGCGCCCACCCTGGTCTGCAACCCCCGCGACACCGCCTGGTTCAGCGCCCCCGACCTGCTGCCGAGCCTCAGGCGCGGCCGGGGCGTCGGGCACCCGCTCGCGCCCGACCAACCCGGCGCCCGCCGGCTCGACATCGTCGTGGCGCCCGCGCTGACCCCCGGGCTCGCCCTGCTCGACGCGCCCGACATCGACTCCGTCGTGGCCGAGAACGGCCGCCTCGCCACCGAACTGTTCGCCGCCGCCGACATGTGGGTGTTCGTCACCACCGCCAGCCGGTACGCCGACGCGGTGCCGTGGCGGCTGCTGCGCGACGCGCAGGACCGGGGTACCCCGGTGGCGATCGTCCTCGACCGGGTGCCGGCCGCCGACCGCGACGCGATCTCGTTGCACCTCGCCCAGATGCTCACCCAACAGGGCCTCGGCGGGTCGCCGCTGTTCATCATCATCGAGTCGGTCATCGACGGGCAGGGCCTGCTGCCCGAGGACGAGGTCGCGGCCGTGCGGGACTGGCTCGACCGGCTCGCCCGCGACCCCGGCCGCCGCGCCGAGGTCACCTGGCGGACCATCGCCGGCGCGGCCCGCGCCATCGCCGTGCGTACGAACGGGCTGGCCAGGGCGGCCGACGAGCAGATCGCCGCGCGCGATGACCTGGTCGCCGCCGTGCGGCGCACGTACGCCGAAGCCGGGTCGCGCATCGACGCGGCGCTGAGCGACGGCAGCGCCCTCGGCGGGGACGTCCTGTCCGGGCTGGAACTCGCCGCCCGCCCCACCGCCGGACGTGCCACGAACGACCGCTGGCCCGCCGAGCGCCAGGCGGCCGGGCCGGGCAACGTCCGCCGGCACCGGCACACCAGGCGCCGCGACAACATGCCCGTCCTCAGCGGGCCCGCCGAGGCGCGGCTGCGCGACAGCCTGGGCGGATCGCTGACCGCCCTGCTGTGCGAGGCGGCCGAGCGCGCCGACGAGCGGGTCACCGCCGTGTGGCGGGGCAACCCGGCCGGCCGCGCGCTGCTCGCCGACGCCGGTCCTGACCGGCACGAGACCCGGCGGACCCGCCGCGACCGGGCCGCCCGCGTGGTGCGCGGCTGGCACGCACAGGTGCGCGCGCTCGTGCGCGCCGACAAGAACCGCCCGCCGGCCCCGGCGTTCGTCGCGCTCGCCAGCCTCGGCCCCGAGCCTGGCCGCCCGGCCTTGAACGGCCGTGGGGCGCTCACGGACATGCTGGCGGTCACCGGCACGGACGCGGTGCGCCAGCTCGCCGGCCGGGCCCGCGCCGGGTTGCGCGAGAACGTGGGAGAGTTTCTCGCCGAGGAGGCGCACGGCTACCTCGGGCTGATCGCCGCGCACCCGGTGGAGGCGGCCGGCGGGGACCGGCTGCGCGCCGCCGCCGCGCACCTGGCCACGGTCGTGCGTACCACCAGCGGGCGGCCGTGGTGACCTCTTCGAGCCCGCTCGACCTGCGCGAGTTTCCCGACCTGCCCGGCCCGTCCGCGGCCGTCCTCATCGAGCGGTTCGGCGCGGTCGACCGGTTCCTGCGGCTCGCCGAGCCGCACGTGGCCGAGGAGGAACTGGCGCCCGCCCGCGCGCTCGTCAACCGGGCCGGCGCCCGGCTGCGCCTGTCCGGCGAACACACCGTGGTGGCCCTCGCGGGCGCCACCGGCACCGGCAAGTCCGCTTTGTTCAACGCGCTGACCGGGATCGAGCTGTCGCCCGTCGGCCCGCTGCGCCCGACCACGGGCGACGTGTACGCGTGCGTGTGGGGCCTCACCGGCGCCGCCGGCCTGCTCGACTGGCTGGGCGTGCCCGCCGATCGGCGGTTCGCCCGCGAACGGGTCCGCTACTCCGACGAGCACGCCGCGCTGCACGGTCTCGTCCTGCTCGACCTGCCCGATGTGGACTCCGTCGCCGTCGGGCACCAGGTCGTGTCCGACCGCCTCATCTCCCATGTCGACCTCGTCGTCTGGGTGCTGGACCCCCAGAAGTACGCCGACCGCCTCGTCCACGAGGCCTACCTGGCCAGGTTCGGCAACCTCGCCGGGGCGACGGCCGTGGTGCTCAACCAGATCGACCGGCTCACCCCGGAGGACGCCGCCCGCTGCGTCGCCGACGTGGGTCGCCTGCTCGCGGCCGACGGCCTCGCCGACGCGCGCGTGGTGGCGACCTCCGCGGTGACCGGCGCCGGCCTGTCCCACCTGCGCGACCTGCTCGCTGACGCCGTCCGCAGCCGGATGGCCGCGCTGACCCGGCTGGGCGCCGAACTCGACGAGGTCGTCACCGGCCTGGGGCCGCTCGTCGACCGGGAGTTGCCCGTCGAGGCGGCCGGGGCCGTACCGACCCGCGAGCTCATCGACACGGTGGCCGCCGCCAGCGGCGTCGACGCCGTCGCCGACACGGCTGCCGCCGAGTACGGCCGCCGTACGGTCACCGTGCCCGACCTGGCGCCCGCGCCCGCGGCCGTCGGCCTGGCCGTGCGCCGGTACGTCGAGACCGCCGCGGCCGCCGTACCGGTGGCGTGGCGCGACGCGGTCCACGCGGCCGTACCCGACGAGCCGCGCGACCTGGCGGCCCGCCTGCGTACGGCGTTGGCGGCCGCGGCGCCCGGCCCGGCCCGGCGCTCCCGCTGGTGGACCCTCTCCGCGATCATCGTGTTGGTGGGCCTGCTGGCGGCGGTGATCGGGCTCGGCTGGCTCGTGGGCGCCGGCATCCGCCTCACGACAGAGGACGTCCCCTGGTCGCCGCCCCGCTGGTCCGGCGTGCCGGTTCCGGTGTGCCTGCTGGTCGCGGGGCTGGTGGTGGCCCTCGTCCCGGCGATCCTGCGGTGGCGCGTGCGCCGGTCGCGGTCGGCCCGCCTGCGCACGGACACGGCGACCACCCTGCGCGGCGCCGTCGACGACGTCCTGCGGCCCGAGGTGGTGGACCCGGTCCGCCACATCCTGCTCTCCTACGACGAGGCCCGAGCGGCCCTCTCCGCCGCCCGCTGACCCACCCGTCCCTGTCCCGGCGCCGCGCCAAGAGCACAATGCCTCGCATGGTCAGGGTCGGGCTGGGCGCGCTGAGCGCCGTGAACCTCTGGTGGGGCGGGTGGGCGCTGATCGCGCCCCGCCACTTCTTCGACACTTTCCCGGGCTTCGGTCGCCACTGGACGGCCGGTTACCCGCCGTACAACCAGCATCTGGTCAGCGACCTGGGCGCCATCTTCGTGACGCTCGGTGTGCTGCTCGCCGCCGCCGCGATCCTCAACGACGCCAGGGTCACCACGGTCGTGCTCGCGGGCGTGCTGACGTTCAACGCCCTGCATCTGGCGTTCCACGCGGTCCACCACGGCACCCTGACCGGGTTCGACCTGGTCGCGAGCCTGGCCAGCCTGGCAGCGGGCGTCCTCGCCCCGGTCGCGCTGCTGATCCTGGCTAGGCGCCGAGCACCAGGTGCAGTTGGCGCGGCGCCACGCTGACCTCCAGGCGCTGCCCGAACGCCAGCACGAGGTGGTCGGACTCCACGCCGTCGGCGAACACGACCTGCGCCTCGGCCTCGCTGAGCAGTTCGAGCTTCTGGTCGGCCCCGATCCGGCCGGAGGTGAGCCGGACACCGGTCGCCGGCGACGGCCATGCCTCGCGGACGAACCAGCACAGCGCCGCCTCGTCCGGCCCCGGCAGGTCCGGCGCGTCGGCGCGCTGCCGCGAGATCGAGTGCGTCCAGCCGGTCGCGCCCGTGCCCGTACTCACGATCACGCCGGACGACGAGTGGCGCTCCTGACCTGAGGCCGGCACCCGCACGGTGTACCGCGACGACTGGTGTGTGGGGTGGCCGAAGTAGATCTCGTTGAGCCCGAGCAGGCGCTGCCCGTCGTCCAGGGTGGCGGCCACCATGGTGCGCTGCTGCACGCCGGCCCGGCCGGCGACGGCCGCGCGCAGCAGCGGCGCGATCGAGCCCGGCTGGTGGCGCACGAGCACGCCCGCGTTGCGCCCCGGCTCCGGGTCGACCCCGATGACGGGCTGCCCGGACAGGTACTTCGCCACGTTGGCGACCAGCCCGTCCTGCCCCACGGCGATGATCACGTCCTCGGGCGCGAACAGGAACCTCGGCAGGTCGGCGCGCGACACGTGCCCGCGACGCCAGTCGGCCGGAATCGCCCCGCCGACGGCGGTCAGCGCCGCCTGCAGGGCCTCGTGCCGCGCGTCGACCTCGTCGAGCGAGCGCCCCCGCTCGCGCAGGAAGTACGCCGCCGCCGCGCGGGTCCCGTGCCGTCCGAGCAGTTCGGTCAGCTCGGACGGCCGGGACACCACGACGACGCGGGGCGCCAGCGTGCTCATCGCGGGGCGTCGCCGGTCAGCTTGGTGACCAGCCCCGTCACCACGTCGGGCGTGACCGTGAGCTGACCGATCGAGGGCAGCTGGCCGGCCAGCTCCTTGAGGGCGAGGGCCTGGAGTACGCCGGCCGGCAGGTCCGCGTACGCGGCGAGCTTGGCGGCCTCCGCCTCCGCCTCGGCGAGGCCCACGGCCCGCCGCCCGGCGGCCTGCGCCTCCAGCTTGACCCGCTGGGCCTCGGCGTCGGCGGCGGCCGCGACGCGCACCTGCTCGGCGGCCGACGCGGCGGCGACCCGGGCCCGCTCGGCGGCGCCCTGCGTGCCGACCAGGTCGGCGGCCGCGTCGAGCTCGGCCTTGCGGCGGGCGTTCGCGCCGTGCTGCTCGACGAGCTGCTGCTCGCGCCGGGCCAGCTCGATCTTGTTCTGCAGCTCGTTCTCGGCGATGGCCCGCTCGCGCTCGACCGCGCGGGCGCGGCGCTCGTACGTGGCCCGGTCGGCCTCCTGCTGCACGGCCTCCCGGGTGGGGGTCTGCAGCGCCCGTTCCATCTCCGGCTCGGGCCGGATCGCGACGACCCGGGCGCTGACCACGGCCACGCCGGTCTCGGCGAGGCGCGGGTCGGCGGCCAGCGCGGCGCTGACCGCGTCGCGGACCGGGCTGATGCTGGCCGTCAGCGCCTCCGTGAGCGGGACGCGGGCGAGCAGGTCGAGCGCCGGCTGCTGGGCCAGCTCCGCCAGCAGGGTGGCGATCTGGTCGAGCGGCTGCCCGCGCGGGCCGCCCCGGCGCGGGTCGATGGAGAAGTCCAGCCGGTGCGCGGCCGCCGCCGGGTCGGCGATCCGGTACGTCACCGTGGCCTGCACGGTCACGTCGGCGAAATCGCTCGTCCGGGCATGAAACAGCAGCGGCAGCTCGCGGTCGTCGACCGGTACCTCGGACAGCACGGCGACGAGCGGCCGGTACCAGAACGACAGCCCGACGCCCTCCCGCTTGATCTTTCCCTTGGCTTGGTGACGGACCCAGCTCGTCGGCGCGCCGCGCAGGTGACGCAGAAAAAAGCGGCTGGTGATATAGGCCATCGCGAGTGTCCTCCCTTAAAAGCACCCGACCGGCCGACAATGTAGCGATCGCGGACCAGTCCCAGGGACTGTGTGCGGGCTCACGCGTCTGGGATGCTGGATCCAGCGGTGACGGGACGCCGCTGGACGCATACCCTGCGGGAGCAACGTCCCGTGGCCGGGGCCCCTGAGACCCCACGCGCCACACCCCTACCGGGGACCGCGTGGACTCGGCACACAGTTGCGCCGCGCGGACACCCCGCAGCAGCGCACCGAAGACAGGGAGACAGGATGGCGAGAGGCGCGAAAGCCGCCGCCCCCAGCCCGACGGCTGGCGGCACGCCCCCGGAACCGGAGTATGTCCAACTGCTCACCCCCGCCGGCGAGCGCGTGGCCCAGTCCACGGGCGCGGACGGCGTGACGTACTCGGTCGACTTCACCGACGAGGAGATCCGCGACCTCTACCGCGACCTCGTCATCGTGCGCAAGCTCGACACCGAGGCCACCGCCCTGCAACGGCAGGGTGAGCTGGGCATCTGGGCCAGCCTCCTCGGCCAGGAGGCGGCGCAGGTCGGCTCCGGCCACGCGCTGCGAGCCCAGGACATGGTCTTCCCGACGTACCGCGAGCACGGCGTGCTGTACGTGCGCGGGATCGACCCGCTCAAGCCGCTGGCCCTGTTCCGTGGCGTCAACTACGGCGGCTGGGACCCCATCGCCGAACGGTTCAACCTGTACACGATCGTGATCGGCGCCCAGACGCTGCACGCCACCGGGTACGCCATGGGTGTCGCCAAGGACGGCAAGATCGGCGGCGATGACGGCGAGGCGGTCATCGCGTACTTCGGCGATGGCGCCTCCGCCCAGGGTGACGTGAACGAGTCCTTCGTGTGGGCGAGCGTCTTCAACGCTCCGGTCGTGTTCTTCTGCCAGAACAACCAGTTCGCCATCTCCGAGCCGACCGACCGGCAGACCCGGGTCCCCCTCTACCGGCGCGCCTCCGGTTACGGCTTCCCGGGCGTACGGGTGGACGGCAACGACGTACTGGCCTGCTACGCGGTGACCCGCGCCGCCCTGGACAACGCCCGCCACGGCAACGGCCCGACGCTCATCGAGGCGTACACCTACCGGATGGGCGCGCACACGACCTCGGACGACCCGACCCGGTACCGGATCTCCAGCGAGGTC
Organism: Luedemannella helvata; assembly: GCF_039528415.1. Classification (NCBI taxonomy): domain Bacteria; kingdom Bacillati; phylum Actinomycetota; class Actinomycetes; order Micromonosporales; family Micromonosporaceae; genus Luedemannella; species Luedemannella helvata. Next base: position 91,117 of record NZ_BAAALS010000027.1, read on the forward strand.
GAGGCCTGGCAGGCGAAGGATCCGATCGACCGCGTCCGCGCCTATCTGACCAGGCAGGGCACAGGTGCCGACTTCTTCGCCGAGGTCGACGCCGAGGCCGCCCGGCGCGCCGTGGACCTGCGCGAACGCCTGCTGGCGCTGCCCGACCCGCAGCCGTCGCAGATGTTCGAGAACGTGTACCCGCACGGTTCGGCCGAGGTCGACGCCCAGCGCGAGGGGTTCGTGGCCTACTCCGCGTCGTTCGAGGGAGGGCACTGACCATGGGTGAGATCCTCACCATCGGCAAGGCCCTCAACGCCGGCCTGCGCCGCTCCATGGAGGACAACGAGCGGGTCCTGATCATGGGCGAGGACGTCGGCAAGCTCGGCGGCGTCTTCCGCATCACGGACGGCCTGCAGAAGGACTTCGGCGAGGAGCGGGTCATCGACACCCCGCTCGCCGAGTCCGGGATCGTCGGCACGGCCGTCGGCCTGGCCCTGCGCGGTTACCGTCCGGTCTGCGAGATCCAGTTCGACGGCTTCGTCTTTCCCGCGTACGACCAGATCGTGTCGCAGGTCGCGAAGATGCACTTCCGCTCGGCGGGCCACGCCCGGCTGCCGATCGTCATCCGGATCCCGTTCGGTGGCGGCATCGGCGCGGTGGAGCACCACTCCGAGTCGCCGGAGGCCTACTTCAGCCACACGGCCGGCCTCAAGGTCGTCGTGTGCGGCAACCCCACGGACGCGTACTTCATGATCCAGCAGGCGGTCGCGAGTGACGACCCGATCATCTTCCTGGAGCCCAAGCGCCGCTACTGGGAGAAGGCCGACGTCGACGTCGACGTCCCGCTGTCACGGGCGTACCCCCTGCACGCGGCGAAGGTCGTGCGCCCCGGCACGGACGCGACCCTGGTCGCGTACGGCCCGATGGTCCGTACCGCCCTCGACGCCGCCGCGGCCGCCGCCGAGGAGGGCCGCGAGCTTGAGGTCATCGACCTGCGCTCGCTCTCCCCGCTCGACCTGACCCCGGTGTACGACTCGGTGCGCCGCACCGGCCGGCTCGTCGTCGTGCACGAGGCGCCCGGCAACCTGGGACTGGGCTCGGAGGTCGCCGCCCGGGTCACCGAGGAGTGCTTCTACTCCCTGGAGGCGCCCGTCCTGCGCGTCACCGGGTACGACACCCCGTACCCGCCCGCGCGCATCGAAGAGGAGTACCTGCCGGACCTCGACCGGGTACTCGACGCCGTCGACCGCTCCTTCGGCTGGTGAGGCCCGTGACGCGCGTGCGGGAGTTCCCCCTGCCCGACCTCGGCGAGGGCCTGCTGGAGGGCGAGATCCTCAGCTGGCTGGTCAAGGTCGGCGACACGATCACCCTCAACCAGCCGATCGTCGAGGTGGAGACCGCGAAGGCGGCCGTGGAGATCCCGGCGAAGTGGGCCGGCAAGGTCGCCGCGATCTACCACCCGGAGGGTACGACCGTGGAGGTCGGCACCCCGATCATCGCGATCGACACCGATCCGGACGCGGGCGATCTGCCCGCGCCGGTCAGCCCGGCCGGCGACGCCGAGGGCAACGGCGGGCGCACGCCCGTCCTCGTGGGGTACGGGCCCAGGTCGACCGCGGCCGCGCGCCGGCCCCGCAAGGGCGCGGCCACCGCGGGCGGATCCGGCGCCCCGGCCGCGACCGCGCCGGAGATG